>NZ_JAHBRX010000001.1:3938571-4244285 GCF_018398335.1 Chelatococcus sp. HY11
GGCTGCGGCACTTCCTGGAGCGCAATCTCGTCCCGCACAAGGTGCCGGGCTACGGCATCGTGACGATCTCGCTGAAGGCGATCGGTGCGGTGCCCGGCGATGTCACCTCCGACCAGATGGAGGCAATCGCCGACATCGCCGAGCGCTATTCGGCCAACGAGCTGCGCGTCAGCCACGAGCAGAACCTCGTTCTCCCGCATGTGAAGCTGGACGATCTGCCGGAGGTCTTCGCGCTTCTGCAGAAGGTCGGCCTCGCGACCCCCAATGCCGGCCTGATATCGGATATCATCGCCTGCCCGGGGCTCGATTATTGCTCGCTCGCCAATGCGCGCTCCATCCCGCTCGCACAGCGCATCGCCGAGCGCTTCGGCGACCATGACCGCCAGACGCTGATCGGGGATCTCAAGGTGAAGATTTCCGGCTGCATCAACGCCTGCGGCCACCACCACGTCGGCCACATCGGCATTCTCGGCGTCGATCGCAAGGGCGAGGAATTCTATCAGATCACCCTCGGCGGCTCCGGCGACCAGCATGCGAGCCTCGGTGAGATCGTCGGTAAGGGTTTTTCCTCCGCGGAGGTGGTCGATGCCATCGAGACGATCGTGGAGACGTATCTCACACGCCGCGAAAATGCCGACGAGACTTTCCTCGCCTGCTTCCGGCGGATCGGCGAGACGCCTTTCCAGGAGGCGCTCTATGCCGACGCAAAATGATGATGACGGACGCGACGCTGTCTCACCTCTCCCTGGTGGGGAGAGGTCGTCTGCGAAGCAGGCGGGTGAGGGGGACATGTCCCCAGATCGAAAAGGCCCATCTCCCCTCACCCTGTCCCTCTCCCTACCGGGGAAAGGGGACCAAATCCGGCCAAGCGCTGGTCCTGTGATCGAGGGGGAGCATCACGCCCGCGCCGCGGCGCTCGATGCGGAGATCGGCCAGCTCGCGCCCGAGGCGGTGTTGAGGGAGGCGATCGCGCGCTTTCCCGGAGAGCTCGCGCTGGTGTCGAGCTTCGGCGCGGAATCGGCCGTGCTGCTCCACATGGCGGCGGCGATCGACCGGCATTTGCCCGTCGTCTTCGTCGATACGCTGCGCCTGTTCCCGGAAACGCTCGCCTATCGCGATACACTCGTCGCACGGCTCGGGCTTGCCGACGTGCGCACCGTCGGGCCGCAGCGCGCGGTGATGGAACAGGCAGATCCTTGGCATGCCCTCTTCAACGTCGATCCCGACCGTTGCTGTCACCTGCGCAAGGTCGAGCCTCTGGCGGAGGCGCTGGTGCCTTTCGCCGCCTGGATCACCGGCCGCAAGCGCTATCAGGCGACCACGCGGACGGCACTCGCGGTCGTCGAGGCCGACGACACGCATATCAAGATCTCGCCGCTCGCGTCCTGGGGCGCGCCGGAGATATCAGCCTATATGCGCGCCCACGATCTGCCCATCCATCCCCTCGTAGCGCAGGGTTATCCCTCCATCGGCTGCGCGCCTTGCACGACCCAGGTCGCGCCGGGGGAGGACCCGCGGGCAGGGCGCTGGCGCGGCCAGGGCAAGGTGGAATGCGGCATTCATGTCAGCGCAGCTGGCGTCGAGAGAAGGAGCGCCTGATGCCTCTCTTCAAGAACGGAACCTTCGTCGACGATCCCTGGCAGACCCTCGCTGACGATGTCGCCGTGCCGGCGGATCGTTCGGTCATCGTCAGCAAGACGCGGTATCTCGCCGAGCGGGACGCGCTCGCCGGCCGCAACGCACCGCTCGGGCTGCTGTTGCAGCCGGGCGAGGGGTTGGAGGAGATCGAGGCTGACCTTCCCCGCTTCGCGGTGATCGCGCTTGCCTTCCCCAAGTTCAACGATGGACGCTCCTACTCAACCGCCCGCCTGCTGCGCGAGCGGCACGGCTTCGCGGGCGAGCTGCGGGCGATCGGCAACATCTTGCGGGACCAGGTGAATTCCCTACATCGCTGCGGTTTCGATGCGCTGGACGTCACCCATCCCGGAACCATCGCCGCTCTGGAGAAGGGGGCGATCAAATTCGTGCACAGGCACTACCAGCCTGCGGCGGTCGATGCCGTGGAGGCAGGGCCTCCCGCTGACCGGCCGAGGCTCCGCGTGACACCCGGCCAAGCCTGATCTGACCAAGCTCAATCTGGCCAAGCTTAGTAAGGCGGCCCGGCTGGCCGGGCGCGCCCCTTCAGGATCGATGCAATGACCTATCCCTTGCGGGCTGATCCCGCCGGTGATGCCGTCCTATCTGCTCTCACCGTCGATCGTGAGGCCAGACCGGCGCTGTCGCCCCATCTCAAGCGCCTCGAAGCCGAGGCCATCCACATCATGCGCGAGGTCGCCGCCGAATTCGCCAAGCCGGTGATGCTTTATTCGATCGGCAAGGACTCCTCAGTGATGCTGCATCTGGCACGCAAGGCGTTCTTCCCCTCCAAGCCGCCTTTTCCGCTCCTTCATGTCGATACGACATGGAAGTTTCGGGAAATGATCGCCTTCCGCGACGAGACGGCCAGGGCGCTTGACTGGGAGCTTATCGTTCACGTGAACCAGGACGGTGTCGCGCGCGGCGTCGATCCTTTCCGGTCGGGGTCGGCCGTGCACACGCAGGTCATGAAGACGGAAGGGCTGAAGCAGGCTCTCGACACATGGGGCTTCGACGCGGCGTTCGGCGGCGCACGCCGGGACGAGGAGAAGAGCCGGGCGAAGGAGCGCATCTTCTCCCACCGCACGGCAAGCCATGCCTGGGACCCGCGCAGCCAGCGGCCGGAACTCTGGCGGGTGTTCAACACGCGGATCGGGCCGGGCGAATCGATGCGCGTCTTCCCGCTCTCCAACTGGACCGAGCTCGACGTCTGGCAATATATCGCCGCCGAGGGCATTCCCGTGGTGCCGCTCTATTTCGCGGCCGAGCGGCCGGTCGTGAAGCGCAATGGCGCGCTCATCATGGTGGATGATCAGCGCATGCCGCTCGATCCGGGCGAGCAGCCGGAGCTGCAACGCGTCCGCTTCCGCACGCTCGGCTGCTATCCGCTGACGGGCGCTATCCCGTCCGATGCGACGACGCTGGACGACATCGTCGCCGAATTGCTCGCTTCCAAGGTGTCCGAACGCCAGGGCCGCGTGATCGACCAGGACGGGCAGGCGTCCATGGAGCGCAAGAAGCGCGAGGGGTATTTCTGATGAGTGTGCTGTCCCTTGCGCGTGAACCCGAGGCGCACGCCGCCGAACCTTTGGCGGCCGATCGCGGCCTCCTGCGCTTCATCACCTGCGGCTCGGTCGACGACGGCAAGTCGACCCTTATCGGGCGTCTGCTGTTCGAGACGCACGCGGTGTTCGACGACCAGCTCGTCGCGCTTGAGGCCGACTCCCGGCGGGTCGGCACGACGGGCGGCGACATGGATTTCGCGCTGCTAGTGGATGGGCTGGAGCAGGAGCGCGAGCAGGGTATCACCATTGATGTCGCGCATCGCTATTTCTCCACGCCACGCCGCTCCTTCATCGTGGCTGACACGCCCGGCCACGAGCAATATACGCGCAACATGGCCACCGGCGCGTCCAACGCGGAACTGGCGATCATTCTCGTCGACGCCCGCAAGGGCCTGCTGACCCAGACGCGGCGCCATAGCATCATCGCGTCGCTGATGGGCATCCGCCATGTCGTCGTCGCGATCAACAAGATCGACCTCGTCGGCTACGACGAGGCGCGCTTCAGGGCCCTGACCGCGGATTATGCGAGTCTCGCCGAGGGGCTCGGCTTCGCCTCGATCACCCCGATCCCGCTCTCCGCGCGCTTCGGAGACAACATCTCCACCGCGAGCGCGGCGACGCCATGGTACGATGGGCCGACCCTGCTCGGTCATCTCGAAACCGTCGACGTGGAGGAGGCGAGCGCGCGGACTGGCTTTCGCTTTCCCGTGCAATGGGTGAACCGGCCAAACCAGTCTTTCCGTGGTTTCTCCGGCACGGTCGCCGGCGGCACCATTGCCGTGGGGGACGCTGTGGTGACGGCCGTCTCCGGTCATCAAAGCACCATCGCCCGGATCGTCACCTTCGACGGTGATCTGGAGCGGGCATCCGCTGGCGACGCGGTGACGCTGGTGCTGGCCGACGAGATCGACGTGCCGCGCGGCGACGTGCTGGTCACGCCGAGGGAGCGCCCCTCGGTCGCGAGCCGGCTCAGTGCCGACATCGTCTGGATGGGCGAGGATCTCGCCGTTGCCGGTCGCAGCTATCTCCTGAAGATCGGCACGCGGACGGTGCCGGCCAAGATCAGCGTCATCGACCATACCCTCGACGTTGAGACCCTTTCCGTCGCTCCGGCGGTGTCGCTCGGCCTCAATGCCATCGGCCGCGTCGAGATCGAGACTCTGATGCCGGTTTCTTTCGACGCCTATGCGGATAACCGCGCGACGGGCGCCTTCATCCTGATCGATCGCTTTACCCATGCCACGGTCGCGGCGGGGCTCGCCCGCGAGGCGCGCGGCGCCACCAACGTCCATCGCCACGGCTTCGATGTCGATCGTGATGCACGCGCGGCGTTGAAGCGCCAGCGTCCCCTCACGATCTGGCTGACCGGGCTTCCGGGTTCGGGCAAATCGACCATTGCCAATCTGCTCGAACGGAAGCTCCACGCGCTGGGCCGCCATACGGCCGTGCTCGACGGCGATAGCCTGCGGCAGGGGCTCAACGCCGATCTTGGTTTCGACGCCGCGGCGCGCGCCGAGAACGTGCGGCGCGCCGCCGAGGTGGCGCGCCTGATGGTCGATGCGGGCCTGATCGTCATCTGCGCGTTCGTCTCGCCCTTCCGCGATGACCGAGCGAACGCGCGAGCGCGCTTCGCCGATGGTGACTTCCTAGAAGTCTTCGTCGATGCGCCACTGGAGGTCTGCGCGGAACGCGACCCAAAGGGGCTGTATGCCGGCGCGCGCGAAGGGCGCATCGCGACATTCACCGGCGTCGGCCAGCCCTATGAGGCGCCCGTCGCGCCGGATGTCTATCTCGACGCGGCAGGAGCGGACGCGAATACCCTGGCGGAGCAACTCCTCGCCGTGGTGGAGCATCGCATCACGGGCGCGGCGGACAATTCGGAGGATTCGGCGGCGCTCTGAGGGGTGTCATCCCTCGTCCGGAGCCTGGCCTTGTCTTGAAGCATGCTTGCCGTGTTGGGTTCCCCCTGACGCGGCTGCTTCGGCTTGCCGCTCCGCACGCTCCAACGCCTCCGTGATGGAAAGACCGCTGCGGCGCGCCTTTTCGGCCAGCTTCTGATAGTGATTGCGGAAATCGTCCAGTTCCTTTTCCGACAACTCCTCAAGATCGAGCAGGGAGTTCTGGGCACGGGACGTGGCGCGGATCAACTCGTCCAGTTTGATATGCATGGCCTGGGCGTCACGGTTCTGGGTGTTCTGGATGATGAACACCATAAGAAATGTGATGATGGTCGTGCCTGTGTTGATGGTCAGTTGCCAGACTTCGGAAAAGCCGAGGAATGGGCCCGAGATGGCCCAAACAACCACGATGATACAGGCTGCGGCGAAGACGGCGGGGCTTCCCGCGAGGCGTGCTGTCTTCGAAGCGAAATGACCGAACCAATTGGAATGAGCCCGAGCTTGCGGACCGTTTTGCGGCATGGAGGCGTTCTCGATTCAAACGTTCGAAGCTCCCGCGCCAAGGTTCATGACGACAGGGCGCTTCGTTCTCACGAAATAACCGCTGTGCTGCGCTTCAGGTTCCGCTGTCCCCCGTCTGTTGAGCATCGGAGCGTGTCGGCGTTTGCCGTTTCGCGCGGGGCGCGGGTTTTGGCTTCGGCGGATCGATCGTCAGGAATGCATCGCCGATTTCCTCGATGCGCTCACGCAGCTTCGCGGTCTCGGTGACAAGCCCCGCATCGGCGCTTCCGTTGCCGATGGCGGCATTGGCCGCCGTCTTTGACTTCCGCGCCCTGGGCACCGCAGGCGCATCGAGCGCAGGCGGATTGGCAAGTTGCGCTTCGAGCTCCGCGATACGGGCCTCGGCCTGGGCGATTGTCGCCTCGCGCTGCTC
This sequence comes from Chelatococcus sp. HY11, assembly GCF_018398335.1. Lineage (NCBI taxonomy): Bacteria > Pseudomonadati > Pseudomonadota > Alphaproteobacteria > Hyphomicrobiales > Chelatococcaceae > Chelatococcus > Chelatococcus sp. HY11. The sequence continues at coordinate 3,944,604 of NZ_JAHBRX010000001.1, forward strand.
GATTGTGGTGCGCAGACGCGCGGAGGCGACCGTCGCCTCCGTCAGCTTGGCCGCAAATTCGATCTCGTTGGCTTCGAACATCTCGACAAGAGAGCTCTGGTTATCCTGCCGCAACGTGATTTCCGAGACCTTGCGCGTGAGGGTCTGGGACTTTTCCTTTTCGGCGGAGAGCTTCTTTTCAGCTGTCTCGGCGCGTTTCTGCATCGCGCCCAGCTCATCGCGGGCGCTTGCGGCCAGCTTTTCCGCATCCTGCTTGCGCAGGGCTGAAGCCTCATTGCGTGTTTCGAGCTCAACGACAGTGATGCGCCGACGATCGAGTTCAAGCATCAGGTCTTGAATCTTGGCGTCGAGCGCGGCAATCGCCGCCTCCCGTTCAGTGACGGTGAAACGGGTGTCGCGCAATACGCGCTCGAGCTCGGAGATGATCGTCTGCTTCTGGTAGATCTCGGCGCTGGCGTCGCTGTTGCGGGCTTCCGCCAGAAGATTCTTGGTGGCTTCCAGCTCCTGATTGCTCTTGGCGAGCGCATCTTCCAGATTGATGACGACCTTGTTGCGCTCGGTCAGCGTGGCTTGGCTCGCGGCATAAAGGGAGCGTTGCTTCTCCGTCTCACGTTCGAGACGCCGTACGGCTACGGCGAACTCAGCGCGCAAATGGTCGCGTTCCGCGAAAATTTCCTGCCGCGTCAAAGGAAGTTGCGATTCCAGCCGCCGTCTCATCAGCCGCTGTGCCCGACGGTTGAAGGCCGGCAGGAGCATCGCCACCAGCAGGGCAGCGGCCAGGAAGCCCAAGGCGAAGAGCATGGCTGCTTCGACCTTCGCCATTTCGATCATCGTTGATCCCTGGTTCCGGAGGCGAATATCTCAGTGAGATTATCTGCTAAAAACAAATGGATAAAACATTCTTGACGACAGGCGCGGACAAAACGGACGCTCTCTGTCAATTGCGCTGCGACCTCGACAACTTCCCTCGCCGCTTGCCGCTGAGGGACGCAGTCGATGAACGCCATGGTTGCACAACAAGCATATCGCAGCTACAGGTTTTTTGAGCACTTCAACACCTGGCCGACGAACTGGCAATACAGGCGCGATTGCCAGGCGCCCCGCATGAGGCGGAGAGCTCGCTTCATACGAGAGAGGACACGAGAAGGGCGGCCAAGGCCTGGGAGCACACGTCAGAACGGGTTCCAGGTGGCGTTGGGCGTGAATTTCACATAGCCGAGGTTGACGCCGAGACGCGCGCCCACACCGGACTTGATCGGCACAATGATGATGCCGTTGTTGGTCAGAGCTGTCATGCCGAAGCCAGCGACCAGATAAGCTGAGCCATTCACGCCGGCAAACCGCTCAAAGATCGCATCCACGGCGGGCAGGTTGTAGACCAGCATCATCGTGCGCGCGCCGTCGCCGCCGATGTCGAAGCCAAGCGACGGGCCTTGCCAGAATACGCGGCGGTCCCCGGCGTTGCGCGTGTAGAGGATGCCTTCGCCATAGCGCAGGCCGCCGAAGAAGGCGCCGGACCCTTCCTGGCCCAGGATGTAGCCGTTCGGCTGGCCCCAACGACGCGTGGCCTCCTGGATCGTGAGCGCGATACCACGCGAGACATTTCCGAAAAACTTATGGCCGGATGTGACAAGTTCGTCCGGGCTGAACGTTTCCGGCGCCTGCTGGCCAGGCCCACTGTAGCCGCCGCCCTGGGCGGCCGCGCTGGGGATATGGCCCGCGACGGCCAGGAGGGTGGCGACGAAGCCAGCCATCACCAGGCTGTAGAACCGCGACATGGGCTTCTCCTCACTCGTGCACATATCAACGCATCGGCGCAGCATCAGCACCGCGGCCGATCGAATCACAACCATGGACAGTCATGCTTAACAATGTCTGTCGTAGGGCCGGATTATCGCGCTGTGGGCTGGAGCACATCCGGGGCGAGCGCGGGGTCGCCGAAAGCGATGAAGGCGCCATTGAGGAAGGCGCGTTCGGCGTGACCATAGGTAAAGTGGCTGCCATCGGGCGCGAGCATGCGGCCGCCAGCTGCGAGCAGAATGGCTTCGCCGGCGGCGGTGTCCCACTCCTTGGTTGGGCCAAAGCGGGGATAGATGTCGGCCTGGCCGCTGGCCACGAGACAGAATTTCAGCGCAGAGGCGCGCCGTTCCACCGCCCGCACCGGCAGGCGCGAGAGCAGCGCCTCGCTTTCGGCATCCCCATGACGGCGGCTCGCCAGCGCAACCAGCCCATCGGCCGGCGCGGGTCGCGTCCTGATCGGCAGCCAATGCGCCTCGGTCGGCATCGGCCGGCCAGCCGCGACGGTCATCGCATAGGCGCGCGTGCCGCCGATATAGAGCTGTCCAAGCCGGGGCGCGAAGACCGCGCCGGCAATGGGGCGGCCGTTGCGGACCGCGGCGATGTTCACGGAGAAATCCGTCTCGCCGGCAATGAAATCGCGGGTTCCGTCCAGCGGATCGACCACGAAGAAGGAGGTTGCCAGCGGGGGCCCCGCCTCGGCGCTTTCTTCCGACACGATGGCGCATGCGGGCGCGTCTCGCTGGAGTGCGGCCACGATCGCTGCCTCCGCAGCTTCGTCTGCCGCGGTGCAGGGGCTTCCGTCATCCTTCATGTTGACGTGGAGGCTCGCCTGGGATGCTTCCGCAATGGCGGCGCCGGCCGCGATGGCAATCCTGCCGAGGAAGGCCGCGAGCGTGTCCGGCTCGCTATGGTCGATATGCAACACAATCTTCGCCTTTGAACAACGCACTGAACGAACGCTGCCGGGCACGACCTTATCCGGCGTCCCGCTCTCCTACGCCCAAGAGCTCGTCAAACATACCCCAAAATGCCAAAGCTCAACGTTCCGCGTGATATCTTAGTCTAGGGATTCCGGCCGCCAGCTTCCAAGGAGCGGCAAGGCGGTGTATCAAAAATCAACCGGGTCTGGGAGTATGAGCCGAGTGATTCTGACCTGGGGCGGAGCTGTGGATGAATTCTATCTCGTTGGATGCCCTCGATCTTGCTGCTCTGCTGTGCAGTCGTGTTTGCCATGATGTGATCAGCCCGGTCGGCGCGATCGTCAACGGCCTCGAGGTGCTTGAGGACGAGGACGATGCGTCCATGAAGGAATTCGCGCTTGATCTCATTCGCAAGAGCGCGCGGCAGGCATCCGCGCGCCTCCAGTTCGCGCGTCTTGCCTTCGGTGCGGCCGGTTCGGCCGGGGCGTCCATCGATCTCGGCGACGCCGAGCAGGTGGCGAAAGGCTTTATCCAGGATGACAAGCTGTCGCTCACCTGGGAAGCGGTCCGCGTTCTGATGCCCAAGAACAAGGTGAAGCTTCTGCTCAACCTCGTCCTGGTCGCCACAAACGCCATTCCACGCGGCGGACGTATCGACGTGAAGGTCGAGGGGGCGGACGAGACGACGACTTTTCTCCTGACCGCGACGGGACGTAGCGCGCGCATTCCCACCCATGCCGAGGAACTCATTGGCGGGCATTCGGCAGATGGTACCGTCGATGCCCATGGTATCCAGGCCTTCTACACGGGGTTGGTGGCCAAGGCTGCCGGCATGGAGATCGCCTTCTCCATCGAGGAGGAAACCGTGACATTGAAGGCCGTACCGGCGGTCTGAGCCAAGCTTTCGCAACCGATCGTCAACCGTTGGCCGTCAAACTGTGCATGCTAGTATGCGTGCATGCCCTGTTGAGGCGCGAGGGTCCGGGTTGGCGTGATGGACGAACTCCTGCGTGAGTTTCTGACTGAGACGAATGAGCATCTCGACGTCGTTGACGTCGAGCTCGTTCGCTTCGAGCGCGACCCCAACGATATTGATGTTCTTCGCAACGTTTTTCGCCTCGTTCACACCATCAAAGGTACGTGCGGGTTTCTTGGATTGCCGCGCCTGGAGGCGATCGCCCATGCGGCGGAGTCTCTGCTTGGTCGTTTTCGCGACGGCAAGGTCGAGGTGCAGCCAGAGGATGTCTCGCTCATCCTCGCCAGCATCGACCGTATCAAGCATATCGTCGCGGAACTCGACCGAACCGCGGCCGAGCCGCCCGGTACTGACCGGGATATCATCGATCAACTCGAAGGAAGCCTGAAGAGGCCTCAGCAGGACGAGCGGGTCGCGCGCGTCGCGTCCGTGGTGGAGGCCTCGCCGGATGGCGACCGGGGATCGCTGCGGCAGCCGACCATCCGCGTGACAGTGGACGTGCTTGAGCATCTGATGACGATGGTCTCGGAACTGGTGCTGACCCGCAACCAGCTGCTTGATCTTGCCCGGCGCCAGGACGACCCGGCCTTGATGGTGCCCCTGCAGCGGCTGTCGCATGTGACCGTCGAGCTGCAGGAAGGCGTCATGAAGGCGCGTATGCAGCCTATCGGCACGGTGTGGCAGAAGATGCCGCGCATCCTGCGCGACCTCGCAGTCGATCTCGGCAAGAGCATCGATCTTAAGCTGCGTGGTCCTGAGACCGAGCTGGACCGGCAGGTGCTCGAGTTCGTCAAGGATCCGCTGACGCAGCTGGTACGCAATGCGGCAGATCACGGGATCGAGGTCCCCGCAGCGCGGATCAAGGCAGGCAAGCCCGAGCGCGGCACCATCACGTTGTCGGCTTTCCATGACAGCGGTTCGATCACTGTCGAGGTTTCAGACGATGGCCGGGGGCTCGACTACCAGCGCATCAGGCACATCGCCATCGAGCGCGGGCTTATCACAGAGGCGGAGGCCGACCGGCTGGGCGATGCCGCTGTCGCGCGGTTCATTTTCCATCCCGGCTTTTCGACGGCGCAGGCCGTGACATCTGTCTCCGGTCGTGGCGTTGGCATGGATATCGTCAAGACCAACATCGATCTGATCGGTGGGTCCGTGGAGGTCCGTTCGGAAGCCGGGCGTGGCACCACTTTCGTGGTCAAGCTGCCTTTGACGCTGGCAATCGTCGCGACGCTCATAGTCGGCGCCGCCGGCCAGCGCTTCGCCATACCCCAGATGTCCATCATGGAACTGGTGCGCGTGCGGCCGGGCCAAGGCGATGCCGCCGTCGAGAAGCTGAACGATGCCCTGGTGTTCCGTCAGCGCAACGAGCTCATCCCTGTCATCCCCTTCGCGACCCTTCTAGGCCTCACCGCGAAGGATCAGGCCACAGCGCATGACGGCTTTATCGTCGTGATCCAGATCGGCCGCCAACGTTTTGGCCTGCTCGTCGATACTGTGCTGCATACCGAGGAGATCGTGGTGAAGCCGTTGAACAAGCGGCTTCGCAGCCTGCGCTGCTTTTCCGGCAGCACCATTCTCGGCGACGGTAGCATCATTCTCATCGTCGAGCCGGGTGGCCTTGTGCGTATGTTCGAGGACTACGCCGAGAGCGCCGTTCCGACGATCGAGGCGCGGCCGGAGCCCGAACCGCAGAAGATCGAGGAGGAAATGGATGGTCCGGTCTCCTTGCTGGTCTTCCGGGCCGGGAGCGACATGCCGAAGGCCGTCCCCCTGTCCCTCGTCACTCGTCTTGAGGAAATTGACGCGGCGCGCATCGAGCAGGCGGGCGGGAGGCTGCTGCTTCAGTACCGCGGCCATCTCATGCCCCTCGTTTTCGCCGACCCCGCCATGAGCCTGCAAAAGGAGGGGCGCCAGGCGATGGTGGTCTTCTCCGACGGCGATCGTTGGATGGGGCTTATCGTCGATGAGATCCTCGACATCGTGGAGGATGCGCTCACCGTCGAACTCGTTGCGGACCGGCCTGAGCTGGTGGGGTCCGCAATTGTCCGCGGCCGCGCGACAGAGATTTTGAACGTCGCGCATTTCCTGCCGCTCGGCCATGGCGCCTGGCTGCAGCGGGAGGTTGCCCCCCAGACGGTGACGCGCACCGTGCTGCTGGTAGATGATTCTGAATTCTTCCGCAGCATGCTCGCTCCACTCCTGCGCGCTTCGGGATATCGCGTACTCGTCGCCGACGGCGTGGAAGGGGCCCTGGCCACGCTCGCGCTGCCGCGCCTTGTGGACGTTGTCGTCACGGATCTCGAGATGCCGGACAGGAGCGGCTTCGATCTTATCGAAAGCCTCAGGGCTGAGCCCCGGTTCGCGGGGCTCCCCGTCATCGCCTTGTCGTCCTATGTGAGCCCGCCGATTGTGGAGCGGGCACGCAAGCTGGGTGTCGTGAATTTCGTGGCGAAGTTCGATCGCAGCGGGCTCGTGGAGGCGCTGAGCGCCGTGCTCAACGCTCGGAGCCGGGGAGTGGCCGCATAATGGCGATCGCCAAGCATTCGCCTGATCGGGGCACGGCACAGGCGCCGGTGATCGAACAGCAGGACAAGCATATCCAATATGTCACGGCGTGGGTTGCCGATCAGCTTTTCGGTATCCCCATCGCCGACGTCCGTGACGTGTTCGTCATCCAGTCGATGACGCCGGTGCCCCTGGCGCCGCCGCAGATTCTCGGCCTGGTCAATCTACGCGGGCGCGTCGTGACGGCCGTCAGTCTGCGCTGGCAGCTCGGGCTGCCCGAGCCGGCCGACCGCCAGAGGATGATCGCGATCGGTATCGAGGCGGATGGTGAATCTTATGGAGTGATCGTCGATCGCATCGGGGAGGTGCTGAATCTCATGCCGGATACGGCAGCTCCGACGCCGTTTCATCTGGATACGCGCTGGGCGAGCCTGTCGACAGGCGTGCATAGCCTCGACGATTGCCTGCTCGTCATTCTGAATGTGAGTTCCGTGCTGGCCTTCTCCAATGATAACAATGGTCTTTAATGCGAATCGCCGCTTCAAGGGCGCCACATTATGAAGCACTGTCTCATCGTCGATGACTCGGCGGTTATAAGAAAAGTGGCGCGCCGTATCCTGGAGGCTCTCGAGTTCCGGATCTCAGAGGCTGAGGACGGCGCAAAGGCGCTCGCCGTCTGTGAGCGGGATATGCCCGAGGCGGTGCTTCTGGACTGGAACATGCCCGTTATGGACGGCTACGAGTTTCTCGGGCACTTACGCCGGATGCCGGGCGGCAGGCTTCCCAAGGTTGTGTTCTGCACGACCGAGAGCAATGTGGAGCATATCGCCAGGGCCATGCAGGCCGGAGCCGACGAGTACATCATGAAGCCCTTCGATAAAGAGATCGTCGCGGCCAAGTTCCATGAGGTGGGGCTTGTCTAACCAAAGGCAACGGGACTAACGCTACTGCTGTATCGCCCGGGGAGGGCTCCTCTCAGCGCCATGTGCGTCAACAGGCAGCCTGCGGCATAGGCGGAGGGGGTATGCCTACCAGTCAGCGAAAATCAGATGATCCAACAAGGGTCATGGTCATCGGTGCGACGTCGATGTTCGACGAAGCGGCGATCGGACATCTGCGTCAGGCGGTGAATGTTGTCGCGCATTTTCCAACCATCAGCGGGGTGCTTGATGAGCTCAACGTGCTCGATCCGCATGTCGTGCTGCTTGATGTGACCGCAGGCACCTTCGACGGCATGGCCGCGCTTCAGCTCATCCTTGCGGTGAAACCCGCTGTCGCAATCATCGTCATGGTAGGCGAGGCGCCGCAAAGCGCCGATCTCAGCCTGCGCTGCCTGTCGCGTGGCGCGGCTGCCGGCATCATGCTGCCGGCGCGGGCGCGAGGAAGGCCGGTCCGGGAGACGCGCGACTGCTTTGTCCGGGCCCTTATCGGCAAGATCAGGACGGTCGCCGCACGCCCCCAGGAGCGGACGCGAATGGTCATTCCCGGTCTGCGACGCGCCGAGCCCAGCAGCACCCAACCCAGATGCATCATTATCAGCGCCTCCACCGGAGGGCCGCAGGCGCTCGCGATCGTCATGCGCGAACTTGGCCCCGCGCTCGTGCGGAGCGTTCCGATCATCATTCTCCAACATATGCCAACGATTCTGATCGCCGGCCTTGCCAGCCAGATCGGCGCTCTGTGTGGCTGTAGGGCGGCGGAGGTGGCGGACGGCGAACATATTCGTGCCGGGGCCGTTTATGTGGCGCCTGGACATCGGCACTTGCGGTTGAGGAAAGCGGGAAGGAGCGTCGTGGCCTGGCTCGATGACGGCCCGCCGGTCAATTCCTGCAAGCCGTCGGCGGATCTTCTGCTCGGCGATGCCGCAGAGGTCTATGGCTGTGCGATTCTCTCGATCATTCTTACGGGCATGGGGCAGGACGGGCTCCGGGGGGCAACCGCCTTGTCCGCCGTCGGCGCGCCCATACTGGTCCAGGACGAGGCGACGAGCACGGTTTGGGGGATGCCCGGTAGTGTGGCCCGCGCAGGCCTTGCTTCCGCGGTCGTGCCGCTCGATCAGATGGCAGCCACCGCGAAAACGTATTGGCCGGACATGCTGCGCCATGACTGAAGCTGATTATCAGTTTCTCAGTTCCTTCCTGCGTGCGCGGTCGGGCATGGTTCTGAACAGCGACGGCCACTATCTGGCCAGGAGCCGCCTTCCCGCGGTGTGCAGACGCTTTGGTCTGGTTGATCCCGCCGAGGTTGTTGCCATCCTGCGCAACGGCTCTCATCCCGAGATCGAGGCAGCCGTCGTCGAGGCGATGGTGATTCAGGAGACGTTCTTCTTCCGCGACAAGACGCTCTTTGCCCAGATTCATGAAACGGTGCTCCCCCGCCTCGTCGAAGCGCGGGCCTCCAGTCGGCGCCTGCGCATTTGGTCCGCGGCCGCGTCGACTGGGCAGGAGGCCTATTCAATCGCCATGATGCTCGCCGGTCTGGCGCCGCGCCTTGAGGGCTGGACGGTTGACATCGTCGCCACGGATCTGTCGGAGGTTGCCCTGGAGCGAGGCCGCAAGGGGCTTTACACGCATTTTGAAGTGCAGCGGGGATTGCCTATCCAGATGCTCCTCAAGCATTTCACCCAGCTGGGCGACCTCTGGCAGATCAATGCTGACCTGACCGCGATGGTGGATTTTTCTCGCATCAATCTGCTGGATGATTTCAGCGATCTTGGCACGTTTGATCTCATACTTTGTCGTAACGTACTGATGTATCTTGATGATCGGACCAAGCGCGATGTGCTTGAGCGTGCCGTCGCGCGGCTCGCCAATGATGGCAAGCTGATCCTGGGCGGGGTCGAAACCCCGCTTGGCTTGACCGAGGGCATCGTTGCCGATGCCGCGCTAAAAGGGATCTATGGCCGCGCGGGTTGCCGCTGATCGGATCTGCTGCCCAATTCTGAGCGCGGAAATCCGCAACAGACGGACCAGCTCCGGGTCTGCCAGCTCCGGGTCTGCCAGCTCCAAGTCCAACGGGGAGCGATCAGGCGGCTAGAAATAAAAAGCCCCGCCAGAGGCGGGGCTTTGGATGGGACTTTACGCATACAAGCTTTTTGCAAGTTCTTGATTGCGTGCAACTACGCTCAACCAGCGACCCAGTTTCCCCGAGGCTACTGAGGGCTCTGTCGCTGATCTGCGTTAATGACGAATTTGGAGCTTGTGTGTCGAGCAGGTTCGAGGTGACAAGACCACCTCGATCAAACCGCGAGACGCTCCTCGACCTCATTGGGCTCGCGCAGCACATAGCCGCGTCCCCAGACGGTCTCGATATAGTTCTTACCACTCGATGCATTCGCGAGCTTCTTGCGGAGCTTGCAAATGAACACGTCGATGATCTTGAGTTCCGGCTCGTCCATGCCGCCGTAGAGATGATTGAGGAACATCTCCTTGGTGAGCGTGGTCCCCTTGCGGAGGCTCAGCAGCTCAAGCATCTGGTACTCTTTGCCGGTCAGGTGAACGCGGTTCTGACCGACCTCGACCGTCTTGGTGTCCAGATTGACCACCAGGTCGCCGGTATTGATGACCGACTGGGCATGGCCCTTCGAACGCCGGACGATCGCGTGGATACGCGCAACGAGCTCGTCCTTATGGAAGGGCTTTGTCAGATAGTCGTCGGCGCCGAAGCCGAGACCTTTCACCTTGTCCTCAATGCCGGCAAGACCGGAAAGGATAAGGATTGGCGTCTTGACCTTCGCCACACGCAGACTGCGCAGGACCTCGTAGCCCGACATGTCGGGCAAATTGAGATCCAGAAGGATGATATCGTAGTCATACAACTTTCCGAGATCGACGCCTTCTTCGCCGAGATCGGTCGTGTAGACGTTAAAGTTCTCAGACTTGAGCATCAATTCGATGCTCTGCGCCGTAGCGCTGTCATCTTCGATAAGCAGTACGCGCATTGTCAGATCCCCAACCTCGCTCCACCGGCCTCACCGGCCAAGTCCCGATGCGTTAACGCAGCTCCCGGAACAGGGCGGAGTGCACGCCCAATCTCCCACTTTAATCCGACTCGCGACGCTACTCGTAAATGGATAACAAAACCTAATTCCATCGCGCAAGCACCATCAGCCGAAACTTCCATTAACCAACGCAGAACGTTGATGTTGAGCTCGTTTTGGGCTTGCATCCTGTTCGCGCCATGGTTGAAGAAATTGGATTAAGTGACTCAAGCGGTTCGTTCATCGCACCGCTTCGCAGCATCTCGAACGCTGAGAATACTCTTAACGATGCAGGTAAATGAAAGGTTGACGACGGGGCAACAAATATGAACGCGAGCTAATCGAAGCGAAAAAAATTAAGGGACCGACGAGGAACCATAGCCTCTCGCCCCCTGCCGATGGAAGATGAGCCCACAAGCTTGCGCGAAGGTGTGCTTCTCCTACAACGCTTGGTAGGCATTCGTAGGCGGAGCACGGCTTTCAAGTGAGGGCTACCGCCGATTCTGTTCTGTTGTCAGGCTCTTGACGGTAAGGAAAGCCTTCGCCGACCAGCAAAGGTAACATTCGATCAACTTCCTTGAGTAATGCTGATGATGGCCATTCTGTGGTGCGCTTGGGTGCGCCGCGGGTGCACAGTATGCGTGTTCAAGGAGTCTTTCGGCAATGAAACCGCGGGAAAGCCTGGTGCGCCTCAAGCGCTTCCAAGTCGATGAAAAGCGTCGGCGCGTCATGCAAATCGAGATGATGATCGCCGAATTCACGCGCGTCGCGTCCGATCTTGAGCGAGAAATCGCGAGCGAGGAAAGCCGCGCGGGTATCACTGACCAGAATCATTTCGCCTATCCGACCTACGCGAAGGCGGCGGCCCAGCGCCGAGACAATCTTCGCCGTTCCGCGGACGAGTTGCAGGAGCAGCTCAGCGAGGCGAAGTCCGATATGGATGCGGCAACGGCGGATCTCACCAAGGCGGAGCAGTTGGAGGACCGCGAGCAGGTCCGGTTTCGCACTGCAGAAGCACCGCGCGATCAAGCGGTCTTTGAAGCGAAAGCGTTCTCGGCGAGCTCGACCGCCAGCTTCTGACCCACGATAGTCCGGCGCCGGTTACCGCGGGCTGCCGGTGTCACTGGCCGCGACGCGATCGCGGCATTTCAGGCGGCGTTCGGCCGGTCCGACGGCTGCTGAGCGGGCCCCCATGCCCTGTCGCCGTCCCGCGGTTGGTCCTTGGGGGATGCGTGAGGTCGAGTTTGTCGATTTTTTTGAAGGCCGCGACGTAAGAACAGCTTGCGGGGGAGGGTCTGCTCGGGCACAGATGCCAGGAAACATACGGCGTTGGGCATGGGATGACATGTCGGCACCGGGCAGGGGACAGAGAGCTGGCATCGTGAGTCCATGAAGAAGACGCTTGAGTATGTCTGGCCGGTAGTCGGCCTGCTTGCGGTTGTGTTTTCGTTTTGGCTTCTCTACCGAGAGTTGAAAGATATCTCGGCGAGTGAGGTCGTAGCGAGTGTCGCGGCGATTCCCTTCCACCGTTGGGTCCTTGCGGTGGCGGCCACGATCGTGGCTTATGGCGCGCTTGCCTGGTACGATCGGATTGCCTTGCTGCATCTCGGCCGCAAGCTTTCGTGGTTCGTCATCTCCCTGGTTTCCTTCACCACCTATGCCCTCTCGCACAATATCGGTGCCTCGGTGCTCTCAGGCGCCATGGTCCGGTTCCGTGCCTATGGCACGATGGGGTTGTCAGTGGCCGAGATCGGCGTGCTCGTCGCGCTTTGCTCCTTCACCTTCGCGCTCGGCACGGTCCTGCTCGGCGGTCTTGTGCTCGTGGGTGAGCCGGAAGTGGTGCTGCGGCTGTTCGATGTGCCCATCTGGATGGCAAGGCTGATCGGCATCGGCATGCTGGTGCTGGTGGCGCTATATGTGCTCGGGTCCTGGAAAGAGTTCAAGCCGGTCAAGATCGGCCAGTTCTCCATCTATTATCCGCGCCTGAAGATCACGGTACGCCAGCTGTTCGCAGCCCCGCTCGAGCTGATCGGCGCGGCGGGCATCATTTATTTCGCCCTGCCGGAGGCCGGCAATCCCGGCTTCTTCATCGTGCTCGGCGTGTTCCTCGCTTCTTTCTCGGCCGCTCTGATCTCGCACGCGCCCGGCGGACTTGGCGTGCTCGAGTTCGTTTTCATCAGCGCGATGCCCGAGATGAACCAGACAGACGTGCTGGCAGCCCTGCTCGTGTTTCGTCTGCTCTATCTCCTCATCCCACTCGGGTTCTCGACGATCGTCGTCATCCTCTTCGAGCGGTCGCGACTGGCGAAGACTATGCAGGATCGCCTGGCGCGCAGTCCCGTCGACAGAGCCTGATCGATCACGGTGAGCGGGCGACGGCTGAGGCGTTTTTGGCTTGGATTGCGGACCCTCGCGGGGGCGGCCCGCAGCGGGTATTTCATACCCTATCGCTATGCGCGGCCGGCGCGGCGAGAGCCCTATGCGGCGCTCGAGCCTCTCTTCACGGCGGCAACGGAACAATTCGAGGCCCTGCTGGGTGAGATCGAGCGGCATGCCGCGGCCTTGTCCGCTATTCCCGTCGAAGGTGAGGGCCTGCGCTGGGGGCAGATGTGGTTTCCCCGCCTGGACGCGGCGGCGGCCTACGCCCTTGTCCGCAGCCTCCGACCGAACCGGATCGTCGAAATCGGCTCTGGTCACTCGACGCGCTTTCTGGCGCGCGCGGTCAGCGACGGCGGCCTGCCAACACGGATCACCGCCATCGACCCCGCGCCGCGCGCGTCCATCAAGGCTCTGCCGATCACTCATCACGCCAAGGTCGTCGAGGAGGTCGCTCCAGAGCTGATCACCAGTCTGGAGGCCGGGGACATCCTCTTCATCGACTCAAGCCATGTGGCGATGCCGGGGGGCGATGTCGATCGTCTGCTGCTCGATATCCTGCCGCGCGTCACGCCCGGGGTTGTCGTGCATATCCATGACATATTCCTGCCGGACGCCTATCCGGCGGAATGGGACTGGCGCGGGTACAACGAACAGCTCGTGGTGGGGGCCCTGATGCAGGGCGGGGGCTATGAAACGTTGTTCGCGAGCCGTTATGTGGCAACGCGCATGGCGGCCCGCGTCAACGAGACCGTCCTTGCGCGGCTGCCGCTCCAGTCCGGCGCTCACGAAACCAGCCTGTGGCTGCGCAAGCGGTGACCGCAGGGCGCTCAACGCCGAGGTGGCCGCGCGATTTTCGAGAGATGCCTCAGCGTGTCCGTGGCCGCGGCGCGGGAACGCTCATTCCGGCGGCGTTATAGCTCGTCAGCTTGTTGTGGAGGCTTCGCAGCGAAATGCCGAGTATCCTGGCGGCTGAGGTGCGATTGCCCTCGCAATAGTCCAGCGTAGCAAGGATCAGTCCCTGCTCGACCTCGGCGACGGTAGCGCCGACGAAGGGATGATCTTCCGGCTGGCTGGAAGGCGCGAGCTTGGAAATCGTTCCGCTCGACTGGCCGCGGCCCGTTCCCTTACCCCATGATGACCCTAACGACGCCAATGGCACCTACACACTCCCGTCACGCTCGGCTTTACATCGAGCGATAACAATCGGCGGGGTATGGTTAGGGTTTGGTTAACAGCCGTCTCACGGGCGGACCGTAGGCCACAGGCTCAGGAGACCGGCCTACTCACGACCCCGACCGCGCGGCACCACAATGCCGCGTAGTCGGGATTTTCATGAGCTACACACGGTAAGTTCCTTGCGACGCAGCTGGCCATCCGGTAGTTATGGTGGTGCGAATCGCTCAGGTGGTTCGTCGCTTCCGCCTTCTCAGAACGCGGAGGCGCTATTGACGATAGTGCTGAATGCGCGTGGTCCGTAAACCGGCCAAGCCATGGCGATCGATAGATTCCTGCCAGCCGAGGAATTCCTCGACGGTCAGTGTGTAACGTTGGCACGCCTCATCAAGACTGAGGAGGCCGCCTCGCACAGCCGCGACGACTTCTGCTTTGCGACGGATGACCCATCGCTTGGTATTCGAGGGCGGCAGATCCGCAATCGTCAGAGGACTGCCATCAGGCCCGATGACGTACTTCACCCTCGGGCGGTGGGGTTCGGTCATGATACGCTCACACTAATCGACTAACCCTTGTTATCCCCAACACTAGAGTGCTGCGCTTAAGATTTGACTAAAGGCGCAATTATTTCCGGAACTTGCGGCGGGATTTCGGCAGGAGGGCAGTTGATTCAGATCATTGCGCCGATTCCCCCGAATGCCAAAGTCGTGTGCTAGCGGCCAACCGGCCTGCCTTCCGGCATCGCAAATGGCCCGTTTTCCCCACCTTCATGGCTGGGGTGAAATGGACGCAGACGCGGGTCCAGGTCTGGAAAGCCGGATCGATGGCGCTTATAGAACACTGGATGCAGGGTGCGTAGGCCGTAAGCTGGGAGCGATTTCGTCTTCGTATCTGTGGCAGCACCAACGATGGCGGCAGACAGCAGGCCGTTGTGGAAGATCCGTTCAGATGTGATAAGCAGAGGCGAGGCGGCCCAGCTGACGACCGCTAGCCGCCGCTGAAGGCAAGATATGGTGAATAGTCTCGATCTGCCGAAGACCCCTGCCGACACGCGCGTCGTGGTCGCGATGTCGGGAGGTGTGGATTCATCGGTGGTGGCCGCGCTGCTGAAGAGCCAAGGCTACGAGGTCATTGGCATCACGCTCCAGCTCTATGACCATGGCGAAGCAACCCACCGCCGTGGCGCGTGCTGCGCCGGCCAGGACATCCACGATGCGCGCCGCGTGGCCGAGCGGCTCGATATCCCCCACTATGTGCTGGATTATGAAAGCCGATTCCGCGACGAGGTCATGGCGCGTTTCGCGGAGAGCTATCTCGCGGGCGAGACCCCCATTCCTTGTGTCGAGTGCAATCGCTCGATCAAGTTCGCCGAACTCCTGGAGACCGCCCGCGACCTCGGCGCCGACGTCCTGGCGACTGGCCATTATGTCGTGACCCGGCCGATGCCGCAGGGCGGGCGCGGGCTTTATCGCGCCGCCGATCCCGATCGTGACCAGAGCTATTTCCTCTATGCCACCACGCAGGCGCAGCTCGACTTCCTGCGTTTCCCCCTTGGCGGCATGCTGAAACCGGATGTGCGCAAGCTCGCGCACGATTTTGGGCTAGCCATCGCGGAGAAGCCGGATAGTCAGGATATCTGCTTCGTGCCAAGCGGCCGCTATACCGAGGTGATCGAGCGCTTGAAGCCAGGCGCGGTGACGCCGGGCGATATCGTGGACCACAACGGCCGCGTTCTCGGCCGTCATAATGGCATCATCCATTATACGGTAGGCCAGAGGCGCGGACTTGGCCTGTCCGTGGGCGAGCCGCTCTATGTGGTCAAGCTGGATGCTGAGCGGGGCGAGGTCGTAGTCGGCCCACGGGAACTGCTGGCGACGCGGACGATCAGTCTCAACGCCATGAACTGGCTCGGTGACGTGCCTCTCGATGGTGATGCCGTGCACGAGGTTGCAGCCCGCGTGCGTTCGACGCGCAAGCCGCGGCCGGCTCTGGTGCGCGCCACGCTCGACGGCGCGGAGGTGACCCTGCTGGATCCCGAGGAGGGCGTCGCGCCCGGCCAGGCCTGCGTGCTTTACGACAGTGCAGGTCCTGATGCCCGCGTCCTCGGCGGGGGTACCATCCGTGCGGCCGCCCGGCCGCTCTCCCAGCGTCTCGGCCCCCCGGCTGAGCCGATGTTGCGAACCGACGCCACTCTGGCGCGTTCCTTGCCATAACGAGGATAGGAAGACGGCCAGCATGGCAGAGGTACGATACGCTCAGCCCGACATGACGCTCATGCGCAAAGCCTACGCGCGTTGGGCCCCGGTCTATGACCTTGTCTATGACGGTATCACCGCGCCGGCGCGGCGTGACGCGGTCGATGCCGCGCTGGCTTGTGGGCGCGATATCCTCGAAGTCGGGGTGGGCACCGGTCTCTCGCTCGGGGACTATCCCGTCAATGCGCGCATAACGGGCGTCGATCTTTCTGCCCATATGCTCAAGCGCGCGGTCGAGAAGGCGCGCAAGAACCACTGGAGCCATGTGAAGCTGCTGGCGGTAATGGATGCCTGTCGCCTTGGCTTCGCCGATGCCACCTTCGACGCCGTGGTCGCGCAATTCCTGATCACGCTGGTCCCGCATCCGGAGGCGGCGCTGGACGAGATGCTGCGCGTTCTCCGGCCCGGCGGCGAGATCGTGCTCGCCAACCATTTCGGCGTGCCCGATGGTCCGGTCGCGCGTGTCGAGGAAGCCGTCGCGCCGCTGGCGAGCCGCCTTGGCTGGAGTTCCGCCTTCAAAGCCCGGCGCATCGAGGATTGGGCGAAGGCTCGTGGCGACGTCGAGGTGCTGTCGCTGACGCCGGCCTTCCCCCTCGGCTTCTTCAAGGTGCTGCGGCTGCGCAAGAAGAGCTGAGCGGGGCTATTGAGCCGAGCGGCTCTGAAGCATCGGCCCGAAAAGCGGAATTCGGTTTTCGGGCAAAGCCGATGCCTTGGCGGGTCGCAGCTCACCGTTATCCAACGGCGAGCGATCTCTCAGTCTTCGGATCGAAAAGATGAAGCCGCGAGACATCGCAGGTGAGCGCTACCGGCTCGCCGGCTTGCGGAACAAAACGGCCGTCAGCCATGCCCACCAATTCGTGGTCGCCGACCTTCGCAATCACCTGCGTGGTGACACCGAGCGGCTCCGCGATCACCACCGTGCCCTCCAGCCGTCCGGCCTGGTCGCCATGCCCGGCCGTGGCCGGGGTGATCGCGAGGTCATCGGGGCGGATGCCCACGGTCACGTGCTCCCGGTTGCCAAGGCGCGCGTTCGCCTCCGGCGAGAGCGGCAGGACGGCCTGCTCACCGAAGGCGATGGCGGGGCCGCCTTCGGACCTTAGAACGGGCAACCCGATGAGATTCATCGTCGGCGTGCCGATGAAGCCGGCGACGAAGGTGCTGACCGGCGCGTGGAAGACGTCGAGCGGCGTGCCGACCTGCTCGATGCGGCCGTCACGCATGATGACGATCCGATCGGCAAGCGTCATTGCTTCCACCTGATCATGGGTGACATAGACGATCGTCGTGCCGATCGACTGATGCAGCCGCTTGATCTCCGTGCGCATCTGGCCGCGCAATTGCGCGTCGAGGTTGGACAAGGGCTCATCGAACAGGAACACGGTCGGGTCGCGCACGATCGCGCGCCCCATGGCGACGCGCTGCCGCTGGCCGCCGGACAATTCATTCGGACGCCGCTCCAGAAGCTCGGAAAGGCCGAGCAGCTTGGCCGCCTCACGCACCTTCCTGTCAATGGCGTCCTTGGGCAGCTTGGCCGCATGCAAGCCGAAGGCGATGTTGCGGAACACCGTCATATGCGGATAGAGCGCGTAGTTCTGGAACACCATGGCAATGTTCCTGTCCTTGGGCTCCAGCGTATTGACCACCCGGTCGCCGATGGAGATGGTGCCGGCGCTCAGGCTCTCCAGCCCGGCGATCATCCGGAGCGTGGTGGATTTGCCGCAACCGGACGGCCCGACCAGGACGACGAACTCTCCGTCCTTGATGTCCAGGCTGATGCCATGGACGATCTCGATATTGCCATAGCGCTTGACGACGTTCTTCAGGGTGAGTTCAGCCATGGTTTCAGGCCCCGGTCGCGGTGGTCATGAGCGTCGCCATCGCGTCCGCCAGAAGTTCCTTGGAAGCTGCGTCCCGCGCCCGGTGGGCGGCGATGACGGCCCGCGCGTCGGCGGCTTCGCCGGTGTAGATGGCAAGGCTCTCGGCCATCGCCTCCGGCGCCGGACCGCCCGGCAGCTCGCGCACGGCCACGAAATGCTCCGGTGTCGTCACGCGGCGGAAGGTTGCCTCGTCGAAGGTGGGTTCACGTCCCGCCGTCTCCGCGAAAATCCGGACGAAAGTCTGGTACGGCACGTTCGACAATGTCTCTCCCGAGGCCTGCATGTGGCGGGCGAGGGTCGCGGCGATGTGGTGGGCCTTGGAGAAGGGCAGGTTCTCCTCGCGAACCAGGGAATCCGCGAGTTCGGTGATGGTGGCGTAGGACGCTTCGATATTGGCGCGCACGCGCCGGCCGTTGATTTCGGCTGACTGCACGACACCCGCCATCAGCGCAAGCACACGATGGGCTGTCGCGAAGGCCTCGTAGCCCGCGCCATGGACCTCGTGCTCGTTGTCGTTCATGTCGATGAACGGCGTGTTGTGGAGGGCCAGCAGCACCGCATCGGCATGGCCGGCGGTGAGCGAGGCAAGGAGGCGCATGTGCTCCACCGGCACGGGATTGCGCTTTTGCGGCATGATCGAGGAGATCTGCACGAAACCATCGGAGAAGCGCAGCTGGCCGACCTCGTAGGCGGTCCAATAGCCCATGTCCTGCGCGAAACGGCCGAGGCTGAGGGCCATCAGCTTGATGGCGCCGTAAGTCGCGGCGGTGTAGTCCGCGCCGGCGATGCAACCGTAGGAATTGCGCAGGATGACGGGAAAGCCGAGCAGGTCAGCCACGCGCTGGCGATCGAGCGGGAAGCCTGTTGTCGTGATGGCCGCCGCGCCGAGGGGGGAGAGGTCCACCACCGCCCGCGCTTCCATCAGCCTATTGAAGTCGCGCAGCAGGGTCTCGATGACGGCGCCGAGATAATGGCCGTAGGTCGATGGCTGCGCCGGCTGGCCGTGGGTGTAGGCCAGGATGATCGTGCCGGCATCGGCGCGGGCCCGCGCGATGAGCGTGTCGACGAGATCGAGCACCGCCGTGCCGAGCGTGTCGAGCCGTTCGCGCAGCGCCATCTTGAACAGGGTATGGTCGATGTCGTTGCGCGAGCGCCCGGTGTGCAGGCGGCCGGCCACGTCGGGATCGACCTTCTGGGCCGCGATATCCTGGGCGATCAGCTTCTCGATATAGAAGAAGAGGTCTTCATATTCGCCGGTATAGGCCACGGGCGCGGTCAACCCGGCAAATGTCGCTTCCACCCTGTCGAGCGCCTTGAACAGGGCGGCGGCCTGCTGCGCTTCAAGAAGACCTTGCTCGGCCAGCATCGCCGCATGGGCGCGATGCAGGCGCAGGAGGTGGCCGACCAGGTGCTTCTGGCTATGCATGAAGCCGGGTGCCAGCACGGTTTCGGCGTAGACGGGAGCGGGAAAGCGGTCATCGCCGCCCATCACGGCCGGAGTGCCTGTCGAAACGCTCATAACGATTATCCCTTCAGCCCGGCCAGCACGACGCCGCGGATGATGTAGCGTTGGAAGATGATGAAGACGATCAGGGTCGGCAGCGTCGCGAGCGTGGCGCCCGTCATGATAAGTTCCCAGTCCGACAGGAATTCGCCGGAGAACGAGGCGAGGCCGACGGGGACCGTGTAGAGCGCGCGGTCGTTGGTGGCGATCAGCGGCCAGAGGAAGGCCGTCCAGTTGCCGAGAAAGGTGAAGATGGCGAGCGCCGACAGGGCCGGCGTGACGAGCGGCATCGCCACCTTCCACCAGATCTGGAATTCGTTGAGCCCGTCGATGCGCGCGGCATGGATGTAGTCGTCCGGAATGCCGGAGAAGAACTGCCGCATGAGGAACACGCCGAAGCCCGTGATGAGGCCGGGGAACATGATGCCCCAGTAGCTGTTCAGCCAGCCGAAGTTCTTCGCCATGATATACCACGGCACGATGAGCATCTCGGTCGGGATCATCAGTGTGGTGAGGATCGCGATGAAGATGAACTCGCGCCCGCGAAACTTGAACTTCGCCAGGGTGTAGCCGACGAGGCTGTCGAAGAAGATGACCGAGATCGTCACGAGCGTGCTGGTGACGAGCGAGTTCACGAACCAGATGCCGAAACGCGTATTCTGAAAGATATAGGTGTAGTTATCGAGTGTCGGCTCATGGGGGATGATGTTGAGCTCATAGACCTCGTTCGGATATTTGAAAGAGGTGGCCACCATATAGACGAGAGGCACCATCATGACGATGGCGCCCATGGCGAGCAGCGTCCAGGCGACGATGCGGCCGGGGTGGATGACCGTCCCGAGGGACCAGCCGCGCGCGGTGGTGGTGTCCGAGGCGTGGGTCATGGGCGGCCCCTCATCAGGCGTAGCTGCAAGAGGCTGATCACCAGAAGGATGATGAACAGCACGAGCGTTTGCGCGGCCGCATAGCCCATCTGGAACGAGCGGAAGGCCGTGTCGTAGATGTTCAGCACGAGCGGCCGCGTCGAGTTCAAGGGGCCGCCGGCGCCATTGTCCGTCATGTTGTAGACATGGTCGAAGATGCGCAGGAAGCCGATCGACGAGATCACCAGGAGGAAGACGATGGTCGGGCGCAGCAAGGGCAGGGTGATCTCGCGCAGGATCATCCAGCGGCCGGCGCCGTCAATGCGCGCCGCCTCGTAGTAGCTGGACGGGATGGCGCGCAGGCCCGCGAGGAACAGCACCACCTGGAAACCGAGCCCGGCCCAGATCGCGGGCGCAAGGACCGCCGGCAGAGCCTGTGTGGTCGAGCGCAGGAAGGGCTGCACGTCAAAGCCGACCGAGGCCAGCATGTTGTTGAAGAGCCCGACCGGCATCGGCTGGTAGAACCAGCGCCATACCCAGGCCATCGCCACTGTCGTCGTGAGATGCGGCATGAAGTAAAGCGCGCGGATGAAGCCGTGGCCGAAGCGCACCTGATCCAGATAGTAGGCGATGACGAAGGCGAGGAGGAGGCTGATCGGCGTGCCGAGGATCAGATAGAGGAACGTGTTCTTCAGGGTCTGCCAGAAGACCGGATCGTGGATCATCTGCCGGAAGTTGTCCAACCCGATGAATTCCGGCGGTGACAACAGGTTCCAGCGCGTGAAGGCGATCCCGAAGGACTCGAAGGCCGGGTAGAAACGGATCAATCCGAAGAAGACGATGGGAATGGCCAGAAAGGCCCAGGCCCAGACCGCCTGCTTCTTCTCGACCGTGAGATTGCTATAGATCCGCATCGCTCCGCCTGTTCCCCACGTTCGTCCCACGACGTTCCTATGACGCGTCGAAGTTCCTTGTGACGCGTCGCTTGGGCGCCTGTTGCGCCGATCATGGTCCAGCCCGATTAAATCAGGATTGTTGATTTAATACGTGAGCCACGTCATTATGCAAGTGTCAGCCGCGATGCGCTGCGAATGAAGGCCCTAAGGACCAATGGTCATTCAGGAATGGCCCAAGCGACACCACCGTCATCACCGGGCTTGTCCCGGTGATCCCGACTGGAAAGGTGCCTCAGTTCATCGGGATGGCAACGGAACTCGGCTGTTGCCCAGTTCCGCATTGAATAAGCTGAAGTCGGGCAAGCCCGACTTCAGGGACAAGCCCGGCCATGACGGATGAGAATGCCGAATGTCGATTGAACCTTGAGCTGGCGGGAGAGATGACGGGCATGAGCGTTTCCGGCCTCGCTCCATTCGACAGGCGTGGTCACAACCGCCGCGTCATTCTGGATGCCTTGCGCCGGCAGGGTGCGGCGTCACGGGCCGAGCTCGCGGCGACGACCGGCCTGTCCGCGCAGACGCTGTCCTCCATCGCGGATGATCTGTGCCGCGAAGGGCTTCTCAAGATTGTCGGTCGTCGCGCATCGGCGCGGGGACAGCCTCCGATCGACCTCGCCATCAATCGCGACGGCGGATTTGCGGTGGGAATTCATGTCGAGCACGGCCGCCTCACCGGCGTGTTGGCGGATCTCGGCGCGGAGATCCGCGACGAGACGGTGCTGGCCTGCGATACGGCGACGCCTGAGACGGCTATCGGCGGCGCGTGCAGGCTGGTCGAGCGGCTCGTATCGGCCGCCGCTATCGACAGGGCTCGGCTTTGGGGCGTTGGCATCGTGCTGCCCGGCCCCTTCGGTCCCATCGATCTTGGGCCGGATCCGCTCTCCATGGCCGCCTGGTCCCGGGCCGATTTCAGTGGAGCCTATGCGGCGGCCCTGAAGTTGCCGGTTCTGGTCGGCAACGACGCCTCCGCTGCCGCCATCGGTGAGCATCTGCACGGTGTGGCACGGGATCTCAGGAGCTTCGTTTATCTTTATATCGCCGAGGGTGTCGGCGGCGGGGTGTTCGTCGACGGGCAGCCTGCGACCGGCGCTTTCGGGAATGCGGGCGAGATCGGCCGCATGGTCGTTGGCATTGCCCAGGACGGTGAGACGCCGATCACCCTGGAGGACCACGCATCCCTTGACGCGCTGCGCCGGCGGCTGAGCGAAGCCGGACTGTCGGAGGCCGCGGCCGATGATGCGCGGCTGTTCGCCACCCGGCCCGACATCGTCGCCGAATGGCGGGAGAGCGCGGCCCGCTACCTGCGTATGGCTATCGCGACGGTCGAGAGTCTCTTCGATCCGGAAACCATCGTGGTGGGCGGCCCCTTGCCGCCGCCGGAACTCAAGGCCTTGATCGCGGCGCTCGATCCGCTGCTGCCGACGGTCAGCTTGCGCAAGGACAGGGTGCAACCGCGCGTGATGATGGGCAGCGCCGGTCGGGCGTCGCCTGCGCTGGGTGGCGCAACGCTGCCTCTCTTCCGGGGCCTGACCCCGCAGCCGCGCGCCGCGCGCGTGCCGAAAGGCTTGCGGAGCGCCAGACAGGGCGCAGGTTTGCCGAATGCCACGGCCCGCTCCACGAATGGTGGAGCCGCACAATGAACGGGCTTTCCTTCCTACGCTCAGGACGCGCTGGATTGTGTGGCTGGCAGCGGCTCAAAGGCGAAGCCGTCGTCCGCGTTGCCGGTGATCGCGCCGAAGCAGCGGTCCTCCGGGAAATGGCCCGCTGCAACGACAGCGCCCTCGGTTGCCGCGAAGGCGGCGAAGCCCATGCGCGTGAGAATGGCCTGGGCCGGGTCGCGATCGGCCCGGTGGCACCAATGCGGCTCGCCGATCTGGGCCGGGCTGTGCCAAAGATCGCCGGCCGTCAGCAGCGGCCGCGCGGTACCCGAAAGGGTCACCACGCTATGGCCCTCGGTATGGCCCGGCGCCGGCAGGAGGCTGAGCTCGGTCGCGCCAAGGCGCATGACCGGCGTGTCGGTGGAGTGCCCTGTGAGGGTTCCGGCCGCGATGAGCGGCGCGATATGCGTGCGATAGGCCGCCACATGATGCGGCAGCGCCGCGTCATCGCCGGCTTTCTGCCAGTGGGCCATTTCGGCGACGGGAGCGAGGTAGCGCGCTTTGCGAAAGGTCGGGACGCCTTCCGTGTCGCTTGCCCAGCCGACATGGTCGAGGTGAAAATGGGTGAAGAGAACGAAATCGACGTCATCCGGCTGGATGCCCGCCGTGGCGAGTTCGTCCAGCAGTCTCCCGGACAGGCCGGGAAAATAGGCAACCGGCCCGGCCCCGATGCCGCAATCGATCAGGACGACCTCATCCCCGATCCGGAGGGCGAATGCATTGAAGCGGGTGTGAAAACGGTGATCGGGAAACCAGCGGCTCATGAGATCCGGCCTCCGGCTCACATCAGCCTTTGGAAAAGAATAAGACCATTCCGCCGGGGAGGGCGCTGCATCGGTCAAGGCGAAAAGAGTAGCGCCGCCAAGATCGAGCTGTCGCATGGTAATCTCCGAACTTTGATTGTGGCTATGCAGAAATGAAATTTTTGTTCATCTGCAGGCCATCCATTCTCCATGAATTAAGTGCCATCGTTTGAAAGCGATAACAAGGGAGAGACTACAATGACCGATGATAGAGCGGGAAAATGCGGTAAGGGTAGTGGGTTGTCGATCAACCGCCGCGTGTTCGCTACGGGTGCGATGGCGACGGGCTTTGCGGTGGCTGCACCCGCCGTCTTGCGCGCCCAGACGGTTGAAATCGAGTATTGGCAGTATTTCTTCAAGGAACGCGTCGAGGCGATCGATGCCCTCATCGCGCAGTTCGAGGCGGCCAATCCCGGCATCAAGGTCAAGCACTCGCATTTCCCCTATGCGCAGTATCGCACGAAGGTCGCCGCCGCCGTGCCGGCGGGCGAGGGCCCGGCCGTGCTCCAGCTCTATTTCGGCTGGATGCGCGAATATTCCAGGGCGAAGCTGATCCAGCCCTTGCCGACGGACGTGTTCAAGGCGGCCGATATCGACAAGAACTTCTTCCCCTTCGTGCAGCTCATGAAGCGCGATGACGCCTATTGGGCCATCCCGACCGCAGTGCGCAGCCTTGGGATGTTCTACAACAAGAAGCTCCTCGAGGGCGCGAGTATCGCGGAGCCGCCGAAGACGCTCGATGACTACGTGAAGACGGCTCTCGCGGTCGCCAAGCACGACTCGTCCGGCAACCTGATCACCGCCGGCGCCACCATCGGCCTGCCTTCGCAGGATAACCACTGGTGGCGCGACATTCTCATCCGGCAGTTCGGCGGTAAGCCCTACAGCGACGATTTCCGCACCGTCACATATGGGAACGAGCACGGCGCGGCGGCGCTTGCCTGGTACACTGACCTGCAGCGCAAGCACAAGGTGGCGACGGCCGGCTTCGTGGGCGAAACGCAGGCGGCCTTCAAGTCGGGCAAGGCTGGCCTGACTGTGGATGGCTCCTTCCGCCTCGGCAGCTTCAAGACGGCGCGCGGTTTCGACTGGGGTGTGGCGGAAGTGCCGACCCACAACGGCATCAAGTCCAACTACGCATCCTACTGGGTCAATGGTCTTACCGCGGGTGTCACCGGCGCGAAAAAGGACGCTGCGACCAAGTTCCTCGCCTTCATCACCACCGATGACGCGATGCAGCTGTGGCTCGACAAGACGGGCGAGTTGCCGGCCAAGCCGAGCGTGGCCCTCAGCCCCAAGAACCTGGCCGATCCTCTGACCGGGCCGATGCTCAAGGGCCTGGAATATGCGCATACGACCGATTTCGTGAACGAGGATGCAAACCTCCAGAACTTCGCGAATATGATCGACCGGGTGCTGATCCAGAATCAGGATCCGTTGGAGTCCGTCAAGATCGCGGCTGCCGCCGAGCAGAAGCTGATCGACGACTATTACAAGTCCTGATCACGAGAAAACGCACGCCAGCTATCGGGCTGGCGTGCCTTCCTTACCGGCGACAAGATGTGAGGTGCGGCTCAGACGCCGCCGAGCGGATCCGGGCCGAATCGATTGGGCCCGCGCGTGCCCGGCTGGCAGAACCAGATAATCAGGATGATGCCGCCGATGCCTGTGAAGCCAAGCAGCACCCACCATCCCGTCCGGTCCATGTCGTGGAAGCGGCGGACGGCCAAGGCAAGCGTCGGCAGAAACAGCGCGAGATAGGCGAGGCCGTTGAGCGGCGTGACGGCCATCTCACCGGTCTCGAACAGGAGGCGATCGATGCCGCCGGCGACGAGATAGACGACAATGGTGAACAGGATCCAATACCAATAGGCCGAGCGCGACGCGCGGCCGTTGAAATTGACGTAGTTCTGGAAACCGGATGCGACCGCTTGGCTGAATGTCATGGCCCCTGCCCATGCGTCTGTATCAATAGGTTCTCTCTATCCAAACGCGCGGCGGTGGCAATGAGATCTCGCTGTTAGTGTTAAGCGGCTTGCCTCAGCGCGAGCGTTTCCCTGTTCCTCGTTCTGAAATAGCCGAGCAGCCTGAGCGCGTTGAGGGTCACGAGCACCGTGCCGCCGGTGTCGGCGATGACGGCCATCCAAAGTCCGGTCGCCCCGACGATCGTGGTGACGAGAAACAGCGCTTTCAGGCCCAGCGCGATCGCGATGTTCTGACGGATGTTGGCCATTGTGGCGCGGGCGAGGCCGATGAGTTGCGAGACGCCCGATACGTCGTTCTTGAGCAGCGCCGCGTCAGCGGCTTCCAGGGCGACGTCGGTGCCCGACCCCATGGCGATGCCCACCTGCGCGGAGGCGAGCGCGGGCGCATCGTTGATGCCGTCGCCAACCATGGCGACCGGTTTTTCCGCCGCCATCGTCTTGATCACCTCCGCCTTGTCAGCGGGCAACATCTCGGCCCTGACATCAAGGCCGAGCATCTGGCCGATGGCCGCGCCCGTCCGGGCGTTGTCACCGGTCAGCATGACCGCTCCGACGCCGAGATCCTTGAGCGCGGCGATACCGGCGGCGGCCCCCGCGCGCGGCTGGTCGCGCAGCGCGATCAGCCCTTGCGCGGCGCCATCCGTCGTCACCACCACGACGGTCTTGCCCTCGCTTTCCAGCCGCGCGATCGTCTCTTCAACGCCGGAAAGCTCCGCGCGTTCAGCGGCGAAGCGCGGCGCGCCGATGAAGACATCGCTCGGCCCCACGCGGCCTTCCATGCCCTTGCCGGGCACCGCGCGCACGGCGGTGGCCTCGCGTTTGCCGGCGTTTGCCGGGATGGCGGCAGCACGGCTGACGATCGCCTTGGCGAGCGGGTGGTTGGAATGTGCCTCCACGGCGGCCGCCATGGCGAGAAGCGCATCGTCGCCGCCTGTCAGCGCCACCACGTCGGTCACCTCCGGCCGCCCTTCCGTCAGGGTGCCCGTCTTGTCCAGTGCGACGGTCTTGATGCCGGCGAGCTTTTCAACGATGACGCCACCCTTGATCAGCAAGCCGTGGCGCGCACCGGCCGACAGGCTTGAGGCGATCGCCGCCGGGACCGAGATGACAAGCGCACAGGGGCAGCCGATGAGCAGGAGTGTCAGCCCCTTGTAAACCCATTCATCCCATGCGCCGCCAAAAGCGAGCGGCGGCACGACGGCGACGAGCGCCGACAGCACGACGATGAAGGGCATGTAGACCCTGGAGAAGCGATCAATGAAGCGTTCGGTGGGCGCCTGCGCTTCCTGGGCTTCCTCGACGAGGGTGACGATGCGCGCGATCATGTTGTCGCTGGCGGCTTTCTCCACCCGCACCCTGAGCGCCGCATCCTGGTTGATGGAGCCGGCGAAGACATCGGCCCCGGGCTCCTTGGCCTTGGGCACGGATTCGCCGGTGATCGGCGCTTCATCGACGCTCGAGAATCCTTCCTCCACCTTGCCGTCGGCGGGCACGCGGTCACCCGGCCGGACCACGACGATCTGGCCGACGGCGAGGCTCGCGGCCGGCACCTCGCGAAGGGCGCCGCCGGCCTCAAGCATGGCCGTCTGCGGGATGAGATTGGCGAGGGCGCGGATGCCGGCGCGGGCGCGGCTCGCCGCCACCCCCTCAAGCACCTCGCCGACGCTGAACAGGAAC
Source organism: Chelatococcus sp. HY11 (assembly GCF_018398335.1). NCBI lineage: Bacteria > Pseudomonadati > Pseudomonadota > Alphaproteobacteria > Hyphomicrobiales > Chelatococcaceae > Chelatococcus > Chelatococcus sp. HY11. The sequence goes on from NZ_JAHBRX010000001.1 coordinate 3,971,917, forward strand.
ACGACGATCGCGGCCTCTTCGGCCGCGCCGATGATCAGCGCGCCTATGACGGCGATTGTCATCAGCATCTCGATGGTGAATGGCGCTCCTGCGCGCGCCGCGATGATCGCGCGGCGGGATATGGGGGCCGCGGCAATGAGCGTCGCAGCAATAAAGATGAGATAGGCGGCCTGCGGAATAACGAGGCTCGCGCCATAGGCCAGCACCACAAGCAGCCCTGCGGTGAGCGCGATGCGCCCCTTGGGTTGGCTCCACCAGGCGCGTGGGGGCTCCTCCTTTGTCGGGCGAGCGGTTGGATCGCTCCTGTCAACCCGCTCGGGCCGATAGCCCAGCTGGCTGATCTGGCGCTCGATATCGGTCTCTTGCGTCACCGCGCGATCCAGCTTGAGCGCCAGTGTCTCGTTGGTGACGGAGATGCGGATGTCTCCCGCGCCCGGCAGGCGCTGAAGCGCGGTCTTGATGGTGTTGGCGCAGCTCGCGCAGTCCATGCCATAGACCTTCCACACGACCGCGCCCGCCGGCGCTGTGGCTACGGCAAGACCCGTGTCCTCATCCGCGGAAGCTTGGTGGTCGTGGGCGGCATGCGTGTGCTGGTGGCCCTGATCATGGTCATGCTGGCAGCTGGCGCCATGGGTATGAGCGCCATGGGTATGGGGATCGTGGCCATGTGCATCATGGCCGCACGAATCATGCTCATGGTGGTCGCGAGGCGCGTGACCGGATTGTCCATGCCTGCAGCCGCAGCCCGCACCGTGGCTATGCCCGTCTTGGCTATGCCCTTCCTGGGGATGGTGTTTCGTCTGCGCATTCATGGCGGCACCGGTCATTGAATTTCGATCCGGCGCCCACCATAATTCCTCTAGTAACTACAGGTTCAAGCCCAAAAATTCGGGTGATGGGAGCTTTTGCGATGGCCGGGACGACCCTTGAACGCGCCTATTCCATCGGCAAGGTGTCCGAGGCCACGGGCTGCAAGGTGGAGACCATCCGTTTCTACGAGCAGATTGGGCTGTTGCCTGAGCCTGAGCGCACGGAGGGCAAGCAGCGCCGCTATCTCGCCAGCCATATCGACCGCCTGCGGTTCATCCTTCACGCGCGTGACCTTGGTTTTTCCGTCGAGGCGGTCCGCGAGCTCCTGAAGTTGGCCGCCGACCCTTCCGCGCCCTGCGAGCAGGCCGATGAGATCGCCCGCGCGCAGCTGACCGCCGTGCGGGCCAAGATCGCCCGCCTGATGGATCTCGCCGAGGAACTCGAACGGGTGGCTGAAGGCTGCCATGGAGGGCGCATAGCCGATTGCCGGGTCATCGAGGTGCTGGCGGAACACGGCGCCTGCAGCCACGGCGGTGCCCGCTATGACGATGGGCGATAGACCTTGACCTTCCCATAGGGGGAAGGTTTATGTGAGCTGCATCCCATGGGGTGGGATCGCGGTCAAATGTCTTGGCTTGATCTCCTGGCCTAATCTCTCGACCGTCCCCCATGGGCCGACGTGTGTCCGGACGGGGGCGCGTCGCATGATCCGGCATTCGGGTGGCCGGAACCGATCCCTCCCTCGCAACAGTGGAGATGGACACATGAATATCGGTGAGGCGGCGATCGCTTCGGGCATTTCCGCCAAGATGCTGCGCTATTATGAGCGCGTGGGGTTGATACGCCCCGCGCAGCGCACCGAGAGCGGTTATCGCGTCTACGGAGAGGATGACGTCCACACCCTGCGCTTTGTGCGTCGCGCCAGGGGGCTCGGTTTTTCCATCGAGGAAACGGCAGGGCTCCTGGCCCTATGGCGGGACAAGACGCGGGCGAGCGCGGACGTCAAGGCGATGGCGCTTCGCCATATGCGGGAGCTCGAGGCCAAGATCACGGAACTCGAGGCCATGCGTCGCACGCTGCAGCATCTGGCCGGCCATTGCCACGGTGACACGCGCCCGGACTGCCCCATTCTCGACGATATGGCCGGCCTGAAGCGGAAGTCCGATGCCTGAGCGTTTTATCGTTATCACCGGCGGTCCTGGGGCGGGCAAGACAACACTCATCGAGGCTCTGGCGGCACAAGGCTACGCCACCGCCCCAGAGGCGGGGCGCGGCATCATTCAGGACCAGATGGCCATCGACGGACAGGCGCTGCCCTGGCGGGACAAGGCCCTCTTCGCGGAGATGATGCTGGCGGCCGATCTCGCGACCTATCGCAAGCAGCCCGTTGACGCGGAGGGACCTGTCTTTTTCGATCGCGGCATTCCCGATATCGCGGGATATCTTACGCTCTCGGGGCTCGCCGTGCCCGCTCATGTCGAGCGTGCGATCAGACTATGTCGCTACAACTGCACCGTCTTCATTTGCCCGCCGTGGCCCGAAATCTATGCGGGAGACACGGAACGCAAGCAGTCGCTCGGGGAGGCCGCGCGCACCTCGGAGGCCATGCGCGTGACCTATTCCCGCTACGGCTATCGGCTCACCGAGGTGCCGCGCCTCACCGTCGCGGAGCGGGTGGCCTTCATCCTGGCGGCCGTCGGCTCGGACTGATGCCAGGCGGTGCCCCTGCATGCGGGGCTCCTGACAATTTGGGCTGCGGTATCGATCGATGGAACGGCCGGCGACTTGAGCCGCCGGCCGGATGGTGGTGGTGATGCTTAGTCGACGAGCGCCGCGTCCAATGTGATTTCAGCTTTCAGGAGCTTGGAAACGGGGCAGCCGGCCTTGGCCTTGTTCGCGAGTTCCTTGAATATCTCGGGCGTCGCTCCGGGGATCTTGGCGCGCAAGGTCAGATGCACCGCCGTGATGGCGAAGCCGTCCTCAACCTTATCGAGGGTGACCTCGGCGGTTGTGTCCATGTTCTCGGCCGTCAGCTTGGCCTCGCCGAGGATGAGCGAGAGCGCCATGGTGAAACAGCCGGCATGGGCCGCGCCGATGAGTTCTTCGGGATTGGTGCCGGGCTTGCCCTCGAAGCGGCTGCTGAAGCCATAGGGATAGGCACTCAGCGCCCCGCTTTTCGTCGAGATCGCTCCCTTGCCATCCTTGATGCCACCTTGCCATACGGCTGATCCACTCGTCTTCATGAATGATCTCCTGACAGTCGGTGAGGGGCCGCGAGCCGTGCAGCTGGCTCCACCATTGCGGCGACCCTCACCCCTTGGTTGACCAACTGGAGCGGTTACCCTCGGGAGAGGCGCTCCAGCGCGAAAGGCTGATGTCACTCTATACCGGCGTGCGGACGCTGATACAGCGAGGAGATAAGCAGGAGCGGGCGCGTCTTCCAGTGCGTCGCGGTGCTTTGGCGCAAAGCTTCCGAAGCGGTCGCGATGCCTCACCGATAAAAAGATGGCGCATATCTTTGCGCCCCGCTCACCTTTAAACCGGTTGGCATCGAAGCCGGGCTTGCATTCTGCCATCTGCCCGCTATAGAAGCGCAGCGCGTGGGCGAAGAGGTGCTGTTCCACAGCATCGCGTGGGTGACAGACGGGGTGCCAAGCCCCAGTCTCTCACCTCAAGTCCGCGCCGGGGAGAGGTGGCCGAGTGGTTGAAGGCGCACGCCTGGAACGCGTGTATACGGGCAACCGTATCGAGGGTTCGAATCCCTCTCTCTCCGCCAAGCGTTCTTCTAAGATGTTGAATTGTCTAAATTTTTATAGTGGACGTGACTAGCGCCCTAGTTCTAGGCCTAGATCCGCGATCGGATTTGCTCGGACGACTGCGGCCCATTCAATTTGGATTGACGCGGCGCCTTGCTCGTCCCTTCATACCCCGATGGCCGAACTGTCCGAGACCGCCGCTTGCCTGCGCTTCATTGGTGATGACCTCGATCCCGGCGAGCTCACCCATCGGCTGGGCGCGGAACCGACTAGCAGCGCCCGAAAGGGTGGTCGCGTCTCGCGACCGAACGGGACGGTCGTAGTCGCCCCTCGCGGATGGTGGCATTTCAAGGTCGAGCGCCGTCGTCCCGGTGGCCTCGATGGCCAGATTGCCGAGATCCTGGAACGCCTAACGGATGAGCTATCGGTATGGCAGGACCTCGCGGCCAGGTTCAGAGCCGAGATTTTCTGCGGGCTGTTCCTGCACGAAGGGAACGAAGGCTTGGCGCTCACGCCGGCAACGATGCTGGCGCTCGGGATGCGCGGCCTTCAGCTGGAGATGGACATATATGGCCCCCAGGATGGCGAGCACTGACAAACAAGATCGAGTTGAACGGGTAGCGCTATCGGAGTTGGAAATACCGAGACGTATCGTATGACGCCGTCGTAGGCGTGGCACTGTGGTTTCATTCGGGCCCCAATGATCCTTCTGGCAAGCTCACCACCTGACCAGAGCCGGTCCGCGCGCGCAGCGCGACCCGGCAGGATCTGCTGGATCTGGACATCCCGGACAGGTGGGACATTAGCCATTGCCGAGTGAGAAGCTTGCGCATTCATCGTCGCTCACTCAGCATGCCGCCAAGTAGACAAAGGTCTAGATTCGCCGTTCAGGCTACGTCGCTCGTAAAGCATCCGCTTTGCCGGCTTTGGCGACCAGAATCGCCATGATCTTCATTCCAGCCGACATGTCTCCTCCTCCAAATCCGATATTGAGCGACGTCACTCTTTCTCGCCGCGCAGAGCATTCAGTCCGCGCACCGCAAACCTGTGCGCGAGCGGGCCGAAGCGCTTGGCCTCCGGATCGGAAGCGTTGCCGGCCGCCGCACGGTCGGCGATGCCGACGAAGATGACCGCGAAGCGGAACAACGCGAAGGCGACGTGGAAGGGCTCCAGCCGAGCCGCAGTGGTGTTGATCCGCCGATAGGCCTCAACGAACTCGGCCTGCGTTGGAATGCCTGGCACATCCTGTCCGAGAATGCCGCCATACTCATCGGGCGACGTATGCCATGGCATGCAGCAGAAGCCCAGGTCGGCGAGTGGATCGCCGAGCGTCGAAAGCTCCCAGTCGAGAACGGCGACGACGCGTGGCTCTACCGGGTGAAACAGCATATTGCCCAGCCGGAAATCGCCATGGGCGATCGAGACCTGTCCGCCATCGTCCGGCAAGCTGGTGGCGAGCCTGTCCGCCAATGCGAACAGCAGAGGATCACGCTGACTGGTTGATTTCTCCAGCTGGCCGCCCCAGCGCTTCATTTGCCGCGCAAAGTAATTGCCCGGTGGACCGAAGTCGCCAAGGCCGATCTCGTCCGGGCGCACCAGATGCAGTTTCGCCAGCGTTTCCGCCATCGACAGATACATGGCGCGACGATCTGACGGCGCGATGTCCGGTAGTGTGCAGTCGGAGAAGACGCGGCCTTCCACGAAGTCCATGAGATAGAAGGGTGTGCCGATGATATCCGGATTGTCTTCGAAAAGAAGCGCCCGTGGCACGGGCACGTTTGTCCCGCTCAAGGCCCTCAGCACACGGTACTCTCGATCGATCGCATGGGCGCCGCGCAGGATTTCACCGTTGGGCTGCTTACGCAGCACCGATTTCCTGCCGCCCCATTCGATGATGTAGGTCGGATTGGATTGGCCACCGCCTATGCGGGTTAACGCGAGACTCCCGCCGCCGAACTGGTCCGCGAGAAAGGTCTCGAGCTTTGCGACGTCGAAATCGGCCTTCAGCGAAGCTTCGCTCACGCTTTCGCCTCCGCACTTTCCCAATGCCAGAAGTTACGGCCTTCATTGCTCAAATGCCGGCTAAGCACCATACGATGCACTTCGTCGGCCCCATCAACGAGGCGAGCCTGCCGGGCATAGCGGTAGATCCATTCGGCTACAGTGTCCTTGGAATAGCCCCTGGCGCCATTGATCTGGATGGCGGTGTCGGCAGCCCGGTGCAGAAGATTGGCGACATGGACCTTCGCCATCGACACCTCCTTCTGGGCAAACCCGCCCCGATCGAGTTCCCATGCCGCCTTCATCACCAGAAGACGGCCAATCTCGATGTCAGCGCAGAGCGCGCCGATCAACATCTGCACGCTTTCGCGCTTGGAAAGCCTGATGCCGAAGCCATCGCGACGGTCGGCATATTCGGTGGCAATCTCGATGCAGCGTTTGGAAAGGCCGAGCCAACGCATGCAGTGGGTGAGGCGCGCAACGCCGAGTCTCGTCTGCACCACCTTCAGTCCGCGGCCTTCCTCAAGCACGACGTTGCGCGCGGGTATCCGCAGGCCGTCGAATTCGAGCTCGCAATGCCCGCCATGCTCTTCCGGACCCATGATCGGGATGCGACGGGTGATCCTCCAGCCTGGATCATTCTTGTGGAACAGGAAGCAGGTATGTCCACGTCGCTCGTCGTCCGAGGTGCGCGCGAGCAGCATGAAATGCTCTGCTTCGCCAGCGCCGGTAATGAACCACTTGCGGCCGCGCACGACGTAGTCGTCTCCGTCTCGGGTCGCGGTCGTCAGCATCATGCCGGGATCGGAACCGCCGCCCGGGGCGGGTTCTGTCATCGCGAAGGTCGAACGGACCCGCCCCTCGACGACCGGCTTCAACCACCATTCCTTCTGCTCGGCGGTGCCGAGCGCTTCCATAACCATCATGTTGCCGTCGTCGGGAGCTGCCGAGTTGAAGACGGCCGGGCCGAAGATCGAGCGGTTCATCTCCTCGTAGCAGACCGCCATGCCGACACGGCCAACGCCGCGTCCGCCCGTTTCCGGTTTCAACTGCAGGCACCACAGGCCTTGCGCGCGGGCCTTGTCGCGCGTCCGCGCCAAGAGGTCGAGGCGAATGTTCTCATGCTCATCGTAGGAGGCGGGATCGCTTTCCAACGGCAAGACGTCTGTCTCGACGAAGTGGGCGATCTGCGCGCGCAAGGCCTCCAGCTCGGCCGAAATTGTAAAGTCCATGGTGTCCTCACAAGCCTGACACGAGGTGCCCGCCGTCTACGGTCAGGATCGAGCCGGTCATATGGGCGGCGGCGTCAGAGCAAAGCATCTTCAGCGGCGCATCGAGGTCCTGGACTGTGCCGAGACGCCGCTGCGGAACGCGCCGTATCAAGGCAAGGCCGGGCTCGCTTGCGAAGAACTCGGCGTTGAGCGGCGTTTCGATATAGCCTGGGCAAAGCGCGTTGACGCGAATGCCATAGCGCGCCCACTCCAGTGCCAGTGCCTTGGTGAGATGAACCACGCCGGCTTTCGAGGCCGCATAGGCGGCCACGTTTCCAGAGACCCTGAGGCCGAGGATGGACGCGATATTGATGATCGCGCCGCCGCCTTCGTCTTTCATCCGCTTGGCGGCGGCTTGGGCGACATAGAAGACGCCTTTCAGGTTGGTGTCGATGATGGCGCCGAATTCGGCGGGCTCCATCGCGATTGCGGGCTTGCTGGCTGTGATGCCGGCATTATTGACGACCACATCGACTTTTCGGGAAACCGCGGCGACACCGTTCGCGACAGAGCCGGCATCGGTCACGTCGATTTCGACAACTTCAGCGGAGCCTCCCAAGGCTGCGATGTCTGATGCAATCGTCTCGATGCGATCGCGCCTGCGCGCGGCGAGAATGATGTGATGGCCATCCCGCGCCAAGCTGCGCGCAAAGCTCTCCCCAAGCCCACTCGATGCGCCCGTAACCAGGATCGTTTTTGTTTCAGTCACCGCCCCGACTTCCTCCGACATTTCGCAAGGAGACCACTCCTGGAATGCCGGGCAGGCCTCGCTTGACAATTGCCTTATTATCCGACAATCCTTTTATCCTAATAAAAAGTCAAGCGGTGATCGAAGTTTCGCGTTCGCGGCTTCAAGTGGGAGGCACGATGAACAAGGTATTCCCCTCCGCGTCCGAGGCGCTTCAGGACGTCTTGACAGACGACATGCTCATCGCCGCAGGCGGTTTCGGCCTTTGCGGCATTCCAGAGTTGCTGATCGCCGCAATCCGGGAGTCCGGCGTCCGCAATCTGGTCTTCGCTTCCAACAATTGCGGGGTCGACGACTTCGGCCTGGGCCTGCTTCTCCAGACCCGGCAGATCAAAAAGATGATCTCGTCCTACGTTGGCGAGAACGCCGAGTTTATGCGGCAATATCTCGCCGGAGAACTAGAGGTTGAGTTCAACCCGCAAGGAACACTCGCGGAACGCATGCGCGCCGGCGGTGCTGGCATTCCCGGATTTTATACGAAGACTGGCGTTGGCACGTTGATAGCCGAGGGCAAGGAACATAAAACCTTTGACGGCCACACCTATATTCTGGAGAGGGGCATCGTCGCCGACCTTTCGATTGTAAAGGCGTGGAAGGCGGACACGACAGGCAATCTCGTCTTCCGCAAGACAGCGAACAACTTCAATTCCCCGGCAGCCAAATGCGGGCGCGTCTGCGTCGTTGAAGTCGAGGAGATCGTCGAGGCCGGTGACCTCGACCCCGAACGGATCGATCTGCCGGGCATCTACGTGCACCGCATCATTACCGGCCATCACGAAAAGCGCATCGAGCAGCGCACCACACGCAGCGCCTGAGGGAGGAACGAGATGGCTTGGGATCGCGACCGGATGGCGCGGCGGGCAGCTGCCGAGCTTGCAGACGGAATGTACGTAAACCTGGGGATTGGAATACCCACGCGGGTGTCCAATTTCATTCCCGACGGCATGATGGTGACCTTCCATTCGGAGAACGGCATGCTCGGCGCCGGCCCTTTCCCGAAGGAACACGAAGTCGACGCCGATCTCATCAATGCCGGCAAACAGACTGTGACGGCTCTGCCGCACGCCGCCTTCTTCGACAGCGCCGAGAGTTTCTCGATGATCCGCGGCGGCAAGATTGCCATGGCGATCCTCGGCGCCATGGAAGTATCCGAGACCGGTGACCTCGCCAACTGGATGGTTCCAGGCAAGCTGGTCAAGGGCATGGGCGGCGCTATGGACCTGGTTGCCGGCGTCGAGCGCGTTGTCGTCGTCATGGACCACACCAGCAAGGCAGGCCAGTCGAAGGTGCTGAGGTCGTGCTCGTTGCCATTGACAGGCCAAGGCGTCGTCAGCCGCATCATCACCAATCTTGGCGTCCTCGATGTCGTTGATGGCGGCCTTAGGATCGTCGAACTGGCGGATGGCGTTAGCGAGGCCGAACTGCGTGCGGCTACCGAGGCGAGGCTCGTCAACTGAGAGCTGATTCCATCCGAAGAGGCTGGGCTGGCCGCCTCTTCCTATCCTCGGAGGGCCGGGGTCTGCGGGATCCTGGCGCAGGTCGGCGGGGACCTCCAATCAGATCAATCTCGACGGGATCAATGAGGGGATCGTCGACACGAAAGCGGGGTGCAACATCCGTTTCATCGTGGAGTTCACGCAATGAACGTCGATCGCCTAGCCGCGTTGCTCGCCGAACATCAGCTCGATGCCGTCGTTAGCACCTCGCCGGGTGCAGCTGTTGTACAATAATAATTTTGCAGGTTATACGGCGATGCCGGAGCGTATATATATAAGAAATATTTAGGTGTTAATCGGAGTTCAACAAAAATGGCGTCGGAATCCACATTCATCATTTCCGGTATCCGCACCGCGATCGGGGATTTCGGTGGCGCGTTGGCGGGTGTTGCGCCCTGCGATCTTGCAACGGCGGTCTCTAAGGCAGCGATCGAGCGGTCCGGGCTGGAGAGCGGCGATATCGACCAGACGGTCTTCGGCAACGTGATTCATACCGAACCGCGCGACATGTATCTCTCCCGCGTGGCGGCGATCGGGGCAGGCGTGCCGGTTGGGGCTCCGGCCCTCACGCTGAACCGGCTGTGCGGTTCCGGTCTGCAGGCGATCGCCACGGCCTCGGATGCCATCCGGCTCGGCTATGCCGGTGCGGTGCTCGCGGGCGGCGCGGAAAGCATGAGCCGCGCCGGGCATCTGATGACCCAGGCGCGGGCGGGCCAGAAGATGGGGGATATGACGGCCATCGACATGATGGTCGGCGCGCTCACGGATCCCTTCGGCAATGGGCATATGGGCATCACGGCGGAAAACATCGCCGCCGCCGACGGCATCGACCGGGAGGCGCAGGACGCGCTGGCGCTGCAATCGCATCAGCGCGCCGCCCATGCCATCCGCGAGGGATATTTTCGGGAACAGATCCTGCCGATCGAGGTGAAGCAAGGGCGGGCGACCGTGCTGTTCGACACGGACGAACACGTGCGGCCCGACGTATCCGCTGCGGACCTGGCCAAGCTGAGGGCGGCGTTCAGGAAAGACGGCTCTGTCACGGCCGGCAATGCGAGCGGTATCAATGACGGCGCGGCCGCGCTGGTTCTGGCGTCGGAATCAGTTGTAGGGGCGCGGGGCCTGAAACCCCGGGCGAGGATCGTCGCCACCGGGCTCGGCGGTGTTCCGCCGGAATTGATGGGCCTCGGTCCTCAGCCGGCGGTTGAGCAGGCACTCGGCCGGGCCGGCCTGACGGTGGGCGACCTCGATGTGATCGAATCCAACGAGGCCTTCGCGGCGCAGGCCTGTGCCGTGTCTCGCAGGCTCGGCTTCCCGGATGACAAGACCAATCCCAACGGCGGCGCGATCGCGCTCGGCCATCCGGTCGGCGCATCCGGCGCGATCATCATGGTCAAGCTTCTGGCCGAGCTGGAGCGGATCGGTGGCCGCTACGGTCTCGCCACGATGTGCATCGGTGGCGGGCAGGGCATCGCGGTCATCGTCGAGAACGTGAGGCTCTGATTAGAAAAAGATCGGGATTGCCGGTCGCGGCACGATGGGGTGCTTGGGCATTTTATGTACCGTCCAGGTTGCTCAGGAAGCACGCCGCGGCGGGCCAACCCTGACTGATCGAGCGGGAGCCGCGGGGCTCAGGCTCGGCAAGCCGCCCGGTGATTTCACCACAAGTTTGCCGCAGGCGACGTGGCTGAACGTGTCGCGTAGGGTCGGATGGAGGCCGTGATCAAGGATCCGACGGTGAAAGGGAAGGTGGATTAGGACGATACGGCGTGAAGATGTTTCAATCGACAAAACGAATGCCAACCTTGACACGAATCATCCGTTGTAGAATTGACCTACAATAGGTTTTTGGAACTGGGCACAACCGATGGCCGCCGTCTCTTCGCGGAAAACCGCAGTTCTGCCGCAGCTTGATACCGCACCCGGATACAAGCGGGTCGCGAAGCTGATCGAGGCGGAAATCGTTGCCGGGCGCTTGAAGGAAGGGGACCTTCTGCCGACGGAGGGCGATCTTGCCGACCAGCTCGGAGTCCATCGTTCGACGGTCCGCGAGGGCATCCGATCGCTGGAGAATTCCGGCCTCGTCCGTCGGGCTGGTGGCAAGCGCCTTATGGTTGCAACCCCGGATGCCAGTTCCATCGCCATGTCCAATATCCGCGCCCTCGGTTTGAAGCAGGTGAGCTTCAACGAGCTCTGGGAAGCGCAAATGGAACTCGAGCCGTTCTGCGCCAAACTTGCCGCGACCCGCATGACCGAAGACATCGAAGCGGCGCTGGTCAGGAACGTCGATAGGCTACGGTCCAACCTCGACAACGACGACGTCGTCATCGAAAGCGATATCGAGTTTCATCGTCTGATCGCGGCGGCCTCTGGCAATGCGGTGGTGGCCCTGGTCGCCGCACCCATCGGCGTCCTGCTTTTCTCGGCGACCGTTCAGCTCTACCAGACCGTCGCTGCCGCGCGGCATCGCCTGCTCGCAGCCCACGAGAAGATCTTGGAAGGGCTTATCGCCCGGGACGCTGCGATGGCCGAGACATGGATGAGGCGGCATATCCTCGACTTCAAGCGGGGCTACGAGATCGCCGGTTTCGATTTCAACGCGCCAATTCAGCTTGAAGCAAGGGCCTTCGCCAGCTTCAGCTGATCCTGCCGTTTTCCGTTGCAAGCCCAAATCTATGAAGCGCGCGGCCACGGATGTGTTCTCCGCGGCGAGAATACCGTTCAGTCGGCAAAGTGCGTCATCCAAGGTAATGCGCGTCAGCGAGGGCCGATACGCTGCAGCCGATGTGAGAAGATGATCCTGCACGTGGCAAAGCTAGCTCTGAAATCTCAAAACGCATGGGCCGCCTACCTGAGATTGGAGCATGTTCGGCGCGTTGGATCGATCGTGATCTGCAGATGAGGCAGCTTGACGATTGATCGTGACCGTTGAAGAGGGCTTGACACGGAGATGCCCGAGAGCTGCTGGCTATGTTGGGACCTATCGCCAAGAACCTCAGCTTAAGAAAAGCGGGTAACCAGCGGCAAAAGCACCGATTCGCCCTTAAGTTGTTTCATTGGAGAGTGAAATGGATAAGGACGGCGATCTGATGGTGGAGGGGTGCCACCTCAAACTGACATGCTGGGCGTGCCCCGAACAGTACGACGTGTTTCGAGATGGGATACAGGTGGGGTATCTGAGGTTGCGGCACGGGTATTTCGAAGCCTGCGTGCCTGACGAGAATGGCGATACTGTCTACGAGGCCAGCCCAAATGGCGATGGCCGATTTGATGACGATGAGAGAGGACGCTTCTTACATGAAGCTGTCGCGGCCATCGCCAGATCGTTGAAGTCGGAGCAGCGCTTCCTCACCCCATCCCCGCCTCCACAGTAGCCTTGAGAAAGGCGGAGCGCTCAGTCTCGATCTGCCCGCAGATCGCCTTCATACCACGCCAGCTGTGGAGGGGGCGCCGGTTTCCGAAATCTGCCGGAAGGCGGGCTTGCATGCGGATGCGGCGGAACCCCGCTTCACGGAAGCTGCCGCCCCGCACCTCCGTTTCGATCTTATGGTGCAACGCTGCGATCCAGCATTCTGCGGCGCGATTGGATGAGGTGGTGTTGCATGGCAACGCGCGCAGCCTGTGCATCCTGCATGCGGATCGCACTGACGATCTGGTCATGTTCTGATATGACGAGTTCGCCTCTGCTGATTGAGCGGGCACTCGTCACCGAGACTGAAACCGATAGCAGGCTCGATAGGCTCATGGGCGGGCCTTCAAGGCTCCGCGCGTAGAATTCATTGCCAGATGCGGCTGCGATTTCGAGATGGAAAAGCCTGTCGGATTCCCACCGAATTTCACGGCGACGTACTTCGGCAATGAAGTTCTGGTGGGCTGCCTCGATCCTGGCCATCTCGGCGTGGCTTCGCCGCTCGGCTGCAAACGTGGCCGCGGCCCCTTCGATGGTGAGCCGAAATTCCTGGAACCGTTGGTAGCGCGCGATCCAGTTGACATCACCTGTCGCGCCAACCTCCTCTTCAGGAATGCGCAGGACGTAACTGCCACTGCCTTTCCTGCTCTCGACCACGCCGTCCCGCTGCAGCCGCGCCATAGCCTCGCGCACCACAGGCCGCGAAACAGCGAACTTCTCGCACAAGGCAGCTTCCGATGGCAGGCGGGTATGAATTGGAAAATGACCACTGATAATGGCACGAAAAATCTGGTCGTAGACCTGATCCGCAAAGGATGATGGGCGGGACCCAAGCGGTTCCTTGTCGTCTCGTGGCGAAACAATAGTCATATCGGCGCCCCAGCGACCTCAGTTTCGTGTTGTCCCGATGTCTGTTGACATAGCGGTGGATGCAAGTGCCGGCACCTTGTTTCCCCAACGTTTGCATCACTCGGGCGCCAAGTTTGATTGTCCCAAAGGTCGGAAGGTCCTATTAATTGACAGATTAAAGATTATAAGGCGTATTCTTGTTAAAATAAAAGACAGCTTTCGGCCGCCCAGGTCAAGGGCCCGACCACACCCGTCCGGAGTATGGAATGTCAAAAAAGATTGCCACGCCAAATGTTGGGGGCCTCGCGGTCTTTCAGCCGGTGGAACAGCCCCGTCTTTACGTCGCCGTGGCGAGGCAGATCGCTCAGCAGATTCAGGACATTCCGTTGCCGCCGGGGACGCGCTTGCCCTCAGAACGTGAGCTTGCGGGCCAGTTTCAGGTCAGCAGGACCACGCTTCGAGAAGCCATGATCGCGTTGGAGACGATGGACCTGATCGAAGTGCGCGTCGGCGACGGAACGTATGTTCGGAAAGGCGCAGGCCGGCCGTTCGGGCTTCGATGGGAGCAAGAGGGCGATCCCGGCCCGGGCCCGCATGAGCAGTTCAGGGTCAGGGTGCTGGCAGAATGCGCGGCGGCCGAGGATGCCGCGGCGAATATCTCCATCGGAGAGTTGCGGCAGCTTGAGGACCTGATAGTGGCAATGGAAATGGATATCGATGGCCCTGCCGCCGAAGCTAATCGGCGCGCTTTCCATGCGAATATAGCGGCGGCGTCGAGAAACTCGATCCTTGTTGGGCTTATTGACCAGTTGTGGGAAATGCGCGGAAGCGCCATGTGGCGCAAAATCAGGGACCGCGCCGTCCGGCCCCAGCACCACCACGAAGCCCTCAGCGACCGTCGCGCAATAGTCGAGTCCTTGAGAGCAAAGGACGGCGCAGGAGCCTCAGCGGCCATGGCGCGGCTTATGGACCGCATTCGGCAACGGTATTTTGGCCAGCTCGATGAATAAACGTTGACGCGCGATTGGGAGGCGAGCTGTCAGGATCCTTCACAGGATGGGCGTTGCGGCGTTCGTGCGGGTTTGCGGGATTGGGAAAGAGGAGTTCCTTTGACGCCCGGCTTGCCCAAGGCGTGCATATGTCTTGCGCCGCCGCCGCTGTTTTCATCATCTCATCGTTCTTGTTTCGCTGAACGCGACACCCCGACATCCATGCAAATCTGTAATTTTGATTGACAGATTATCCGTTGATGTTTAATGGTCCAGCCACTGGATGTCTGGAGCTAAAATGCCTCCGGCAGATAACGATCAAAAAGGGAGGGAAACACATGAAAGGACTTCAGTTCGGGTTCCTGACGCTTGCCCTGGCGCTAAGTTCCGGTGGTGCCCTGGCGGAGACGGTGACGGTTTGGACCTTTCTTGATCCAAACAAGTCGACAGGGCGTGACCAGGCCCTCAAGGAAATCATCGGCAATTTCGAGAAAAAGAATCCGGGAACGACGGTAAAGGTCGAATCCCAAGTATTCTCAGAGCTCGGGCCAAAGTTCTTGATGGCCTCCCAAATAGGCAGCGCGCCCGATGTGGTGTTTATCAACATCGAGAATCTTGGGGCGCTGGTGAAATCAGGCGCTGCTGCCGACTTGCAATCGGAGCTTGTCTCCGCCTGGCCGAAGGGCGCTGAAGACGATTTTTACATGCGCGCGGCATGGGATGCGGCAAAGTCTGGCAACGCGCGTTATGCAGTTCCTTTATTTCCGGGCACCGCGACTTTATTCTACCGTAAAGACCTGTTTAAGGCCGCTGGCATCGATCCTGCTGATTTAAAATCCTGGGATGATTTAACGAATGCGGCCCGGAAACTTACAAAAGATACGGATGGGAACGGAACGCCGGATATCTGGGGCTTATCCATTCCGTTGTCGGTAGAACGGACCGGTGGCGTGACGGCAATGCTGCCAATGATCCAAGAAGGTCAGGAACAGGTCTGGCAGAATTGCAAGGCCAGTTACGATACCGAGGCAGGTCGGCGGGCACTCCAGGTGCACGTCGATTGGATTCAGAAAGACAAGGTCATGTCGCAGGAGGCTTTCGCCTCCAATAGCGATGATACGATGGAGCAATTCATCGCAGGCAGGTCTGCGATGGCGGTCGGACCATTCGCGCGTTTCGACGCCACGGCGAAAGCGGCAGCCTGGGATGGCGCCGCGAACCTGGGCGTTCTTCCCTGGCCGACGTGGGACGGGAAGGGCAGTGGGCCGCAGAGCGTGACTGGCTGGTTTCTGGCCGCATCGAGCAAATCCCCCAGGAAGAAGTCTGCGGTTGCGCTTATAGACTATATGATCGGTCCGGAGGCAGCACGCATCTGGTCCATGACCGGAGGGCAGGTACCTATTCGCACCTCCGTTTTTACTGATCCCCACTTCCAAACTCCAAAGTACGAATACATGCGGGTCATGCAGCAGGCGTGGTCGAACTGGAGCATGGTCGTGCCGACCGAATGCAATAACGCCCGCATAGACGCCGATCTCAATGCCGCGGTTCAGCGAGTAGCCCTGGGGTCCGCCAATGTCTCGGCTGCGCTCAAGGAAGCTGAGAAATCCTACATGGAGCGGCAATAGCCGCTCCCACACCCCTCACTTCAGCGGACGGACGTGATGTTTAGGCAAGACAAAGTTGCCTGGGGCCTTGTGCTGCCCTTTCTGGCGATCGAGTTCATCTTTGTCGCGGTGCCGCTCGGCATCGGAGGCTGGATGAGTCTTCATCGCGTTGACTTCCTGGTCGTTAAAAATTTCGTAGGGATGCAGAATTACTGGGACGTCATCAACTCGCCGGCCGTTTTAAACAGCCTGCTGCTGACCGCGGTTTTTACGTTCTTCGCGCTGTTTTTCACGTTTCTGTCCGGATTCTCGCTCGCGCTTTTTTTGGAACGGGACGGACGCCTGCAAGTCTTCGGCCGCGCGGTCGTGCTTGTGCCGTTCACGATCTCCATGCTGATCGGCTCGATGCTCTTGAAATGGATATTCTCGCGCGAGGGTGGATTGATGCCACTCGCACTTCAGCCACTTGGCATGGCGGACACCAGTATTCTCGCAGATCCCTCGAATGCGATGGGAGCTCTGGTGTTCAACGCGATGTGGAGAGATTCGGCCCATGCGATGATCCTGCTCATGGCCGGCCTGAAGAGCGTACCCCTTCAACTCTACGATGCAGCCCGCGTCGATGGGGCCGGCCCGGTCCGGCGGTTCGTCAGGATAACACTGCCGATGATGCGGCTGCCGATCCTGATTACATGCGTCCGGCTCATTCTCCATTTCGCCAACATCTTGACCTTTCCACTGATCCTGACGGGTGGCGGCCCGAATGACGCGACCAACATCATCGGCCTCCAACTTTACCGGACGGGCTTTCAGGATTTCCGGCTCGGCATCGGCAATGCTTTCGCCTTGATTGTCTTCGTCGTGAACATCGCGCTGATCATGGTCGTCATCCGCCTGTTCAGGGCAAAAGAGGAAAGCCAGGCATGAATTATCAGGGCCGTATCCTGATCCGCCGCGGCGTTGACGTCGTCGTAACCGTGGTAATCGCTATCATCTGCCTGTTCCCAATTCTATGGGGGCTGTCGACATCGTTGAAGCCGACGCGCGACATCATGGCCTATCCGCCGAAACTGATCCCGGAGACGATCAGTTTTGACCATTACCG
Organism: Chelatococcus sp. HY11; assembly: GCF_018398335.1. Lineage (NCBI taxonomy): Bacteria > Pseudomonadati > Pseudomonadota > Alphaproteobacteria > Hyphomicrobiales > Chelatococcaceae > Chelatococcus > Chelatococcus sp. HY11. The sequence goes on from NZ_JAHBRX010000001.1 coordinate 3,988,958, forward strand.
GACGTTATGGGACCAAAATATCCTGCACTACGTCATGAATAGTGCGCTCGTCTCCGTGTTTACGATCGTGGCCTGCCTCCTCATCGGCTCGCTGGCTGCGTATGCCTTGGCGCGGTTCCGGTTCAAAGGCAAGGGCTTCGTGATGGTCGTCATCGTGGCGGTGATGAGCGTTCCGATCTCCTCGCTGCTCGTGCCGACATTCAGCTTCATGGCCAATGTGCAGTTGCTGAACACACGTCTCGGCCTGGTGCTGCTTTACACCGCCTATGAACTGCCGATGGCGGTCTGGCTGTTGTCCGCATTCTTCCAGACCATTCCAGTCGAATTGGAACGCGCGGCCATGATTGATGGCTATTCACGTCTTCAGACGATCCGTCGCGTTGTTCTTCCCCTTTCCCGGACCGGGCTGGTGGCCGCAGGGCTTTTCGTTTTGACCTTCACTTGGAATGATTTCGTCGTGGCGCTGGTGATGACGACAAATGACAGTGTCCGAACCTTGCCGATCGCGATCTACAACTTTCTCGGCTACTACGGCCGAGAATGGGGACCACTGACCGCCGGCGCCATGGTTTCGATTATCCCTCTTATCGTCATCTTCGTGCTTTTCCAGCGCTACTTCCTGTCGGGGATGACCGGCGGAAGCGTGAAAGGATAATCATGTCGCATGTCACTTGTAATTCGGTCTCGAAGCGTTTCGGCAAAGTCCTCGCGCTGGACGATTTGAACCTGGAGATCAAGGAAGGAGAGTTTGTCTCGCTTCTTGGCCCGTCCGGTTCGGGAAAGACCACGACGCTTAATCTGCTCGCAGGGTTGCTTCCGATCGACGAAGGTAAAATCTCGATAGATGGCAGAGTCGTCAATGATCTGACACCAGACAAGCGCGACATCGCCATGGTCTTTCAGAACTATGCGCTCTACCCGCATATGACGATCTTCGAGAATATTGCCTTTCCTCTCAAGTCCAGAGGGAGGAAGCTCGCTGCCGCGGAAGTCGAACAGAAGGTCCAGCGCATTGCCGAAATGCTTGGGGTGCGGGATATGCTGGCAAGATATCCGAAGGAATTGTCGGGTGGGCAGCAGCAACGTGTCGCGCTCGGGCGCGCGATGGTCCGTGATCCCAAGGTTTTCCTGCTGGATGAGCCTTTATCCAATCTGGACGCGCGTCTACGTATTCGAATGCGGCAGGATATCAAGGCCTTGCACGCCCGCATCGGTTCGACGATCATTTATGTGACGCATGACCAGGCTGAAGCCATGTCGATGTCGAGCCGCATCGCCGTTTTCGCCCGCGGTAAACTGCAACAGTTTGCAAGCCCGTTCGACATCTATAACCGCCCCGCCAATCTCTTCGTGGCAGGTTTTGTGGGCGAGCGGGAAATCAATCAGTTCAACGGGCGCCTGGTGCGCGGCGACGGACAACTCATGCTGGAGGCGGGGGGCCTCGTCTTCGCGATCGAAGCTGCGGACGAACTGCGTGCCGGGTTGGATAGCGAGGTGACCGTCGGCGTGCGGGCCGAAAGCCTCGAACCTCGGACAGAGCCCGGACCAGGCTTGATCCCGGCGCGCGTGATCATGTCGGAGTTGATCGGACCGGACCTGATCCTTCAGGTCAAGGCAGGAGACCTGACATTCGATTGCCGCGCCGATCCGCGTCTGCGCTTCGGCGAAACCGTGCATCTCGATCCCCGCACCGCGGAGTTCCACCTCTTCGATATCCACAGCACCAACAATCTCCGCGTCTGCGCCTGACGCTCACGCCGGAAAGGAAAGCCAATGGAACAGCGCCTGAAACAATTGGACTATGACGTGGTCGTGGTCGGCGGGGGCTCGGCTGGTGTCGCCGCGGCCATTTCTGCCGCGAACAACGGATCGCGGACCCTGCTGATCGAAGCGGGCCCGCTGATCGGCGGTGAGATGCTGAGTGGCTTGCCTATCGACGGATGTCTCTCGACGCGAGGCGAGTGGGTGGTCGGCGGCGTAGCACGCGAAATTTTCAAGGAATGCGACCGGCTCGGTGGTTATGTCGGACACTTCTATGATTGGCGCACGATCTGGGTCGTGTCCGTTGATCCTGAGATCATGAAGCTTGCGGTTGTCAATGTGGTTCGCCGCGCGGGCGTCGATATGCTGCTATATACATTCGCAGAGGAAGTCGTCGTCCAGGATGGAAGCGTCAAGGGTGTCATTGTTCTCAATAAGAACCAGCGGACACTGATCACCGCGAAAGTTTTCATAGATTGCTCGGGCGACGGCGATTTGGCGCAGCGTGCAGGAGCCCCGTTCGAATCAGGCGGCGGAAACGGCGAGTTCCAGCCTGTCAGCCTCGTTTTCCGTATGTCAGGCGTCGACTTCGGGCGGCTGATGACCTTTGTCGGCGAGAATCCCGAGAACGTGGCGGTAGCCGAGAACCCGTACTATGCCGATATCAGTCGAGAAGAGCAGGTCCGCCGCCTGGTGGAGCAGGGCTATCCCAAAGTGTTCTTCGTCGCCAACGGGCCTCTGATCAAGCAGGCGATCGCGGACGGCGATCTTCACGCCACGGCGCTCATCGGGATCGGTCCGGTCTCGATGAAGCGGCGCGAGGTCTACTGCAATACAACCCGTATCGCGGATGTGGATGCGACGCGTACGGATCAACTCACCAAAGCCTTGCCAGATCTGATGGACCAGGTCTGGAGCTGCGCGGGCTTTCTGTCCCGCCGGGTGCCGGGCTTTGAAGACGCGCACTTCTCCGGCATCGCTCCGCGCATTGGCATCCGCGAGACACGCCGCATTATGGGCGATTATGTCCTCACGGCAGAGGATGTGCTGGAGGCCCGCAAACGAGACGATGGAGTAGCGAAGGGGGCGCATCACATCGATGTGCACGGGTCGGGCACCAAGCAACTGCGTCAGCCGATAAAAGACGGGGGATCCTACGACATACCCTATGGCAGCCTGATCCCTCGTAATCTGACGAATGTCTTGCTCGCGGGACGGTGCTTCTCCGCGACACGTGAGGCTCACGGCTCGGCTCGCGTGATGGGGACATGCATGGCGATGGGGCAGGCGGTGGGCACGGCCGCGGCCATGGTCTCCCAATCCAATCATCTCGATGTCCGCCAGGTCCCGGTCGAAGCCCTGCGTTCGCGTTTGAAAGCCCAAGGCGCAGTCATTGACGGAACGCACTGATGTCCTGGGTCAGTTTGGATCAGAGCCAGGCGGGCATGGTGTCGGCGCTTGCGCGCCACATCTGGCCCGCCGATGAAGCCGGGGCAGACGGTGCCGATCTGGGTGTGGTCACCTATATCGACAGGGCGCTTGGTGGGCATGAGCGCGCGCACGGGTCGGATTATCGCTCGGCGCTGGCGGCGCTGAACGCCGCGGCCCAGGCGCGCTTCGGCTTCGCGTTCGCGGATAGCAGCGCCTCGCAACAGAATATCCTGATCACTGCGATGGAGGAGGGACAGGTTGAAGGCCTGCCCAAAGGCTTTTTCAACCTCTTGCGCCGTCACGTCATCGAAGGGCTCTTCGCCGACCCCGCTTATGGAGGCAATCGCGATACCGGGGGCTGGGCCTCCATCGGCTTCCCCGGAGTTATCGATACCCACACGCCGGAGGAGAACCTAGGCGCTCCCGTCGCCTTACGGGGCGGACGGCGGGCGACCATGGGAGATGCGGAACGCCGGCTGGATCCGGGCCCTTCCGCCCCGGCGCCTGTCCGGTTCGGCGATGCCGTGGATGTCGTCGTGGTGGGTGCGGGCGGTGTAGGGGCGCTCGTCGGCCCGTGGCTGGCCATGGCCGGGCTCAAGGTTGTTGCCCTGGAGGCTGGAGGTACGCGCGCGGCCGCCTCCAGCCGGCCGGACGAATTACGCAATGCCTACTATTGCCGCGCCGGATTCGGCGAGAAGTTCAACGAGGAAGTGCCAAGCTGGCGGGAGGGCCCGGGCTTCGAGACGAGCCCGATGACATTCTCGCTTGGCCGGATGTGCAACGGTGTGGGCGGATCGCTCATACACTACGGCGCCAGGTTGCGCCGACAACATCCGCACCAATTCTCGATGCGGAGTGCGCTGTCTGAACTCGGCTTGCTGGCCGGACTCGATCCGTCCTGCACGGTGGCTGACTGGCCGCTTGGCTATGAAGATCTGGCGGAGCATTATGAGGCTCTGGAATGGATGGTCGGGATCGCGGGGCCTGACGAGCACCCATTCATCCCCCGTCGCAAAGGGCTGCCGATGCCGCCCGCGCGCGCATTTGCCGCCGGCGAGAAGTTCGGAGCGATAGCGCGATCTCTTGGCCTTCATCCGGAGCCGGTACCGGTCGGTATGAATACGGTGCCGTGGAATGGCCGGCCGGCTATGGAGTACTCGCCGTGGGGAGAGGGGATGGGCTCGCCCACGCGTTCCCGATGGATGCCCGATGACGATCTCATTCCTGCGGCGCTTGCGACTGGAAATCTGGAGATCCGGACCCACACACGGGTCCTGCGCGTACTGACGGACAGCACGGGCTGCGCCTCCGGCGTGGTCTGTGTGAACCAGGCTGGCCACACATTCGAGATCCACGCGCGGGCCGTGATCCTATCCGCCTACACGTTCGAAAATGTGCGCCTGATGTTTCTGTCCGGCGACACTAAGCGGCCGGAGGGGCTCGGTAACTCGAGTGGCCAGCTTGGGCAGCATTTCATGACCAAGCAATTTCCATCGGTCTATGGCTGGTACCCGGGTCAGAGTTTCAACAGGCATACGGGCCCTGGTGCGCAGGGGCTGGTCGTAGAGGACATGCTCACTCCTGGTTTCATGGCCCGAGAGCGTCTGGCAGGTGGCGGCACCCTATCGACCGAGAACCAGCTTCTGCCGATCCAGATCGCGCGCGAACCGCTGCCGGCGGATATCCCGGCGTGGGGCGGGGCGTGGAAGCGGCATGTCCGGTCTTGGAATGAGAGGCTGGCCATTCGTATCCAAACGGATACGCTGCCCTATGCGGAAAACCGGCTCGATCTCGATCCGCTGCGTCGAGATCGTAGCGGGTTGGGGTTGCCGGTCGTCCGCGTCACCTATGGCATACGCGATCACGAGATGAAGCTTTATCGGCATATGATCGCCGAGGCTGAAGCGCTGCATCGCGCCATGGGCGCCGAAAAGATCTGGTCCGGGCCGATTTTCACAGGCATTGGCAGTTGTCACGACCTTGGCGGGTGCCGGATGGGTGAGGATCCGTCTCGTTCCGTTGTCTCGCCAGATCTGGAGGTGCATGACACGCCAGGACTCTATGTCATGGGAGGGGCGGTTTTCCCGTCCTGTCACGCCGTAAACCCGACGCTCACGATCTGGGCGCTGTGCCGCCGGGCTACACAATCTCTGATTGGAAGGCTGAAATGATGCTTGATCGAGCAATGGAAGCCATGGCGTCGGTGGTTTTGTCGCACCGCATTGAGGGGCGAAACGTCGGTGCCGGGTCGGAGCGCGCGTTAATCGACCCAGGCCGCGCATTGTCGTTTGCTGCGGTGCCGGACGGCGGTCCGGATGACGTGTCGGCGGCCGTGGCCGCCGCCCGCGATGCGTTGGCGGGGCCATGGCAAAGCATGAAGCCCGCCGACAGGGGGCAGCTCCTGATGGTCGCATCACAGCGGTTGATGGCGGAGCAGGATCGCTTCGCGCTCGTCGAAACGCTGAACGTGGGCAAGCCTCTCCGGCAAGCCCGCGCGGACGTTGGGACGGCCGCGCGCTTCTTCGAATACTACGCCGGCGTGGCGGACAAGTTGGAAGGGGAAACGATCCCCCTCGGCCCTGGGATGATGGCCTGGACGGAGCGCGAGCCGGTTGGCGTCACAGCGCAGATCGTGCCGTGGAACGCCCCGCTTGCGATGCTCGCCCGCGGTCTCGCGCCCGCGTTGGCCGCCGGGTGCACGGTCATCGCCAAACCAGCCGAAACGACGCCTCTGACGGCCCTCATGCTGGCGGATCTGCTGCAAGAGGTCGGCTTGCCCGCTGGCGTGTTGAATGTAGTCCTCGGTCCCGGTCACGTCGTAGGCGCCGCCCTTGCCGCTCATCCAGATGTCAATCACATCACGTTTACGGGTTCGGTTGCGACCGGCAAGGCCGTAATGGCCTCCGCCGCTTCCCACCTCGCAACCGTAACGCTGGAGCTCGGAGGCAAATCTCCGGTCGTCGTGCTCGACGACGCCGATCTCGATGCGGCAGCGGAAGGCATTATGCGAGGGATATTCACAAATGCGGGCCAGATCTGCTCGGCGGCCGCGCGATTGGTGGTGGACCGCCGCGTCGCCGACAAGCTGCTGGACGATATCACCCGACGTGCCCGTTTGCTGGATCTCGGCCATGGATTGCAGGACCCCGACCTCGGACCGCTTGCGTCCGAGACACAGTTGAAAAAAGTCGATGATATGGTGCAGAAGGCAAAAATGGCAGGCGATCGTGTCCTCGCGGGTGGTGTTCAAGCATCCGGGCCAGGTTATTTCTTTCAGCCTACGATCATGGCGTCCCGTCCCGACAGACCACTCGCGCAAGAAGAGATCTTCGGGCCGGTTCTGACCGTTTTGGAGGTCGATGATCCGGCCGAGGCCTTGCGGGTCTCCAACAACTCACGCTTCGGCCTAGTCGCCGGGATATACACCCGGAACATAGACCGTGCGCTCTCCTTTGCCCGCTCGGTCGAAGCTGGCCAGGTCTTTGTCAACCGCTTTCTGGCTGGCGGCGTTGAAACGCCCGTCGGCGGAGTCAAGGACAGCGGCATTGGCCGTGAGAAGGGCCTGCGAGGGCTTGAAGCGTATCTGCGGGTCAAATGCACCACGGTGGCCTTCGATGCATCCTGAACCACACCGCGTCCTCTGCTTTGGCGACAGCCTCACCTGGGGCCTCGATCCCCTGCGGGGATGCCGTCATGGAGAAGCTGTACGCTGGCCATCTGTCCTGGAGCGCGCTTTTGGTCAGGGCCTGCGTGTGATCGAGGAAGGGCAGGGCGGCCGCACCACTGTTTTCGAGGATCCGTCTTCGCCGGTCAGCAAGAACGGGGCAAAGGCATTGCCAGTCGTGCTATCGACGCATCAGCCGCTCGACCTCGTGATCATCATGCTCGGCACGAACGATTTGAAGCCTGCCATCTGTGGATCGGCCGAGGGGGCGGCCGAAGGCATCGGGCACCTGGTCGAACTCATCCGGACACATCCTTGGCACGCCTCATGCCGCATGCCGGGCATCATGATCGTAAGTCCCCCGCATTTCCGGCAGACTGCTTCGGGGGAGGGGCCCAGGCTGGGGCGCCAGATTTCGGAATCTCTCCGGCTGCAGCCGGCTTATCGGTCGCTTGCGGGCGAGCGGGGATGCCACTTCTTCGACGCGGCGAAGGTTGCGGAGGCGTCCTCGATCGACGGCGTGCATCTCGAGGCGGAGGCGACGCGCGCGATTGGTATAGCAATCGCTCGGTTCCTGCAGGACCACGTCTTCGGTGCGAAGGACGACAGCCATGACCGGTGAGGTAAAAGCGCGGCTTCGCAGCTCCCGATGGTTCGATCCCGATGATCTGCGATCGATGGGCCATCGCTCGCGTTTGATGCAGCTCGGCTATTCCGAAGCCGATTTTATGGGAAAGCCGATCATCGGTGTACTCAACACCTGGTCAGAGCTGAATGCCTGCCATGGACATTTCCGCGAGCGCGCGCAGGACGTAAAACGCGGCGTCGCGCAGGCCGGCGGTTTCGCCGTCGAGCTGCCAGCTCTTTCTGTCGACGAAAGCTTCAACAAGCCGACCTCGATGCTTTACCGCAACCTCCTGGCCATGGAAACGGAAGAGCAGATCAGGGCGCATCCGCTCGATGGCGTGGTACTCATGGGCGGTTGTGACAAGACGACGCCCGCTCTCGTCATGGGAGGTCTTTCCGCCGGCGTTCCCATGATTTTCCTGCCCGCCGGCCCGATGCTGCGAGGCAACTATGCGGGAAATGCACTCGGCTCGGGATCGGACGCCTGGAAATACTGGGATGAACGTCGCGCAGGACATGTGTCTGACGCAGAATGGCTCGGTATCCAGGGGGGCATAGCGCGCTCGGCGGGTACGTGCATGACGATGGGTACCGCCGCGACCATGACGGCCATTGCCGAGGCCATGGGCCTGACGCTCCCAGGCGCATCGTCGATTCCCGCGGTCGATTCCGGCCATCAACGCATGGCGGCAGACTGCGGCCGGCGCATCGTTGCGATGGTGCGGGAGGGTTTGACGCCGGACCGGATCGTGACGGAAAGCGCAGTGAGGAATGCCGCCATCGTCGCCATGGCAACGGGATGCTCGACGAATGCCGTGATCCACTTGATCGCAATCGCTCGCCGCGCCGGTGTGGAACTAACCCTGGATGACCTTGATGCGTTAGGTCGTAACACGCCACTCATCGCGAATATCCGCCCGTCCGGCAAAGACTATCTCATGGAAGATTTCTATTACGCGGGTGGCCTGAAGGCATTGATGAACCAGATTGGCAGTCGCCTTGATCTCTCGGCCATTACGGTTACAGGAAAGACCCTTGGCCAGACACTCGAGCACGCGCAGGTTTATAATGAGGACGTGATCCGGCCGTTGTCCAATCCCGTCTATCACGAGGGATCGCTCGCTGTGCTGCGCGGCAACCTCTGTCCGGATGGCGCCGTCATCAAGCCAGCGGCCTGCGACCCGAGATTCCATGTTCACGAGGGACCCGCGTTGGTATTCGACAGCTACCCGGAGATGAAGGCGGCGATCGATAACGAACACCTCGATGTGACTCCGGATCACGTGCTGGTGCTGCGCAATGCCGGCCCCATTGGAGGCCCCGGCTTTCCCGAATGGGGAATGTTGCCGATACCAAAGGCCTTGATCCGACGGGGCTGCCGCGACATGCTGAGGATTTCGGACGCCCGCATGTCCGGCACGTCTTACGGCGCATGCGTCCTACATGTCGCACCGGAAGCCTATATTGGCGGACCACTGGTGCTCTTGCGCAGTGGTGACATCGTGCGCATGGACCTGCCAGGCCGCAGGCTCGACATGCTGGTCGATGATGACGAACTGGAACGCCGCCGTGCCGCATGGCAAGCGCCCGAACCCCGCTATGGACGCGGGTGGGGCTGGATGTTCTCGCGCCATGTGACGCAGGCCGACAAGGGTTGTGATTTCGACTTTCTCGAACGCGGCTTCGGCAAGGCCGTTGGCGAACCCGATATTTTCTGAGGACGATCGATGACAATTTCGCTCGAAAACGCACTGACCGGGATTTCAGGAATTCTGGTCACCCCGTATGATGCTGAAGGCCGGATTGCTCCCGAACGCCTCGCGCCGATTCTCGACCGGGCCCTCGGTGCAGGCATGCATCTCCCCGTTATCAATGGAAATACGAGCGAATTCTACGCCCTGACTACCGACGAAGCTTGCACCATGGTGCGCGAGGTCGTCGGCTTGGTGGCGAAACGTGCGCCCGTTCTCGCCGGTGTCGGGCGGGCCATCGGAGATGCCCGTCGCCTAGCCCGCGCATCGGCGGACGCTGGCGCTGCTGGGTTGATGATCCACCAGCCGCCCGATCCTTTCGTGGCCGCGCGCGGGGTCGTCGATTATCTGAAAGCGGTCGCCGATGCGTCGGGCGGGTTGCCGATGATGCTTTATCTGCGCAATGACGCCATAGGCACCGCGGCCATCGCCGATTTGTGCGCCGTGCCCGGCGTGCGGGGCGTCAAATGGGCCACGCCGAACCCTCTCCGGCTTGCCGAGGCTAAAGCCGCGTGCGACCCGTCCATCGTCTGGGTCGGTGGCCTTGCGGAGGTATGGGCGCCGATTTTCTATGCGGTGGGTGCGCGCGGTTTCACGTCCGGACTGGTCAATGTGTGGCCCGAACGTTCCCTCGCAATCCATGGCGCGCTGGAAGCGGGAAACTATCAAGTTGCGAACGCGCTGATCGCAGGTATGAAGGCTTTTGAGGATATACGGGCCGAGGAAATGAACGGTGCCAATGTGTCCGTTGTCAAAGCTGCTCTACAGGCGTTGGGGCTCGATTGCGGGCCGACGCGCCCCCCTTCCGCGTGGCCCCTGACTCCTGCACAAAAAGCAAAGCTTCATGCGTTTCTTGGAGACCACCAGCTTGCTGGCCTAAGGCACATGGACAGGGTATCGGGAGCTGGCATCCTCCCCTGAACGGGAGGGCGGACATCCATGAGCGTCCTAAACCGGGCCGCCACCGATCTGTGACAAGTGGTGAACCTGACGCCAGAGGGCATCTGCCTTTTGGGTCGCTGTGGATTGGGCCGGATCCGGCGGCCCCCGTCTCCTCGTCGGCCGTCATGCCGCGAGAGGCTCTGCGCCAAGTTGACATGCGCCAGATTGGTCCGGGACGATTGCCTTCTGGTGCTTTTCCGGCGTAAGGCTCGTGTCGGTGGTGGCTGGCTGGGTGGCGAAAAATGAGGTGTTCTAGCGGGCTCAGACATGCCAATTTCGCGCCGCGATTTGGCAGGCAGGCGAAGAAGAGATGACGAAGACGCTGACGTTGGTCCCCCCTCAGCATCCATTGCGCGGCGCCGTTGCGCCACCAGGGTCAAAATCGATCACAAATCGCGCGCTTCTTTTGGCCGCGCTCGCCAATGGAACGAGCCGCCTGACCGGCGCGTTGAAGAGCGATGACACGCACCATATGGCGAATGCCCTTAGGCACATGGGCGTCGTGATCGATGAGCCTGACGCGACAAGCTTTCTCATCCACGGCACCGGTGGATTAAAGGCGCCTTCCGAACCCGTTTTCCTAGGAAACGCCGGCACCGCCACCCGCTTCCTGACCGCTGCGGCCGCCCTCGCGAACGGCGTTGTCGTCATCACCGGCGATGACCACATGCAGAAGCGGCCGATCGCGCCGCTGGTCACGGCGCTCGACCAACTGGGCGTCACCGCGAGCGCGCCAACCGGTTGTCCGCCGGTGACGGTCGAGGGGCGTGGCCGCTTCGAGGGCGACAGTGTCACCGTCGATGCCGGGCTTTCGAGCCAATACATTTCCGCTTTGCTGATGCTGGCCGCCGGCGGATCTCGCCCGGTCCATGTCAACCTCAAGGGCGAGGCTATCGGCGCGCGAGGCTACGTCGACCTCACCTGCGCCGCGATGCGCCACTTCGGCGCGCGTGTCGAGGAACTGAACGCCGCGACATGGGTGGTCCAGCCGGGCGGTTACAGCGCCGCCGACATGCACATCGAGCCTGACGCGTCGGCGGCCACCTACCTGTGGGCGGCGGAAGTTCTGACCGGCGGGGCGATCGATATCGGCACGGCTGCGAGCGCCTTCACCCAGCCTGATGCGCGCGCCCACGCCTTGATCAGCCAGTTTCCGCATCTGCCGCGGGAGATCGACGGATCGCAGATGCAGGATGCCGTTCCCACCCTGGCGGTCCTGGCCGCGTTCTGCGCGGCGCCGGTTCGCTTCACGGGCATCGCAAACCTGCGCGTCAAGGAATGCGACCGTGTCGCCGCCCTCGCCAATGAGCTGTCGCGACTGGCTCCCGGATTGGCTATCGAGGACGGGGATGACCTCGTCGTCACACCTTTGCCGGCAGACCGCTTTCAGGCCGCGGAGATCGAGACCTACGCCGATCACCGGATCGCCATGAGCCTGGCGCTCGCTGGCCTAATGGTGCCGGGGGTCACCATCAAGGACCCCGATTGCGTCAACAAGACATATCCGGCCTATTGGCAGGACCTGCGCTCCCTGGGCGTCGTCATGTCGATGCACGGGACATAAGCCATCCGCCGGACGCGGTGTGGAGAGCAGTGCGGTCTCCACACGCGGCCGGATTTGTTGATCAGTATTTGTTGCTCAGTCTCGACCGTTGCGTGTGTCCCGCCAGGCAATCCATTCCGGTAAAAAGGACAGGTCGAACCGGGGGCCGGCTGTACGCACCATGAAAAGCGTACATCCCGCATCCAGAAATGCTCGAGTCTTTGAAAGGTCGTCCGGTGATACCGCGACCCCACGTTCGATGGAAAGGGAATCGCGCCCGATCGTCTCGCAGGCAGAGTCCAATTCTTCATTGTAGGCCTGTACCACCTCAGGGGACTTGAAATCCATCCAGATGTCGGCGTGGCGCGCGACCATCTCAGGTGGTTTCCGGTCGCCGCCATTGCCGATCATGACAGGCAGTTTGCCCGCCGGAGGCGGATTAAGCCGTGGGAGCCTGTATCTTATGGCCTCCAGCGATTGATGGAGACCTTCGAGACGGCTTTTTGCGTCAGACAGGTCATAGCCATATTCGTCATGATCTTTTCTGAACCAGCCGGAACCAATACCCAAGATCGCTCTGCCATGTGCTATGTGATCGACCGTTCGCGCCATGTCCGCAAGGAGATGGGCGTTTCGATACGTGTTGCCACTCACAGAAACGCCGAGCTGAACATGGCGCGTCTGTTCCGCCCATGCGCCAAGCATTGTCCAGGCCTCAAAGCAACTTCCACGATCATCCCCGATCGATGGAAAGAAATGATCCGAATTGAAAAGGATGTCCGCGCCGGAGGCATCGACACGCGAAACGGCAGCGCGCAATGTATCATATGTGCAGTGAACCGGCTGAAGTTGAACAGCGATACGGATCCTGGGCGCGTGTGACATTATTTCTCCGGTTGCGGGCCGCTGGAGACTGCAGGCGGGAAGGACGGCGCAGCGCGTGACGCGAATGCCTCGCGCCACGCCTTTCGAAGGAACGCGATACGTTCTCGGCGGTAAGAAACTGGTTCAGCCGAATACCGCGCCATAGAGACGCAGCCAGTTCCCACCCATGATCTTTCCGATTTCGTCCGATGAGAATCCCACTTCGGCCAAGGCGGGTTCGAGATCCTTCAGGCGGTCGGCAGTCGGCAGCCAATCCGGCTTGGAGACCGCGCCGGGACGGGTAGCCGAACCCGCGCCATACTGCACGGACCGGGTCCAGCGCCCCTTGCGCATCCATTCCCGGAATGCGTCATTCGACTTGTAGCTAAAATCGGTGCCCAGGCCGACATGGTCGATGCCTGCTATCTCGACCGTCCGCGCGATCATTTCCGCAAAGCCACGCGCAGTCGCGCAGGCAGCATCCGGCGTTATGTTGCGGTAGGCCGCGCAGCCGATAACGCCGCCGGTTTCAGCCAGCGCCTTCAGCACGTCATCGCTGCGGTTGCGCTTGTGCGGGAAGATCGACGCGGCGTTCGCATGGGTCACGGCGATTGGCTTGGGGCTGTGCTCGATCGCATGGAGCGTCGTGCGATCGCCGACATGCGAGCAATCCACGACGATGCCGCAACGGGCCATCTCGACCACGACCTCGCGGCCGAAGCGGGAGAGGCCGCTGTCTTCGTCCTCGTAGCAGGAGCCTCCAAGCTCGTTCTGATTATTGTAGGTCAACTGCATCACGCGGGTATCCATATCCGCGAAGAGCTCCACGAAGCGGATGCGATCTTCCAGACAATTTGTGTTCTGGAAGCCAAGCAGGACACCAAGCTTGCCGTCCGCCACGCATTGGCGGATGTCATCGCTCTTGCGCACGATCCGGATCAGATCGGCATGGTCCCGCTCCATATCCTTCCATTTGCCGATGGCGTCCATGGATTCCAGCGTGCCTTCCCAGAAGCCGAGGGTCGGGGTTACGCAGGTATACCCGCCTGCCCGCAGCATCTCGAGAACGTCGCGGTCGAATTCACCGCATTGAAGGGCGTCAATAAGCATGGCCTGTCCTTTGGAAATGCTGATCGAAATCAGTGTTTTGCGTTGCGGACGAAACTGGCGACCTTCCCGCTGGCCGGGTTGGCGGCCAGATCCTCGAAGGGGGCATCCTGAATGACGACACCGTGATCCATGAAGACGACCCGGTCCGAGACCTCGCTCGCAAAGCCCATTTCATGGGTGACCACGATCATCGTCGTTCCGCTCCTGGCGACGTCCTTCATCACCGCGAGTACCTCGCCGACGAGTTCGGGGTCGAGCGCGCTGGTCGGCTCGTCGAACAGCATTACCTTGGGCTCCATGGCGAGCGCCCGTGCAATCGCGACGCGCTGCTGTTGACCGCCCGAGAGCTGATAGGGATAGAGATTGGCTTTGTCGGCGAGTCCGACCTTCTCCAGGAACGCCATCGCCTGCGCGCGTGCAGTCGATTTCGCGATACCGCGTACCGATACGGGCGCCTCCATGACATTGCCGATGGCGGTCAGATGCTGAAACAGGTTGAACTGCTGGAAAACCATTCCGAGGGCGCGCCGCTGCAGCATGCGGCGATGGGCGGACAGCCGACGGACGCGGCCGTTCACATAGTCATAGCCTATGCTTTCGCCGTCGATTTCGATCCAGCCGCCGTCAATATCCTCAAGTTGATTGAGGCAGCGAAGGAAGGTCGATTTTCCGGATCCGGAAGAACCGAGAATGACGACGACCTCGGAAGCGCGAACCGAGAGATTAACTCCCTTGAGAACCTGGTTCTGGCCAAAGCTTTTGCGTATGTCGCGCGCCACGACTACGGGGTTACTGGCGTGTTCGGTCACGGTCATTGCTCGGTCATTCCTGCGCTGCGCTGTGGTCGCTTGTGCCGGCGCGGCTGCGATATCCGCGCCCGAAGTATTTCTCGATGTATCTCTGACCAATCTGCAATATCGAAGTGAGAATGAGGTACCAAAGGCAGGCGACGACCAGCAACGGAATGGTCTGGAACGTCCGCGCGTAGATCGTCTCTACGGTGTAGAGGAGATCGGCCATGGAGATCACGCTCACCAGCGAGGTGAGCTTCAGGGTGGAGATGATCTCACTGCCGGTGGGTGGAATGATGACCCGCATGGCTTGCGGCAGGATGACCCTGCGCAGCATTGTCGCCGACGACATGCCAAGCGAGGTTGCGGCCTGCTTCTGCCCGTCATCCACTGACAACAAGCCTGCCCTTATGATCTCTGACATGTAGGCGGCCTTGTGAAAGCCGAGCCCGATTGTCGCGGCGACGAACGGTGTGACGAGGTCGTTGGTGCGTTCCGACCACAATACCGGGCCGAATGGTATCCCGATCTCCACCGTCGGGACCAGGATCGAGATGTTATAAAGGAAAATAAGCAGAACCAGCGTCGGAACAGAGCGAAACAGCCAGGTGAAGCCTAACGCGAAGTAGCTGAGTGGGGCAATCGTGCTCATCCGGAACAAAGCCAACGCCGTGCCCAGCACAAACCCAACCGCCATGGCAAGAAAGGTCAGCCATAGCGTCATGCCAAGTCCGCGCAATACGACTGGATTGAACAGATAGTTGGCAACGATCGGCCACTGGAGGTTCTGGTTTGTGGCGATCAGTATGAAGAACCGGAGCACCAGCAAGGTCACGAAAATGCTGAGCGCCCACCTCCATGGGTGCCATTGTTTCTCGGCCCGGGCCACGTCGGGCAGCTCGGCGGTGCCTTGGGGGCCGGCGAGCGGCACCGGAATGGATTGCTGTGACATGGTGTTGGCCTCGTCTGTCTTGGAGGTTCGCTCACCGCTTGAAGCATCGGACGAGCAGGGCAATGCAGCTTGCAGTCAGGAGAGCGTGAGCAAAGTCTCGGCTAGCAGTTGCGGATGGGTGATCATGACGTTGTGAGCGGCATCAAGGTCCCGGACAGTCCACCCTTTGCGGTCTCGATGTCGATCTGCGGCAAGATCGAAATAAGACCGTTTGTGCGCCGTGCATCGAATGTAAATCTTGCGATCCGCATCCGCCGCCGGTTTCGCCAGATGCAGCCTGTCCGTATAGGCCTTCCAAGCCATGGGCGTGGCCAGACGGTTGATCCATGCCGCGTCCTCAAGGTCTTCAGTGCCGAATACGGAGGCGGGCGAGGGGGGAAGTCTCCAGCCGCCGCCATCTTCCGCCACCCGCCTACGAAGGCGTTCTGTTACCTCCGGCCCGGCGAGGGCGCACATACTGTCGCCATCCATAGGCACGTGAGCGTCGAGATAGACAAGTGCAGCGATGCGGTCTGGCACTGCATCTTGAACGCCGCGTATCACCATGCCTCCGTAGCTGTGTCCTAGGAGTATGATGTTGCTCGCGTCGTTGAAGCGTAGCGTCTGCACCACATCGTCGATATGGGTGTCGAGCCCGACGGCTGGGGTCAGAAGATGATACCGCTCACCCTGTCCGGTCAGGGTTGGTGTGAGGACACCGGCCCCATGCTTGCGTAATATGGGAGCTACTCGCGACCAGCACCACCCACCATGCCATGAGCCATGGACCAGGACGAATGTCGGATTTTCCATGTATTCGCGCCCTCCATGACGAAAAGAGCGTGTGGATACCTTTTCAACCGAGGTATCCAAAGAAATGGTCTATTGGTTCGGCTTGGCGAGGTTGAGACCAGGCGCCGGGAGCATGTCGTCCTCAATGCCCCACTTGGTCATGAGACGGGCGTAGGCGCCGTTGTCGACCAACTGCTGCCACGCTGCCATAATGACTTTCGTCAGATCGGAGCCCTTGGGGGTCGCCGAGGCCTGGTAGAGTTCCGCCAGAAGGTTCTTGCCGGACGGAACGACCTTGAAGGCGTTGTTGTTGACAGAATTCTGATAGGCGAGAGCCACGGTCTCGGAGAAAACCGCCTGGATTCTCTTAGACCTGAGGCCGAGAAGAAGCGTGGCCTGGTCGTTCAGAATTTGGACCGTCACCGGCTTTTTCCCGGCTGCGACGCAAAGCTCGCTTTGCTTTTGAATGATGGGCTCGACGAAGCTAGCCTTCTGGATGCCGACGATGAGGCCGCATGCGTCATCGATGCTGCTCATTGCGGTGCCGTCTTCAGGGTTGATCAGGAAGGCGGTGCCCTGCCTTTTCCAATCGACCATATCAACGACATTCTGGCGCTCTGGTGTATCGGCAACAACCCCGAGAATGAAATCGAAGCGATTACTGGTGAGACCGGTGATGAGCGACGCGATGGATTCTGCGATCTCGTTCTTAACCGGAACGCCCAGGACTTTCTCCATTTCCTCTCCGAGCTCTATCGACAAGCCCTGGAGAGTTTTTCCGTCTTCCTTCATGAAATTGAAGGGCGGATAGCGTCCGGTCGTGGCTGAAACGATATAGCCCTTTTCACGGATTTCAGCCGGCAATTGCTTGTAGAGCGGCGCGGACGGGTCCGGCTGCGACAGCCCCTGCGACAAGGCCGGACTGACCAGCATGAAGCCTAGCAGGCTCGCCGCGAGAAATTTGTTCATTTGTCTCCACCCTCCACTACGTGTCATGATAACGTTTACATCGGTCATTCCGGCTGTCAATAGAGGGTGATTGATTATATGAAAACGTTATCACGGTGAGGTGAGGAGTAGGGGTCGCGCCTCTTGGCAGTCGGCCGCGAGGCCTGTCGGCGAGACCAGGGAGACGTTCACGCCGGCCTGAGGGGCTCGAGGATGTTGTGGCTCCGCCCATCGTGGAGCGTGCGAAGGAAGGCAGGATGGTAAGCGTTGTTGATGTCGCGCGTCATGCGGGTGTGTCTCAGGCCACGGTGTCGCGGGTCCTGAGTGGCAAGGTCTTCGTTGCGGAGGACACCCGTGGCCGTGTCATACGATCCATCGAGGTGCTTGGCTATCGGCCCAGTTCCATAGGAAAAGCGCTGCGGTCCGGCCAAATTGCTTCCGTTGCATTTCTGGTCAGTGACATAGAGCAGGGCTGGTACTCGGCTTTGGCGAAGCAATTGCAGCTCGCCTTGCAGGCTGTCGATCTCGATCTTCTTCTATTCGATCTCGGTCACAGTCAGCAGAGACTTACGCAGGCGCTGCGTCACTGCCAATCTCTCCATGTTCGAGCGCTCGTGCTGGCGTCTTCTGACCCGTTGGATTTCGTTGAACTGCGCTCCGAAATCGCCAATCTGCGACGCGGAAAGATGAGGCTCATCTCAACTGGCCAGGATCTCACGGCGGCGGGATTCATGTCCATCATCCATGATGAGCAGGATGCCGGTAAGCGGGCTATCGCGCATCTTGTCGGACGGGGTTGCCGACGTATCGCCTATCTGAACAGGGTCAGCCACTCCGTAGCGGGGCAGAGGCGGTTTCAGGCCTATCGAAGAGCTTTGGGCCTCCACGGATTGGAGTTCGACGAGGCGCTTGTCTGGTCAAACCCGGCCTTTCGTTTCGAGGGTGGGTTTCGCAGCGCCTCCGATGCAATTGAAAAGAAGATCGCGTTCGATGCGATACTTGCCGGGACGGACGAGCTTGCCGCCGGCGCGCTGGCGGCCATCACCGACGCCGGGTATCGAGTTCCCGACGATGTCGCCCTGATCGGCTTCGGTGATCTCAGCTTAAGCCGCTATACGCGGCCGGCGTTGTCGACCTTGAGCGGCCAAGCTGAGGAAATGTGCCGAATAATAGTGGAGTGCCTGAGTCACTCGGATATCGAAATGCTGGCCATTTCGCGCGATTTGATTTTGCGAGAATCGGCTTGATTTTATATGAATAAATATTCATGTAATTATGAATATAGGTTAGAGATGTCATTATAATATATGTTGCGGGTATTTGTTGGGATTTGTATTTTCCTGCATACGGGGTATCTCCTGAATCGGTAGATGGGTATCGCGCTGGGAGGTATCATCCGGCGATGACTGTTCTGTCTTTGCTGGGAATGCTTCGGGTGAGGGGCGGCGCTCCCTGCGCCCAATGGCGGGAGCCCACTGTATCTCCCGCGATGTCCAAGGGGCGCAGGGAAGGGGTTCGCAACACGCGATCGGAGAGCATGCATCCGGTGTTACCCCGAAGCTTGGAGCTCACTGCGTCGTCATGGCGACCGTAACCAGTTTCGCGGCACAGCGTGAGTTGGTCAAGCCGGGCGCGGGCCCTATGGCATGCCTGTAGGCCCTCATCCCGTCAATCCGCTTTGCACTTTTCACGCGTGTTCCCGCCATACGTGTCCTGAAGGACGACACGCGAGCGCTTGCAGGGTCGGCGTTGCGGCGATCTGAATGAAAATTTTCATGTTGAACAAGGAATAATATTCCAATACATTGAGCGATAAGAGAAGCCTTCCAGCAAGGGGAATACGATGGGAAAGTTTTTGGCAGCCATGGCTATTTCGCTGGCCGCGACCTTGTCCGCGCAGGCCCAGACGAGAGAGCTCGTGGTGGGGGCTTTCGGTGGTGCCTACACGGAAGCCTTGAAGAAGAACATCGCGCAGTTTGAAAAGGACAATGACGTCAAGGTGACATTCGTTCCGGCATCAGGCGCGGATGGTCTTGCGAAGGCTATGGCCAAGGAAATCGACGTTGTCCATGCCGATATGGCCTGGGCTTATCGTGGCGAAGCCCAGGGTGCATTCGAGAAGCTCGATCCTAAGGTCATTACCAACCTCGATAAGCTTTACCCGAGGGCGCGCTTTTCGGAGTACGGCGTTATTACGAATTTCGGAGAATATGGCATCGCCTTTAATCCGAAGGAGGTGTCGCCCGCGCCGACATCCTGGCTTGATCTGTGGAACCCCAAATATGACGGTGCGGTCAGCACAACAGGTTTCGATGCGGCCAATATAGAGCTTCTTGTGCTGATGGCGAAGCTTAACGGCGGCAATGAGGATAATATTGATCCTGGCTTCCAGAAAATGGCCGAGCTCGGCAAGCACATCACAGTTTTCTACAGCCAGCATCCGCAGTTGCTCGATCTCTTCCGCAATAATGAGGTCGTCATCTCCCGCTGGCTGCGCGGGCGGGTTGACTGGGCCAACAAGCAGGGCGTCAGCCTTGGCTTCGCGGCGCCGAAGGAAGGCGCCATTGCTCTTGTCTCGACGGTGCATGTCGTGAAAGGACGACCAAACACGGAACTCGCACAGAAATTCGTCAATCACCTTCTAAGTGTTGATGGACAGATGACCTACGCATCGGATCTCGGCTATACGCCGGCGCGCGCGGGGCTCGATCTCAAGGGCATCAACGTTCCCTATGGGGAGGATGTCGTCGGGTCGCTTCTGATCGCCGACTGGAAGAAGATCGTTCCCAAGATGGACGCCTGGAAAGAACGCTGGGAAAAGGAAGTTGTCGCGCGCTGACGACTGGAACAACGCGCCCGGCATGCACGCCATGCCGGGCCTGGCTGAGCAGCGAGGGACTGTCGCCGATGGGGCAGATTAGTGTCAACCGCATTTCGAAAAGCTGGGGGAGCTTCGCGGCTCTCGAGAGCATCGATCTTGAAGTGCGCGAAGGAGAATTCCTCTCCATTCTCGGTCCAAGCGGTTGTGGCAAGAGTACGCTTTTGCGGATCATCGCCGGGCTTGAGGAGCCGAGCGGTGGGGAAATCCACATCGCCGGACGCAACGTCACGCGGGATCCCGTGTGGAAGCGCAGGATTGGCTTTGTCTTCCAGAATTTCGCGCTGTGGCCTCATCTCAGCGTTTTCCGCAATATCTCGATGGGTCTTGAGCTGAGAGGCACACCTTCCGCTGAGCTTCGCGCCCGCGTCACCGAGGCATTGGCCATGGTGCAACTCGAAGCCCTCGCCGACCGCTTGCCCACCCAACTCTCCGGCGGACAGCAGCAGCGTGTGGCGTTGGCTCGCGCCATCGTGTTAAAACCGGACGTGCTCTTGCTCGACGAGCCGCTGAGTGCGCTCGACAAGAACCTGCGTCAAGACATGCAGGTGGAGCTTAAGACCTTGCAGCAGACGCTCGGTCTGACGACAGTCTTCGTAACGCATGATCAGGAAGAGGCGCTTTCGCTGTCGGATCGAGTCGTTGTCATGAATAAGGGCGTTATTGAGCAACTCAATACGCCACATGCCATCTACAACAGTCCCGTTTCGGAATATGTCGCGCGCTTTGTCGGCGAGGCATTCTTCTTCCGGGGCCAGGTCGAGAATCGCGGGGCGATCCAGTGCATACGCCTGGCCGAGGACATGGTGATCCCGGTCGAAGGTGCCGAGCAACACGTGGGGCGAGGCGTCATTGCCTTCGTGCGTCCCGAATGGGTGACGCTGGATGCGCCAAAGGCGCAGGAGGAGCAGGAACTTCCGCGCGGCGTCGTGGATCGCCTCATGTTCTTCGGCCAGTCAAGCGACTATCTCATCAAGTTTGGTGACCGCCAGATGCGCGTGAAGCGGCGCCCGGACGCGCCAGAGTTCCAGGCTGGCGATGTTGTCGCCTTGCGTTGCCAGGCTCGGATGCTGCCGAACGAGGCGCTTGCGCCATGAAGATCTCCACTGTCCTCGTCCTTCCCGCTGTTGTCATTCTTGGCGCTTTTTTCGTCGTGCCCCTGATCTGGGTGTTCATCCTGAGTTTTCTCGGCGCGGGGCCGACTGGCGAGGTGCAGCACACGTTCACGCTCGGCAATTACGCTCGCTTCCTCACCGATAGCTACTATGTAAACGACCTTCTTCTGCGCACCATCCGGCTCGCGGCAATTGCGACCCTGTTCTCGGTCGTCATCGGCTATTTGGGCGCCTTTGTTATCGTAAGGGCCTCGCCGGCGGCGCAGACCTGGATGATCCTGCTGGTTATGCTGCCGCTCTGGGTCAATCTGGTGGTGCGCACGCTGAGCCTTATGGTGGTCCTCGGCCGCAACGGCCTGGTCAATCAGATCCTCGTTGGGATCGGCATCAGTGCCCGCCCGCTACCGTTGCTCTACAACGAGACGGCCGTGGTGATAGGCATGGTGCAGGTGGCGGTGCCTTTTGTCGTCATGTCAGTGTATGGCGTTCTCCAGGCCATTCCCCGCCAGCTCGAACAGGCCGCCATGACCGTGGGCGCCAATCCGCTCTCCGCCTTCCGCCGCGTGACTTTGCCGCTCAGCGTGCCGGGAATCCTCGCCGGCAGCGTACTGGCATTCGGCATCAACGTTGAATCCTTCGTGGTGCCGATCCTGCTCGGCGGAGGGCGGGTCCGTTTCATGAGCGTGGCTGCCTACGAGACTGCGACGGTGTCGAACAATCTGCCTTTCGCGGCCACCATCGGCGTCATCCTCCTGATTGTCACCATGGTGATGCTGGGGGTCTATCAATGGGCGGTACGATCCGCCGGCCGCCCGGCGCCGGCTGTTCAAGCGGCTTGAGGAGAGGTTTATGCAGAAAACGCTTCTCGGCAGCGGCCTGTGGTATGTGGGTGTCGCGCTCTTCTTCGCTTTTCTTTTGGCGCCGCTGGCCATTCTTATCGCGGTCTCTTTCAATCCCGTGTCGATGGTCTTTCCCCCGCAGGGCTTCACTCTGAAGTGGTATGCCACGATCCTGGACAAACCGGATTTCCTGCATGCGGCCTGGGCCAGCACCATCCTCGGTGTCGCCACGGCGCTTCTCAGCACCGGCCTCGGCGTTCTCGCCGCCATCGGCTTGCAGCGTCAGCGTGGCGCGGCGAGGGCGCTTGTCTCATCGCTTCTGATGTCGCCCTTATTCATTCCCGCTGTGATCGTTGCGCTCGCCCTGTTCCAGATCATCTTCATGATGGGGTTGGTCAACAACGTCTGGACGCTGCTCGCCGCGCATGTGGTGGTGACGCTGCCATATCCGCTGCGCAATGTGATGGCGCAAATGGAAGGCTTCGACGTGCGCCTTGAGGAAGCAGCGCTCAGTGTCGGCGCGACGCCCCGGCAGGCGCTCTGGCGCGTGACATTGCCCTTGCTCAAGGCAAGTATCATTCCGTCGCTGATCATCGTTTTTGTGTTGTCCTGGAACAACTATACGGTGTCTGTTTTTCTTGCGAACAAGAACTGGACGACACTGCCGCTACAGTTGCGCGCCTACCTGCAATACGAATACGAGCCTTTTGTCGCGGCGATGTCGACAGTGTTGATCGTGGCCTCGGTCATCCTTCTCGTCATCGTCGACAGGACGGTGGGTCTAGGTGCCGTGCGCAAGCGCGATTGATCGGCGATTAAAACAGGCAGAGGGCTCGAATGCTCGATCAGCTCACGAAAACCTTACGCCTCTTCGAGGAGCGGTCGACGGCTTCAAGCCGCTTCTGAGCACCTCCCTTCATGCTGATGCAAAGTGCGTCGAGCAATACAGAGACGAGTATCGCTGAGCCGGCGTAGGAATCGAACAGCAGGCGATTGCTGACACGTGATGTGAGCAGGATGTCGGCTATGCCATCGTGATTGTTGAAGCTGGCGTCCGTGACGAGCGCGATGCTCATGCCGGCCTGGCGGGCGCATTCGATAGCGCGGATCGTCTCTCGGGGATGGAGCGGCATCATGAAGACGAGCATCGTGCGCCCGCCGGCCGCGGCGCATTGCTCGATCTGGTCCTCGACGAAGGACCCGCCGCCGGTCAGCAGCCGGACATCAGGATGCACCTTGGCGGCGAAATAGGCGAATTGGGTGGCAAGCCCAGCCGAGGCGCGCAGGCCGAGCACGGCCAGTGGCCGTGACTTCGCCAGCGCCTCGCCGAAGCTCTCGATGACGCCTGTGTCGGCAAGGGACTGTCCGAGTTCCGTCAGATTGCTGGCCTCGGCAAGCACGGCCGTCTGGTATCGGTTGGCTTCGCATTGCTCCTGCGCGGCGCTTTCGCCGGAATGATTGGCCCGCAGGAACCGCCGCATTTCCAGATACCCGTCGAAGCCGAGCGCGACAGCGAAACGTGTCACCGACGGTTGGCTGACATCGGCCAGTTCGGCCAGCTCCATACTGGAGAGAAATCCCAACTGCGCGCTGTTCTCGATCATGCACTGGGCGATGCGGCGCTGTCCGGGCGTCAGCCTTTGGCCAGCCGCGCGCCGATCAAGCTCCGCCCGCAAAGACTGTCGATCCGCCGGATGAGCGTTTGCCCCCAATGCCGCGCTGTCTTCTGTTGTCTTGCTCGCCGCCACGACTGCTATCCCGATGCGCATCAGCCACTCTTGAGCCTGTATTATTATATTCAGGCGATGGATGCGCGCATAAATTTTTGCGCAAAAAAAAGCCAGAGCCGGCAATGCCGGGCCCTGGCCTTCGAGCCGAGGGGAGGGCTTCGTCTCAGGCCGCCGCGACGACCTTGGAGAATGCCAGAACCTCCGATGGTTTACGGTGCGGAAAGGCGACGCCGAGGTTCCATGGAAAGATAAAGTGGATCCAGCGATGCATGCGGATGACGTAAGTCATCATCGCGCCCGTCAGTTCGACGTATTCATCCTTCGTCTTCAGCGTGTCGAGCGTGTCGGAATACATCTGTCCTATTTGATGCATATTTGTGAGGCCGAGATCGGTCATGAACTCGAATACGTTGAAGGTGCCGGTCAGGAACTCGCGCGTCATGCGGTTCAGGGTCGCAAGCTCCGTATCTTCGTATCTAGATATCTTGAGCAACCGGTACATCACATCGGCGCCGACAAGCATCATATAGGCTTCAAGGTGGACAAGAACCGAGAACGACTGCTCGCCGCTTCCCGCGCCACTGTCGATCACACCCCAGCGGATCTTCTGGATTTCCTCGGGCTCATCGAACCAGACGCGATCGATCTCCTTCTCGATGATGGCCTTGGCTTCCCGCCAGTCACCGGTGAATCGCGTGATCGCGGACATTATGCTGCCCTCCGGACATTGATTTCGACGATATTGCGCCGTGGCTGAGTGACGGTCTGCTCATACACCTGCGTACCGAGCTGTTGCAGTTTTGGCAGGTCCTCGCCGAACACCTCGGCGAATTTGTTGACATTGGCGCTCTCGGTGATCTTCCCGTAGGTCAGGCAGATCGATTGGCCGGGCGCATAGAGATAGACCGCGCCGGGATGGCGCTGGACCATATTGTTGCGGCCGAGATGAACGATACGTGTCGGCATCCAGATGGCTTCGCCGGAGATGACGACATGGCCGAGCGCGCTCTTCAGCGGCAACTGGGCAAGCACCTGCGCGACCACATCGGGGTTCTCTTCGGCAAGAAGTTTAGCCCGGAAAGACAAGCCGACGCTGGGCGCGTCGAACTCCAGGATTTCGGATGACGACATTGGACCTCCTTGGAGGGGCTGAATGAGAATATCAGGGTCCGATATTTATGTATAAAACCATTCATTATGTCAACGAATGAAAAGAAACATTCCTGCCGCGGGCCGTCGCCTAGCGTCCGGTTTAAAGGTGGAAAGAGCGCGATGGATCGAATGGGCCGAGCCGCCGTTGCCAACTGTGGGTCCAGATGGATGTCATTCGCGAATTCTACGAAGCGAGGCGAACCAGGTAGCCACGCGACCGCTGCGCGTCTGCCATGGGAAGCCGCTTAGCTTGGTCGCCGCAAGACGGCCGGCTCATCGACATGATCTTTGAGGTCGCCCGCGGCTTCGCGTCATCTTCGCTCGACAAGATCGCGTGGATCTCGTCAAATTCGCTCGCCAGATCGACAGCACAATTTTAGCCACACGCTACTCACTTCGATGTCAGCAACGTTCTTGGTGAGTTTTGCCCCGCCAGTTCCGGGGCCATACATCGTGCCTGTTGCTGGACGGTGAGGAGAAGGACAACGGGATATGCCAACGAAAACGATCGCGGACTTCCTCGCAGCGACCCTCGCCGAGATCGGTGTGGAGCGCATCTGGGGCGTGACGGGCGACAGTCTGAACGGCCTCAACGATAGCCTGCGACGACTCGGCAGCATTCGCTGGATGCACACGCGCCATGAGGAGGTAGCCGCTTTTGCTGCAGGTGGCGAGGCGGCGGTCACGGGACGGCTTGCCGTCTGCGCCGGGAGCTGCGGGCCGGGTAATCTGCATCTCATCAACGGGCTCTACGACTGCCATCGCAACCATGTGCCTGTGCTTGCCATCGCGGCCCATATCCCATCCTCGGAGATCGGCCTCCACTATTTTCAGGAAACGCATCCGCAGGAACTGTTCCGTGAATGCAGCAACTATGTGGAGCTCGTATCGAGCCCGGAACAGTTCCCGCGGGTGCTGGAGACAGCCATCCGTACTGCGATCGGCAAGCAGGGCGTCTCCGTCGTCGTTCTTCCCGGCGATGTCGCACTGAAGCCCATGCCGGACGGCGCGCGGATCGATATCGCTCGGACCGCGCCTCCGACGATCACCCCCGCAACCGCGGATATCGACCGACTGGTTGAGCTGCTTGATTTGTCCAAGGCTGTGACCCTGCTATGTGGCAGCGGCTGCGCGGGCGCTCATGACGAGGTGGTGGCGCTGGCCGACACGCTCGCCGCGCCCATCGTCCATGCCCTGCGCGGCAAGGAGCACATCGAATGGGACAATCCCTTCGATGTGGGCATGACAGGGCTGATCGGCTTCTCGTCAGGCTACCATGCGATGTTGAACTGCGACACGCTGGTCATGCTGGGCACCGACTTCCCGTATCGCAACTTTTATCCCGACAAGGCGAAGATCGTTCAGATCGACATCCGTCCGGAAGCGATAGGCCGACGGGCGCCGGTCGCTCTCGGGCTGATCGGCGATGTCAGGTCAACCCTCGCCACCGTCAGCGCTCGGCTCAAGAAGCGCACCGATCGGACCTTCCTTGAAAAGGCCAAGGCGCATTACGCGGACGCGCGCACCGGCCTCGACGATCTCGCGCGGCCCAGGGCCGGCGATAAGCGCATACACGCCCAGCATCTCACGCGCCTCGTCAGCGAATTCGCGGATGATGACGCCATTTTCACCGCTGATGTCGGCACGCCCACTGTCTGGGCCGCCCGCTATCTCAAGATGAACGGGAAGAGACGTCTTGTCGGCTCGTTCAATCATGGCTCCATGGCCAACGCCATGCCGCAGGCCATTGGCGCGAAGGCCGCTTCCCCCGGGCGTCAAGTGATCTCGCTCTCGGGCGATGGTGGCTTTTCCATGCTGATGGGAGATGTGCTGTCGCTCAGGCAACTTGACCTGCCCGTGAAGCTCGTCGTCTTCAACAACGGTTCGCTCGGTTTCGTCGCCATGGAGATGAAGGCGGCGGGTTATCTCGACACTGGCACCGATCTCGACAATCCGAATTTCGCGGCTATGGCGGAAGCGATCGGTATTCGCGGCATTCGGGTAGAGGATCCGGCTGCGCTCGAGGACGGCGTCAAGGCAGCGCTGGCCCACGACGGTCCTGTCCTCCTCGACGTGGTCACCGCCAAGCAGGAGCTCGCACTCCCCCCCAAGATTCAGCTTGAGCAGGCCAAGGGCTTCAGCCTGTTCCTCCTGAAGGCGATCATCAACGGCCGCGGCGACGAGGTTCTTGAACTCGCCCGTACGAACCTGCGCCGCTGAGTGTTGTCCCGAGCGGCGTCGTGTCGCGGCAGCTAGAGCATTTTCGAGCGAAGTGGAAACCGGTTCGCGTGAAGAAAATGCGTAAAAACAAAGGCCTAGAGAATTTCTGGTAAGCCCGGAGTTCACCAGAAATGCTCTAGCGGTGAACCAACGGGGCCAGCTCTTCGACGAGCGCGTCGAAAACGGCCCTGCACCGCGCGCTGCTGCGAAGATCTTCGTGCATCACGACCCAGGTTTCCAGATCGACTGCGAAAGCATCGGGTAACACCCGCATGAGATCCGGTTCTGAGGTGGCGATAGGCACCTGGCAGACGCCGATACCGAAGCCAGCGCGAATGGCCGCGAGCTGGGCGACATCACTATCGACCCGGAGTGCGAATGCGCTTCGCGTCAATGCCGGATAGTGCTGGGCGATCGCCCGGATCGCCGGCGTCTCGACATCATAGCCGATCAGGTCATGTCGTCCGAGTTCCTCCAAGCTCACGGGCGTCCCGCGCCGGGCGAGGTAAGCCTGATGCGCGTGTAGCCCCAAGCGAATGGACCCAATGCGTTTCGACACGAGTGCCTGCTGCTCGGGGCGGACCATGCGGATCGCGATGTCTGCCTTGCGCTGAAGAAGATCGTCCAGCGCGTTGGACAGCGATAGCTCGATCGTGAGCGCGGGATGACGCTGTCTCAGCCGCGCTAGAATAGGTGGCAGATGCTCTGTTCCGACGACTTCGCTCGCGCTGATCCTGACCGTGCCATCGACTTCACTGGCCCGGCCTTCGGCGGTGCGCACGAGCGCCGCGGAAGTGGACACCAATAACTCCACAAAAGGTTTGATCTCCAATGCGGCATCAGTCGGCGAAAGCCCGCGGGGCGTTCGCACAAAAAGCCTCGACCCAACAGCAGCTTCCAGGCTGTCGATGTGGCGTGCGGCGCTGGGCTGGCTGAGGCCCAAAGTTCTGGCCGCGCCCGAAAGAGATCCCTCCCGCAGAACGGCGGCGAAGGTGCGATAGAGGTCCCAGCTTGGCTCAGAGCTCATATATATTCGTATACCAGACGCAGAATTTTCGGCAATTTCTTTGAGTTCACAATGCGACCACTCTGACCACGTCAAGCAATGGAGACTGACATGGACAAGAGGAAGGCATTGGTGCTCGGTGCGACAGGTGGCATCGGCAGCGAAGTTGCGGCCAAGCTCGTACGCTCTGGCTGGCGGGTGATCGCGCTTCATCGCGATCCCGAGGGCGTGGGGAGGGACGACCGGTTCGGGTGGGTCAAGGGCAACGCGATGGTTGCTTCGGACGTGGCAGCGGCGTCCTCGGGAACGTCGCTGATCGTTCACGCCGTCAATCCGCCCGCCTATCGCGACTGGGACAAGCTCGTTCTGCCGATGCTGGATAATACGATAGCCGCCGCTGAGGCGAACGGCGCACGCATTCTTCTTCCCGGCACCGTTTACAACTACGGTCCCGACGCCTTTCCCAATATTGCCGAGGACGCGCCCCAGAATGCGCCAACCCGCAAGGGGCGTATTCGCGTGGAAATGGAGCGGCGCTTGCGGCGAGCGGCGGACGAAGGAAAAGCCAGGGTACTGATCGTTCGCGCGGGCGACTTCTTTGGCCCCAAAGCGGCGAATAACTGGTTCAGCCAGGGCCTGGTGAAGCCTGGCCTGCAGCCGAGGGCCATCACCTATCCGGGCAAACCTGGTCTTGGACACCAGTGGGCCTATCTGCCGGATGTCGCTGAAACCATGCTGCGGCTTATTGAGCGCGATGGGAGGCTTGAGAATTTCGCCACCTTCCACATGGACGGCCATTGGGACGCCGACGGCATGCGCATGATCGAGACCATCCGTCATGCGCTTGATACCCCGGACCTGCCAATCAAACGGATGCCCTGGCTGCTCATGCGGCTGGCCGCGCCCTTCGTGCCGCTGCTCAGGGAGCTCGTCGAAATGCGATATCTCTGGCAGCAGCCGGTTCGGCTGCGCAACGGGAAGCTCGAAGCGACCATCGGCGCGGAACCTCGCACTCCGCTCATCGAGGCTG
The DNA here is from genome assembly GCF_018398335.1 of Chelatococcus sp. HY11. Classification (NCBI taxonomy): domain Bacteria; kingdom Pseudomonadati; phylum Pseudomonadota; class Alphaproteobacteria; order Hyphomicrobiales; family Chelatococcaceae; genus Chelatococcus; species Chelatococcus sp. HY11. Next base: position 4,018,083 of record NZ_JAHBRX010000001.1, read on the forward strand.
TCTGGACGACGCTGGCGGCTATCGGATGCTGCGACGCGGCGACGAAGCCCGAGCCGCGCGCGAAAGTGATTGCTTTGTAGCGGCGTGAGCCGCCACCGTGCGAAACATCACCCTTCCGATGCGCCATGGCTGTGCTTCCGCGCCGCCACTTTCGCCATTGCCTCGCCGCTTCTTGACTGTGGGAGGGGCAATATAAGTCCAACAACCCGTGACAGTCCGACGAAGCCTGTTAAAGTTGCCGAACCCGCCGCCAAGAGTCGGGGAAGAGCGAGATCGGGAGGTTGCCGTGGATGGAGTCTTATCCCGCCGCGCCTTTATTGGCGCAGCTGCCGGAACGGGTTTGTCGAGCCTTGGTTGGAATGTCGCCCGCGCGCAGGCGCCCGCGCTGAACATTATGTCTCACCGCGTGCACCAGCAGGTTGCGACAAGCGCCGACCGGCCGGGCGGCGATGTCACCGCCGACTGGGTGAAGCGCAATGGCCGCCCCTTGTCCTGGATCACGCTGGACAACGGCCCACTGCATGACCGCCTCCAGCGCGAGTTGGTGCTGGGGGAGACCTCGATCGATGCCGCCTATGTGCTGAACACCGCCATATCGCCGCGGCTGCTCAATCTGCTGGAGCCGTTGGAGGGCCATGTCGCAACCGCGCCGGTGGAAGACTTCCCGGATATCGCCGCCGGCATGGTGGAGGCAGTGACCATCGACGGCAGCCTGCGGGCCATCCCGATCCGCCACGCCACTGTCGGGCTTTTCTACAACGAGGCGCTCTTCGAGGAGCAGGGTATCAAGGCCCCTCCGAAGACCATGGAGGAGCTGATCGATCTGGCGGGACGGCTTACCTATCGCCGGCCCGACGGCACAGCGGTCAACGGCTTCGCTTTCCAGGGCAACTCGCATTTCAATTTCCTCACCATGGCCTTCGCCTATGACGCGCCGTTGATCGCGCCGGACCGGACCTTGCTGCCCAATGAGGCCGGCATGGTGACCATGTTCGAGGCGCTGCAGACGCTATTCGACAAGAAAATCCTGCCGCGCAATTTCTCGGCGATGTCGCAGGATGACGTCTTCACCATGATCCAGAATGGGCGCGTCGCCATGGCTTTGGCCATCATGGGACGCTACGCGGATTTCAACGATCCCAAGAAGTCCCAGTATCCCGGCCGTATCAAGCTCGTGCCGGTTGTCGCCTCGGCCGGCGTCAAGGAGAAGGTGCCGCTCGTCGCCACGTCGGATTTCTGGTCGATCGCCATTCCGAAGAACGCCGGCAACAAGGACCTGACCTGGTCGCTGATCCGCGATCTCGCAAGCAAGGACGGCACATTGCGTCAGGCGCTGAACGGTAATGGCCCTGTGCGCAGTTCGGTCTATTCCGACCAGCGGTTGGTGGCCGCCGTTCCTCAGGCCCGTATCGAGGCCGCGGTGCTGCCCTATGCTCGCCCACCTCTGCCGATCTTCGCCGAGGCGCAGCGCGCCGCCGACATCATGATGCAGACCAGCCAGGGCGTCGTCGTCGGCGTCATGACCCCGGCCGCGGCCGTCAAGGAACTGCGATCCAAGATTTCTCCCCTGTTGAAGGCTTGAGCATGCTGCCTATTGATCTCACCGGCCAGGTGGCCTTCGTTACCGCTTCTTCTCGCGGCATTGGCCGCGGCATCGCGCTCATGCTGGCGGATGCCGGCGCCAGCGTGGCTGTCACCTGGGCGGCGGCGCGCGAGGAAGCGGAGGCCGTGGCCGCTGACGCACGGTCGCGTGGGGCCGATTCCTTTGCAGTGCGCTGCGACGTCACCGACAGTGCTTCGGTTGATGAGGCCGTCAGCGCAGCCAATGCCCGCTGGGGCAAGGTCGATATCCTTGTCAGCAATGCCGGGGTTGGCACGGCCAAGCCCATGACCGAGACCACGGACGCCGAATATGCGCGCGTCTTTGATCTCAACGTGCGCGGTTTCGTGGCGACCGCGCGCGCGGTGTTGCCCGGGATGAAGGAGCGGCGCGCCGGTCGCGTCATTGCCATCAGCTCGGTTACAGGCCGCAGCGGCAAAGCCTTTCGCTCGCCGTCCCCGACCTACGCTGGTGCCAAGGCGGCGTTGATCGGCTATACGAAAGGGCTCGCGCGCGAATGCGCGCCCTACGGGATCACAGTGAACTGCGTCTGCCCCGGCTGGATCGACTGGGGCGAGAAGCATTCCGGTGCTCCCGCCGAGGTCCGCGCCCAGGCCCTGAAGGAAATCGCTCTCGGCCGCACCGGCACGCCCGAAGACGTTGCGGGCGCCACCGTATTCCTGGCATCCGGTTTTGCGAGCTACATCACCGGGGCGACGCTGGACGTGAACGGCGGCCTCTATATGGGGTGAGTGCCGTCTTCCAACGGGCCCATGGTTTCCACCGCACAGGGCGCTCCTCGCATGCGACACCGCCATCAGTGTCCGCGCCGAAGTGTATGCCGCCGTGAAAGAGGGCCGTTCGCTTCAAAAAACCGCCTGCGCTATACGGATAACCAGCGCCAGCGCGACCGGATGCCTTAATCCAAGTAACGACGGCGCGTCCCAAAGTGTCAAGCGGATGGCGCAACGGGTCAAGCGGCCACGTCCCGCCCGCAGATAATTGTCCTGGTCCAAGTTGGACGAGGACGAGACGCGAGCGGGGCATTGGTGGTGACAGAGTATGAATCAGTCCGTGCTGGATGCCTATGGGGCGCGGATGCCGCAAGCAGGCTGCTGTCCAAGTCAGTGCCTGAAGTCATGGCGGGAGAAATGGCATGAATCCGACCCACGCGACCGCGCCGGATCACCTGCCGTTCTTCCTTCCCGTGCCGGGTACGACCGATGTTCTCATGGTCGTCATGGCGGTTTTTCTTCTACTGGTCGTGCTGGCGGTCGGGTTGCTGTTTCTGCGCCTGCATACGTTGCCCGAACGTATCGCGCACAGATCGCACAAACTGCAGTTCGAGATCGTCGCAGTGCTCGGCTTGCTGGCTCTCTTCACCCATATGCACGTGTTCTGGGTGGCGGGCTTGCTGCTGGCCTTGATCGATATCCCCGATTTCGGGCGGCCGCTCAGGAGTATCGCGCAGTCGCTGGAGAAGATTGCCGGCACCACGCCTGACGCGCATGGCGCTGGAGTGAAGGACAGTCCAGCCGAGGAGACGGATCGGTCAGGGATAAAATCTCCACAAGATACTGCCGGAATTCTCCCCCATGCTTGAGCTCCTGTTTTGTTCAATCCTGACGATCCTGCCGGATTATCTCTATCGTCGTTATGTCCAAGGCAAGCGGATCGGCAAGGAAATCACCCTTTATTCGGTCTGGTTCGAATTGCGGTGGGGCATCATTTCATGCCTGATGCTGACGATCGGCTTGATAACGGTGATCTTCTACAATCACCCGTCAACAAGCAATGTGACCGTATTCTTTCGGACGATCCCGGTATTGCCGGAATCCAACGGCCGCGTTGCGGAGGTATTCGTTGGGTTCAGCGATGATGTCAAACAGGGTGAGCCCATCTTCCGGCTGGACAGCACGCGCCAGGAGGCCGCGGCCGAGACCGCTCGACGGCGGATAGTGGAGGCCGATGCGGCCCTTGTCGTGGCCCGCGCCGACATTCTGGCCTCGGACGGCCGGCTGAGGGAGGCCAGAGGCGCGCACCAACAGGCTGTCGACGAATTGGAAACCAAGCGCGAGATCTATCGGCGCAATCCCGGCGCGGTCGCGCTGCGCGATATCGAGAGACTGGAGGTCACGGTTGAGGGGCGACAAGGCGCCATCGACGCGGCGGCGGCGGCGAAGCAGGAGGCTGAGGCAAGGGTCTCCACGCTGCTGCCGGCAGAAAAGGCCAGCGCGGAGGCGGCGCTGGCTCAGGCCCAGGTCGATTTGGACAAGACCGTCGTCAGGGCGGGTGTGTCAGGGCGCCTGGAGCAATTCACGCTGCGGGTTGGCGATGTGGTCAATCCGCTGATGCGCCCGGCAGGCGTGCTGATTCCCGAAGGAGCAGGCCGAGGTCGCCTGCAGGCTGGCTTTGGCCAGATCGAGGCGCAAGTGATGCGCGTTGGGATGGTGGCTGAGGCAACCTGTATCTCGAAGCCCTGGACTATAATTCCTCTCGTTGTGACCGGTGTTCAGGACTTCATCGCTGCTGGGCAATTCAGGGGCGGTGAGCAACTGCTCGATGCACAGTTTGCCGCTCAGCCTGGGACCATTCTGGTGACGCTGGAACCGCTCTATGAAGGAGGGCTTGATGGTGTCATGCCCGGCAGCAGCTGCATCGCCAACGCCTATACCAGTAATCACGATCTGCTCGCCTCAAAAGGCGTGGGCACGCTTCGCGGAATAGCCCTTCACGCCGTTGATGCGGTGGCGTTGGTCCATGCCATGCTTCTGAGGATCCAGGCGCTTATCATGCCTATCCAGACGCTTGTGTTCGGAGGGCATTGAGGCGTAATCGACATTCGCGGGGCGACGAGATGATTGCCCCGAAAGGATTGCCCAATGGCAGGGTAATCCGGATGGCAGGGTAATCCGGCGACCGGCAGCCTTTGGGGCATAAGACGGATCACTGCTTGATTGCAGGTCAACAAGGTCATGGCAACCGATCCAACCCTCAGGGCCTCGAGCCGCTCAGTAAAGCTCAGGTCTATGCCGTCGATTAACTGGTTATTGATATTTGCTCCTGCCGCCATCATCCTCGATAGGGCAGGCAATCTGCCAGCCGGGTTCGTGTTTTTCTGTGCCGCCATCGCCATCGTGCCATTCGCAAAGCTCATCGTGAAGGGAACGGAGCAGGTCGCGGCCTATGCCGGCGCGACATTGGGCGGCTTGCTGAATGCGACCTTCGGCAATCTCCCCGAGCTCATCATCGCCATCGCGGCTTTGCGTGCCGGCCTTGTTGAAATGGTGCGCGCCTCGATTGTCGGGGCACTCCTGGCTAACTTGCTCTTCGCGCTCGGGCTGTCATTCCTGCTGGGAGGAGCGCGGCACCGGAGGCAGGAATATAACCCCCGCGCTGTATCGGCTTTTTCATCGACCATGGTGCTGGCATGGCTCAGCCTCGCTTTGCCGAGTGCCTTTCACCGGGCGTTGGGTGAGCAGGCCGCTCAGGCTCAATATGCCATACTGGATGTTATTGTGGCCGTCCTGTTGTTGTCACTCTACGGACTTTTCCTTCTCTATTCGCTGTTCACCCACCCGGAGACCTTTGCTGAACTCGGCGCGCCTTCTTCAGAGGAGGCGGGCGATCGCGCGGGGATGATGCGCGGCATCGTGATGTTGCTGGTGGCTTCCTTTGGCGCGGCCTGGATGAGCGAACTTCTTGTCGGCGCGGCAGAGCAGGCCGGTCGCTCTCTGGGTATGTCGCAAATGTTCATCGGCGTGATTGTGCTTGCTGTCATTGGCGGCGCGGCTGAAACCGGATCCGCGGTTGCCATGGCGCGCGCCAATCGCATCGATCTCAGTCTTGGCATCGCATTGGGAAGCTGTGTGCAGATCGCTCTGTTTGTCGCGCCGTTGCTGGTGTTGCTGGCGCCGATCATTGGCCCGGCGCAGTTCCAGCTTGTCTTCTCTCAAGCCGAGATGTGGATGTTGTTCGGCGCCGTGCTACTCGGACTGGCGGTCACCATGTCCGGTTACGCGGACTGGTTCAAAGGAGCGCAACTTCTGGCGCTTTACGTGATTGTCGCGGTTGTTCTTTACCTCATTCCCGGTGAGACGCAGTAAGGTCCTAATTCCATACGCGCGCAGGTCAGCGAAATTGTATTCGAACCGCATCCGCGCCGCCGGCGAGCATCAGTCCCTGTCTCCTGGATTGCAGTCGCAATACAACGCCCTTGTCGTTCTGCAGCCACAGTCGCCCATCGCCCTTGCTTGCCAGAGCCCAGCCGATGCGGGCCTGTCCATAGATGCCTTCGAGATCGCGGGGACGGGCGAGGTTGAAGACCTCACCGGTTGCTCTCAGCTTCGACACCCCGACGCCTCCAAAGCCGAGGCCATTGATCGTGAAGGGATAGCTCTTCCCGCGGAAGTTTAACGTGCCGCCGCCTACCGCCGCGCTGCCAATGAATGCGACCTGGGCCTGATCGATCACGACACGGCCCGCGGGTTTCGGCTTGGCTGATTGGGCCGAGGCATCCGCCGTCATGATTGCGATAGCGAGCAATACGAGTGCCGTGAAAAGGCTGGCGCCTTGCGGAATGCGCATCACGTCCTCCTTCAAGTTAACGCGACGAGGCTGTCCAGCTTTTTCGCGGGACTTTGTCCCGGTGCGGCTTGCATCGCTATCGATGCCGATGGACGCACCGGGCGGCGGCATGCAAATGGCTCGTCGGCTGACATCCACCGCAATCGCAGCTCAGAGCTTGCTGTCTCCCCATTTCAGGAAGAAGCCCACATCGCCTGGCAGCCCGCCGGGCCATTCGATGATCATGGCCGTCAGCCTGAAACCGGCGTCTTTCAAGTGGCTCTGCCAGAGTTCATAGGCTTGGCGCGGCCGACCCGTCAGGGTGTCAGGCCAGGATGGATCGCTGTTGTTGATGGCGCGGCCCTTATCCGAACACAGGGTGTTGGGAAAGCGCATCACCAGCAACTCCGTGTCTCCGCGTTCGGCAGCTGCGCGCAGTTTTGAGCGCAACGGCTGAAGGATCTGCTTGAGCCGCTCGGGGGTGAGATCGATGCGTTCAGCGAGTTGCTTGACGAGTTCTTGCCGCGCTTTTTCAGCGCGGTCCATGCTTTCCATCGATTGTGACGCTTTTGCTATCAGCATTTCACCCATATAGCGGCGCAAATCGGCCGCCGACATGAATGTCTCGTCGCCGAGTTCCTGCCATGCCTTGGGTTCTGCGGCGCCCGTCTTCTGAGCTTCCATGGTATTGTTCTCCTTGTCCTGGAAGGCCTGTCTAGCGTCGACTTGAGGCGATCTCTGGCAGCCAGTGAAGTATGGTTTCTTCCTGCACGGCTGCTTGACTGTTTGCGCCATCGGCTTGACAGTTTTGGACCATGCAGCGGGCGCGGGGGAAGCGTATTCGCCACGCCATTCGCCTCTCGTTCGGCGAACATCGGCTGGCGACAGAGTGGTGCGGACCAGAAAACGCGGACCGGCCGCAATCCATTCCCAGCGTGGGTACGCGGCGGCGAGCTGAAGCGTGGCCCACGTCCCATATAGACAAGTGCTTGACCCAAAGGATCAAGCCGTTTGGTGTGAATGGCGCGATCATGGTCCGTTGAAATCGTGGGCAGATGGTTGGCGTTGCGCGAGCAGAGTGTGGCTCCAGGGGATCCGCTCAACCGCGAACAGGCCTTCCCGTCCTGCGGTTCTGCCCGCATGAACGGATCGCCGGAAGTCCGGGACGAGATCGATCGGTCGCTGAAGGAGAATGGGGATGGGCCATAAGAAAGACGCTGTAAAGGCGAAAAAAGCGGCTGCCGATGACACGGTGACGTCTCCAGCTCCCATGAAGCGCAAGGAATTCGAGTCAGAACTGCGTAAGCTTCAGGTTGAACTCGTACGGCTCCAGACTTGGGTGAAGGCAACCGGCGCCAAGGTCGTTGTGGTCTTCGAAGGGCGCGACACGGCAGGCAAGGGCGGTGTGATCAGTCGGATCATGCAACGGGTCAGTCCCCGCGTGTTCCGGCATGTCGCCCTGCCTGCGCCGACCGAACGGGAGAAGAGCCAGCTCTACATCCAACGTTACATCGCCCATTTTCCGGCAGCCGGGGAGATCATCCTGTTCGATCGCTCATGGTATAACCGGGCGGGTGTCGAGCGCGTCATGGGGTTCTGCAGCAAGGATGACTACGAGCGCTTCATGCGGCTTGTGCCCTCCTTCGAGCAGGAAATGATCGAGAATGGAATCATTCTCCTCAAGTATTTCCTGGATGTCAGCCAGGATGAACAGCGCCGGCGTTTCGCGGACCGCATTAATGAGCCTATCAAGCACTGGAAGCTGAGCCCCATGGACACAGAGTCGGTGCGGCGCTGGTGGGACTACACGGAGGCTTATCAGGACATGCTGCGCGGGACAGATACGGCGGCGAGCCCTTGGTATTTGGTTCCCTCAGATGACAAGCGCCGGGCGCGCCTCAATCTTATTTCTCATTTCCTGAGCAAGATCCCTTACGAGAAGGTCAAGGTAGACCTTCCGAAGATGCCGAAGGCGCAATCGCGCCCCAAAGGTGTTGAGGATGCACTGCCCGTTCGGGACACCGTCCCGTCGGTGTATTGATCTGGACCGATGACCGGCAGTGCGGCTGGCCGCGTCGAGAAAGCCCCTTGATGAGGCCGTTGGCCAGGTATGCTTTCTGATACAGGTATGTTTTCTGATAGGCGTGAGGACAGCGGCTCGAGAGACACTCCGCAGCAATGACAACGCATGACCCCCGCGAGTCCGGACCGATCTGGTCAGGCCATACCCCGCAGACAGGTGAGAGCGAGACGGGGCGGGGATGGTTGCGTTGGATGCCTGGTCTTCAGACCCTGCGCGACTACAAGATCAGCTGGCTCGGGCAGGACGTGGTGGCCGGCCTCGTACTGGCGACGATGCTGGTGCCTGTCGGCATCGCTTATGCGGTGGCATCGGGCTTGCCGGGGATCGCCGGCCTTTATGCCACGATCGTTCCCCTTCTCGTCTACGCCATCGTCGGCCCTAGTCGCATACTTGTGCTTGGTCCGGATTCCGCGCTGGCGGCTGTCATCCTCGGTGTCGTGCTGCCGTTGTCACTCGGTGATCCGCAGCGGGCTATCGTGCTGGCCGGCGCCATGGCGCTCGTGTCCGGGGCCGTGCTTGTCCTGGCGGGGTTGGGAAGGTTGGGATTTGTCACAGAACTCCTCTCGAAGCCCATACGCTATGGTTATATGAACGGCATAGCCCTGACGGTTCTGATCAGCCAGTTGCCGAAGCTGTTGGGGATTTCGACGGACGCCACGGGGCCGCTTCGTAATCTGTGGGCTATGGGGCAGGCCATTCTCGCGGGCAAGGTCAACTGGATGTCCTTTGCTATCGGGATCGCCACGCTTGCGGTGATCCTGCTGCTGCGGGGCAGCAAGCGCGTGCCGGGCATTCTGGTTGCGGTCATTGGCGCGGCGGTTCTGGTGGGCGTGTTCGATCTCGCTGATCGTTTCGGTGTCGCAATTCTGGGATCGGTTCCGCAAGGCCTGCCGGCCTTCACGCTTCCGCTCATCGGCCTTGATGACATCGTTCCCGTGCTTCTTGGCGGTTTCGCAGTCGCCCTTGTCTCCTTCGCCGACACCAGCGTCCTGTCCCGCTCCTACGCCGCGCGCATGGGTGCCAAGGTCGATCCGAACCAGGAGATGATTGGGCTCGGGGCCGCCAATCTGGCGACTGGCTTTTTCCAGGGATTTCCGATCAGCAGCAGCAGCTCGCGCACACCGGTCGCGGAGGCGGCCGGCGCGCGTACCCAGCTCACCGGCGTGGTTGGCGCCGCAAGCATCGCGGTGCTGCTGATGTTTGCACCCGATCTTCTCAGGACACTGCCGAATGCTGCCTTGGCGGCAGTCGTCATAGCCTCGGCCATCGGCTTGTTCGAGGTTGCTGACCTCAAGCGCATCTATAGGATTCAGCGCTGGGAGTTCTGGTTGTCGATCGCCTGTTTCGTCGGGGTCGCGGTGCTTGGCCCCATTCCCGGAATAGGCCTGGCGATCGTGATCGCCATTATCGAATTTCTCTGGGACGGATGGCGGCCGTACTACGCCGTTCTGGGGCGGCCGGATGGCATCGCGGGCTACCACGACGTGACACGCTACCCCGATGCCCGCCGGATTCGGGGGCTTGTGCTGTTTCGATGGGACGCGCCGCTTTTCTTTGCGAATGCTGAGTTGTTTCGTGAGCGGGTGTTGGCTGCGGTCGCCTCCTCCCCTACCGAGGTCCGTTGGGTTGTCGTGACGGCGGCTCCGGTGACAAGTATCGACGTCACCGCCGCTGACGTCCTGATCGAGCTGGACGAGACCCTGCGCGCGCGGGGTATCGACTTCTGCTTCGCCGAGTTAAAGGACCCGGTCAAGGACAAGCTCAAAAGGTTCGGACTATCGGCGCAGTTCGACGAGGGACATTTCTTCCCGACGATCGACAGCGCGGTGGCGTGCTACCTCGGGTCCAGAGGGAAGGACCTGGATAACGCTTAGCTGGCTGGCAGATCCTCACGAGATCCGCGATCGCCGATGGTTGTAAACGTCCTGCGGCATTCAGCTTGTCCTCAAGCGAGCCTTTCCTCCTCCCTCCATGTGGTTGGTGTCAACCCTGACCAGCGGCGGAAGGCGCGGGTGAAGGCGCTTGCCTCCGAATAGCCAAGTGTCGCGGCGATCTGCGCAAGCGGCATTTTGGTATCCTCAAGCAACTGCCGGGCGATCTCGAACCGTATCTCGTTGGTGATTGTCCGATATCCTATACCGCAGTCTTTCAGGCGGCGGCTCAAGGTGCGGCGGTGCATGGCCAGCAGGAGAGCCGTATCCTCGGCGGAGCAGCGATGGCTGGTGAGCCGCGTTCGCAGAAGACGCCGTATGTCGTCCGAAAACTCTGTTCCGGGCCAACCCTTGAGTTGTTGAACGCGCTCCTCAAGGACCGCGCGAAGCATCGGGTCTGCGCCGGCGATCCGCCGTTCGAGATCGCGGGCCGGAAATGACAGCGTCGCGCTCTCCTGATCAAACCGGACGGGCGCTCGAAAGTGACGCCTGTAGGGCGTGGTATCCTTCGGCGGCTTGCGGGGCAGAAGCACGTCGCTCGGGTTCCAATCGACACCGCACAGGCTGCGCAACGCGTTCACGGTTACCGCGAGCGCTCCGTCCGATATCTGGTCTGCGCTTTCGGCTTCCGGCTGATAGACCGAGAAGCTGAAGAGGGCCGTATCGCCGCCGATCGACATGGAAGGGACCGCGCCGCGGTTCTGAATGCTGAGATTGGAGACCAGGCTGCGTAACGCGTCGCCCACCGTCTCGCAGTGTTGCATGAGGCGGCCCACCAGCCCGAGGGACAGAATTGTCGCCCTTTGGCCAACCATGAGCCCGAAGTGAGAGCAATTCGTCCTTGCCACGCTGAGCGCCAGCAGGCGTCCTAGAGAGGCATGCGGTATGACACTTGTCACGTCATCGAACGATGACGGATCGAGCCCAGCTTCCCGGATGAGAACATCGGGATCGAGGCCAAAGTCCTGTAATATAGGAACAATTTCCTTGGCGACGCCAAGATGGATATAGCCTGGGGGGAGAGTGCGGCCAACCCTGCCTTGAGCGGGCGGGGACGCCGTTGATCCCATCCCGACTTTATTGTCCATGCGATACCCAATGTCCTGCATTGGAGCCCCGACAACTTGACGGATTGGCATCTATCTACCGCATATCATTCATTATGCGAACCCGGACATTATCATGGCGCGAGGCGTTGGCAACGGCAATATTGTTGGCGCTATCAGCGTATGAGTTCATGAAGCTTCGATCCGATGGAAACGAAGGTGGTGTCACAGTAAATACAAATATTTGGATCGCTTTCGTCTCAGGCGTGAAACTTGCTGCGCATGGCGCGGTCTCGGTGGATGCCGCGGAAAATGGCACCAGCCTGACGCGTTTTCTCTGTGCACGTTAGCGGGTTGATGCCAGTAAGGTATTGCTAGTATTAGTTAAATCTAGGGGGTGATGCGGAGCTGGTTGGGGAGCGGCCTGCTCCGCCCAATGTTGTCGCTGCGCGCGCCCGGACAGCACGCGTTGGATGGGGGAGTTGCTGCTATGACGCGGCTATTCCCGCATCGGGTTGCGTTCAGAGCCTGCGCGGCGTGAGGACGATCTGCGTCGCTTCCGTGAAAACGAGGTTAACCATATCACCCCGGCGTAATGTTTGCAGCACACTGATAACGGCCGGATCAATCACCCGAAGGCTTCTAGCGCCTTCCGGGCCGACATAGCGGACGGTGCCGCTGGCAGCATCAAAGCTCGTAAACTGCGCCGTGACAGTCACATTGCGAACGACCCAGCGGGCCGGGAGGTTGCCAAACAGCCCCTCATCGCGTGCCACCGTGAACACGACATCTGGCTTCGTCCCCCGGCGAGCGGGCGTGACTGCGATCAAGGCACTTTCAACCCGGGAGATCGATAAACGATCGCGGCGCCTCAGGGCCGCGAGGCTGCCGAAATCCTCGGGAACGGTAATGCGCCATTGACGGCCACTGCGTTCCACAACCACGTTGCGGGATGGAAGATCGACCGAGACAACACGCACATCGACATTGTCAACAGCCACGACGCCCAGGCCGCGCACATTGACCGATTGTTGCGCTATGGCAGGCGAAGTAATCAACGGCACTGCCGGCATGAATATTGCACCCGCGAGGAGTGAGGCCGTCAAGTGGCGACGCGTTACAGACATCTTGGTCATCCTTTGTTGACGAACGCGGTAGTTTGCTTGCGAGATAGACCACGCGGTGATGAGGGTTGTCGAGCGAAAATATGCCAGCATGAACGGGATCAGGCTAAGGGTTTGAGGCGGCACAGGTCTTGATGCGTCGTTCTCAGCGTTTCATTTTTCGAAGCGTCTGGGAACACTCCGCGGAGATCAGGCTGCCGTTCATCCTGAGGCATTGCAGAAGTCGGCTGCTTCCCGCATGGACGTTCTTGCAAAATTTCCGCAAATCAGCCTTGCAGTGCCTGGCGAGTTCACCCTGCGTTTGGGCGTGACTAGCAAGATCCGTGCAAGCAAGGATCGCCAGAGCCAGAAATATTCTCTTCATGGTTTTGGCTCAACGGTGGGGTCTTTTCACATCACGACCGGCGATGTCTGTCTCGTAGCGGGCTTCAATTCAATGTATATGTGCTTAGGTGCAATTATTGCGGTCGTCGGGCGCAATCCTGATGGGGACTGCCGATCGTGTCTTGCGCATTGAGATATCGATTGAGCGAGCCATCGGGCTGTCTCGCCATGAGAACGCGCACGTCATTGCTGCCGACAGCGTTGACGCAGTCGAGAGCAAGTTCTTGGAGATTGCCAGATGGGCGGACCGACTTGATGCGACAACTGGCACCCGGTGTCGTGAGACGGTTGCCGGAAACGATGAAAGCGGGGGCAAAGAGATCGACCGGCTTTTTGAATGATATGCCTTTCGCCGACATTGTGTAAACGTCCGTGCAATCGGAGCTTTTAGCCAGCCAAGCCCCCTGCAACGACTTTAAGTCCTGCGCTGAGGCAATCCCCGCTGGTATCGAGACTGTCATGACGAGCGATAATCCAGCTAGCTCGATGAAGCGACGGATTCTCAATGGGAACTCCTGATTAGAGCTGGGCTATACGATCGCTGGGATAGCTGGTTTCCTTGAAGCCTTGGCATATCAATGCCTTTCCGGTGCGTATCCGGCGTCCTTCGCTGTCGTCTACCAAGCCATAGAGATGCCGAGAGCCTCTTCCAGGCGCTCGCACGCGAGGCGATGAGTATGGTTTCTCGCAATTCACCTGCTTGATTAGTCTGGCCATTTTCTTGACATTTTGAGACACGGCGCTGTGTGGCGGCCGAACACTGTTCAAGAGGCTGAGCCCTCGGCCATCTTCATTGGCGGTAACGTCTCGCCCAATGGGGCCGACGAGAGCGCCTTTCACGGCATGACGTGATTTGTGGGCAGCTACGGCTCCCGGCCATCAGCCCCCTCCGCGAAAGTCAAAGGACTAGCACGCTTATGCGCATGCAGGGTTAGTCGACCACTTTGGTATTCAGCCCTGTCGGGGGATGGGGCTTAAGGCTTTCTGGCCTATTCTGCCCACCATCGGCCGGGCGCCCATGGCGAACGGTTGGTGTCTTGATGAAATCGACAAATGCGCGCAGCGGCGCGGGCACGAGACGGCGGCCGGGATAGTAGAGGAAAGGCCCTGGAAAGCTCGGCCACCAGGGCTCGAGGACTGGCTCAAGCGCGCCGCTTTCGAAATGAGGGCGCAACCAGTCCTCGAATAGCCCGACAATACCGGCGCCGGCGACGGCTGAATGGACGGCGAGGTCCGAACCGCCGCCAGCCTGCACGATCAGTGGCCCTGTGGGATCGACACGGATGATCTCGTCGTCGCGCTCGAATTCCCAGGCTGGCATTGTCCCACTGGGAAAGCGATGGCGCAGGCATGCATGGCCGAGCAGATCGCGCGGATGCTCCGGCCGACCGTGGCGATCAAGATAGGCCGGAGAAGCGGCGGTGGCGTAGCGTTGAATGCGCGGCCCGATCGGCACGGCGACCATGTCCTGCTCCAGCCGTTCCTCGTAGCGGATCCCGGCATCGCAGCCGGCCGCGAGCACGTCTATGAAGCTCTCTTCGGTGATCACTTCCAGCCTGATGTCCGGATAGGCCGCGATGAAGGAAGGGACGATATGCGGCAGCACCAGCCGTGCCGCGCTGACTGGCACGTTGAGCTTGAGCGTTCCAGCGGGCCTATCGCGGAAATCGTTCACTACCCCAAGCGCCACGTCCACCTCCCGCAGCGCCGGGCCAAGCCGCTCCAGAAGACGCTTGCCAGCCTCGGTCGGCACGACGCTACGCGTGGTGCGGTGAAACAGCCTCACCCCGAGCTGGCCTTCAAGACGTCGCACGGCCTCGCTCAAGGCCGACGCGCTCGCGCCGCTCTGGCGCGCCCCGTCGCGAAAGCCCTTGGCGCGGGCCACCATGACGAAGGCGTTCAGGTCACTCAGATCGATCTTCATTGTTCGCTAATCCGCACAGCCTGTGCGGATTGTATCTGGTTATCGCTGTCACGCGCAGAGCCCATTTGTCTCATGTGAGAATTGGGAGAAGACCATGACCAGCATCGATCAGTCCGACACCTTCGCCCTGGGCGGCCGCCGGGTGAAAAGGCTTGGTTACGGAGCCATGCAGCTCGCCGGGCCTGGGGTGTTCGGTCCGCCGAGGGATCGCGGCGCGGCACTCGCTGTGCTGCGCGAGGCTGTCGCGCACGGAGTCAATCATATCGATACGAGCGACTTCTATGGTCCGCATGTCACCAACCAACTGATCCGTGAAGCGCTTCATCCCTATCCGGATGATCTCGTCATCGTCACCAAGATTGGCGCGCGGCGTGGCGCGGACGCCTCATGGCTTCCGGCCTTCGCGCCCGATGAGCTGGCGAGCGCGGTGCATGATAACCTGCGTAATCTTGGGCTCGACGCGCTGGAGGTCGTCAATCTTCGGATCATGTTCGATACGCATGGGCCAGCCGAAGGGTCGATCGAGGCGCCGCTTGCCGCTCTGGCCGAGCTTCAGCGGCAAGGCCTCGTCCGACATATCGGGTTGAGCAACGTCACGGCCGCGCAGATCGCGGAGGGGCGCAAGATCTGCGAGATCGTTTGTGTCCAGAACCACTACAATCTGGTTCATCGCGGCGATGATGCCTTGATCGATACGCTCGTCAATGACGGCATTGCCTATGTGCCGTTTTTCCCGCTTGGCGGCTTTACGCCGCTGCAGTCGTCCAGATTATCCGATGTTGCTCAGCGTCTCGGCCTCACGCCCATGCAGGCCGCTCTCGCCTGGCTGCTTCAACGCGCGCCCAATATTCTTCTGATCCCGGGCACGTCCTCGGTTGCGCATCTGCGTGAAAATCTTGCCGCTGGCGCACTCGATCTGCCCGACGACGCGTTTGCGGATCTCGATCGCGTTACTTGAGGGGCACGGCTGAAGCGCTGTCAAGCGAAGTGAAAGTCAGTTCGCGTGAAGGAAACACGTCCAAACAACAACCTGGAGCATACCCGACGCACAGTCTTTTAACGGGCATGCTCCAGGTCGGCGCTCGATATAATCGGACATGGAGCCTGACAGGACACGGAAGGTTTCGACGGTCACCACCTTCCGTGTCGGGCGTCTTCAGTTCAGTCCAAGTTTTCCGCGCAAGGTCGACAGGTCTTCAGCGAGTGTGTTGACGGCGCTAGCCAGAACCTTGCGATCATCATCAGTGAGCTTGTCGTAGGACTGATAACCTTCGCCGCTCTTGTATTTGGCGAGAGTCGTGCCGACAACGCTGAAATTATCCGCGACTTTCTTGACGAAATCCGGATCTTTCTTTTCGATCAACGGCCGTACGAGGATGAAAATCTTCTCAGAGCCATCGAAATTGCCCTTGAAGTCCCACAGATCGGTGTGGCTATAGCGATCTTCCTCGCCGGAGATCTTGGTTGCCGCGACCTCTTCCATGAGCGCCGCGGCGCCGCCGACCACCTTTTCCGGCGGAAGTGTCATGTCGGTGATCCGCTGGCTCAGCGCGGTCACATCGGCCATGAGCTTGTCTGCGAAGGGCGTGAGGCCTTCCGTGGAATTCTGCTCCCAGAGACCGTATTCAATACGATGGAAGCCTGGGAATTCGGGGTTCTTCTCACCATTCTCATAGTCGTCGGCCCGCGAGTCGATGGCGGCGTCGAGATCGCTGAAGAGTTCCGCGATAGGCTCGATTGCCTCATAGCTCATGCGGGTGGGGGCGAAAAGACTTTTTGCCTTGTCCACATTGCCCGCCTTCACCGCATCCGTGAAGGTCTTCGTATCCGCGACGAGTTTTTGCAGTTTCTCGGATACGTAGATCTTGTATTCGGCGATCGGCTCGACCAGATCGAGCGTCGCAGCCTGTTGCGCATAGGCCGTGCCGCCAAGCGATGAGGTCAACACCGCAACAGCGAGGAGAGCCTTCAATCTCATTTCGTTTCTCCTGGTCTTCATGTCGGGGATGGATGGCCTGCGCGCGCGGCTTCGATGAGCCGTCGGCCGAGATAGTCGCCGGGCTCCCGCACGCCGGGCAGAACATAGAAATAGCCGCCGCCGATAGGCTTGAGATATTCCTCGAGGGGTTCTCCGTTCAGGCGGCGCTGCACGGTGAGGAACCCGGCCTCGAGGTCGGCCTGATAGCAGATGAACAGAAGGCCTTGCTCGAGCTGGCCGGATCGCGTCACGCCGTTCGAATAGTTGAACGGCCGCCGCAGGATCAGATGCTCCTCCGATCCCGGCGTTCGCGGGTTGGCCAGGCGGATGTGAGCATCGAGCGCCGTCACCGCGCCGTCGGGATCTTCTTTGTAGTCGGGCTCGTCGAACTCGGTCGCGCCATTGAATGGCGCTCCGCTCGCCTTGTGGCGGCCCATGATGCGCTCCTGTTCCCCCAGCGGGGTCCTGTCCCAGCGCTCGACCAGGTTGCGAATGATGCGGATGGCTTGATAGCTACCGCCCACTGCCCAGGCGGGCTCACCCCTGTCCTCGCCGACCCACAGGATGTGCCGCATCAAAGCCGCGTTATTGGCGTCGGGGTTCGCCGAGCCGTCGCGAAAGCCGAGGAAATTGCGCGCGCTCTCGACACGACCGTCGGGACGCGGCGGAATGACCGGAACACTGCCTTCCTGCTTCCAACGCAGCACCAGCTTGTCCGGCATCGTTTTCACGATGTCGCGCAGCGCATGGATCGTCGTATCGGACCGGTTGGCGCAGAATTGCAGGGCGAGATCGCCATGGCAGATGGAGGCGTCCAGCGCATCGTTGGGAAACTTCGTCATCCGCTGGAGATGACGCGGTTTGAGCGGCTTCAGCCAGTCGCGACCCGCGAAAAGGGACGCGCCGACCGAGACCGTCGCCGTCAGGCTGTCCGGCGAGACGAAAGGCCCGAGGATGCCGGAATCCGCCGGCGGAAATTTCGGGTCGAGATCCGGCGGCCGGCCGCCCTGCGTCAGGAAGACGAGGCGCTCGGTCAGTGTCCGGAAGAGCCTTTCCAGCTCGTCCGGGGTTCGCGCGATCACGTCGAAAGAGGCGACCATGCCGGCCGCCGGGCGCGGCGTCACGATGCCTTGCTGGACCTCTCCAAAGAACGGCCAGCGGCCTTCCGTCGAGGCGTCACCCGTGGGCGCATCGGTGACGTGATGCTCGGTCTGCGCGAGTGCCGCCTTGTCTTCGGCATGCTTATCTTCGGCATGGGCGGCCTGTGTCGCAAGCGCGCCTCCCGCGGCAGCACCCACGCCGAGCAGAAAGCGCCGGCGCTCGCGGTCCTGTGGGGAGGAAGGATCATCCTGTCGAGCCATGACCTTATCCCGGAGCCAGGCGATTGGAGACCTTGTCGAGGGTATCGGCAAGGGCGCGGAAGGTTTCGGCGATCGTCCTGCGGCTTGGCGCATCCACCTTGTCGTAGGTGGCATAGTCCTTGCCCGACTTCAGCGCTTCGAGGCTCTGGCGCGCCGCCTTCAATCGTGTGTCGAGTTCGTGGCTGAGATCGGCGGAGCTTTCGGGGATGAGCGGGCGCACCAACCCGGCCATTCTGGTGATGCCGGTCAAGCTTGCGTCGAGGTCGTCGAGGTCACTATGCGCATAGGCGTTCTCGCCGCTTTCGATCTTTCCATCGGCGAGGCGCCTCGAGAGGCGTGCCGCCCCGCCTGGTACATCGTCGGGCGCCAGTTTCACGGCGCGCAGTCGCGCTTTCAGCTCATTCACATCGGTAAGTAATTTCTCGGCGATCGGAATGAGCGGCGCCGTCGTATTTTCGACGAACAATCCATATTCGAGACGGTGATACCCCGTGAAATGGCTGTCCTTCTCGCGATCCTCCAGATAATCGGCGATCGGGTCGATCGCGGTCTGAAGATCCGCCCACCGCATGGCAGTCGCCTCAGCCTGGCGATAGGGCGCCCGCGCTGACACGTAGAGCGCCCGGGCCTCGTCCAGGTCGCCCGCCTTGAGCGCCGCGACGAGTTTTTCCGTCGCCGTGACGAGGCTCGCGCCCTGCAGTGCCAGGAAGAACTTATATTCGGACAAGGGACCGATGAAGGCCTTCAGCTCCGGCCCTGTCTTGGCGGCGGCTTCCGACGCCGCGTTGGGCGTGACGGTGAGTTTGCCACGCGGGTTGGAGAGAAGCCCGCATGTGATCTGGTACTGGCCGGGCTTCAGATTGGCCGCCAAAGTTTGCCGCAAGCCCGGGATGATGTTTTCCCGTTCCTCAAGGACCATGATGCCGTCGAGGATCTCCCATTCGACAGGGCGATCCGAGGCATTGTGGATCTCGAAGGTATGCCGGCCCGCCGGGAGCGTGAGTTCATTCGGCCTGCAGGCCTTCGCCCCAACCTCCACCTTGACGAGATCGGACGTGCTGCCGCTCTGCCGCTTCGCAGTCGCGTAGAAAAAGGCGCCGCCGCCCGCCAGCGCGAGCAAAGCCGCGCCGGCAACCGCGAAGGGCATGAGGGGCGACGGGCCGGGGCCTGGTTTGCGTTCTATGCTCATGGCCTGGGGTCCTCGGCTGGCCGCGCAAGGGGGCTCGGCGCCGGGGCGCGGCTGTCCCGAAGGAAGAGAAAAAGGCTCACGGCAAGAAAGACGATATAGACGAAGACTTCACCAACGGCGGGTGCTTCCTGATAGCTGAATAATCCCGACAGCACGGTTCCGCTCACGCTGGAAACCGGCAGGATGTCGCTAAGGTCGTAGGCGCGGGCTTGCAAGAGATTCCAAAGCCCAGCTTCATGCAGATTGCGCAGCGCGCTTGAGAGGATGCCGGCCGCGACGATGAGGATGAAAACGCCTGTCCAGGTGAAGAAGCGACGCATGTTGATGCGCACGCCACCAATATAAACGAGATAGCCGACGGCGACGGCGCACAGGAGGCCGGCGAGGGCGCCGAGCGGAGCCAGTGGCGTTGGGCTCTGTTGAAAGATCGCGAGCAGGAAGAAGACGGACTCCAGCCCTTCCCGCATCACAGCGAAGAAAACCATACCGACGAGTGCCCATCCGCCGGCGGCGCCTGGCTGGAAGGCATCGTCTATGGCGTGCTGAAGCTCGGATTTCATGGAGCGGGCCGCCTTGCGCATCCAGAAGACCATCGAAACGAGCACGCCCACGGCAAGGAACCCGACGAGACCCTCGAAAAGTTCCTGCGCCTTCTGCGGAAATTCCGCGCTGGCCAGTTGCAGCACGGCACCGATGAAAAACGAAGCCGCGATGGCGAGAAAAATCCCGATCCAGACAAAGGGCATCCACGCGGAGCGGCCTGTCTGCCGAAGGTAGCTCGCAATGATGCCTACGATGAGGGCTGCCTCGATGCCCTCGCGCAGCATGACGAGAAACGGAGCAAGCGTTTTGACCTCCTTACCCGGAATCCGGGCGCAGATCTTTAAAAAACGGCCTATGTATAGCGCCGTGGCAAGTGAAAGCAACCGCACTTGTTGGAAATGTTTTTTAATTAATCTAATAAAAAACTGAATTACCAAGTAATGATAATGGGTGGTCGCGCACGATCGCAGCAATCAGCGCGCCGTGCGTGACGTGTAGCCCGTTGCGCCCGCGATCAAGACGTCCTGTGGCGGCGGCACCTCATCGCCTCAAAAAAACGGACACTCGTCGATACCCTTCTAAGTAGCCACAGAGATGGCGACGCAACCCGCCCGATGACATGTGCGCGAACGCGCTTTCCTCGGGCGGGAGAAAGGGCTAGTTCAGTCGCATCTGCGACGATGGCCGGTAAACGCCGGCCTGAACAGGCCAAGGCGGCTCTCCTGGAGGCAAAAGATGGCGCACGCGCTGCAATTCTACATCAATGGTGAATGGGTCGCGCCCAGCGGCAGTGCGACGCTCGACGTCATCGATCCTTCCAATGAGGAGGCTTTCGCGACCATCGCGCTCGGCACGGAAGCAGATGTCGACAAGGCCGTTGCCGCGGCGCGCGCGGCCTTCCCCGCATTCGCTGCGACCTCGCGGGAAGAGCGGCTCGCCCTCATGCGCAGGCTGCTGGAGGCTTATAAGGCACGCTATGACGATGTCGCCAAGGTCCTCTCGCAGGAGATGGGGGCGCCGCTTCCTTTCGCGCATCGCTCGCAGGCAGCGATGGGGACGGCCCATCTCGCCAAGACGATCGAGGCCCTGGAGACTTTCACCTTCGAGGAATTGCGCGGCACAACGCTGATAGCGCGCGAGCCGATCGGCGTCGTGGGCATGATCACGCCCTGGAACTGGCCGATCAACCAGATCATGTGCAAGGTCGCGCCGGCGCTTGCCACTGGTTGCACGATGGTGTTGAAGCCGAGCGAGATCGCGCCGCTCAACGCGATCATCTTCGCCGAGGCCATGCACGATGCCGGCGTGCCGAAGGGGGTTTTCAACCTCGTGAACGGCGATGGCCCAACAGTGGGTGAGGCGATTGCCCGCCATCCGGGCGTCGACATGGTGTCTTTCACGGGTTCGACGCGCGCGGGCATTCTCGTGGCCAAAGCCGCTGCTGACACGGTGAAGCGCGTGCATCAGGAGCTCGGCGGCAAGTCGGCGAACATCATCCTGGATGATGCCGACCTTGACCACGCGGTGAGGACCGGCGTCGAGGATTGCATGGGCAATTCCGGCCAGTCCTGCAACGCGCCCACACGCCTGTTCGTGCCGGCCGCCATGCACGATCGGGCGGTAGCCGTCGCCAAGGCTGCCGTGGAGCCATTGCGGGTCGGCCCCGCCTCGGCGGAAGGCACGCGCCTCGGGCCTGTCGTCAGCGAGGTCCAGTTCAACAAGATCCAGCATCTCATCGAGGCTGGCATCAAGGAGGGGGCGGATCTCGTCGCGGGCGGGCTCGGACGTCCCGAGGGGTTGAACCGCGGCTATTACGTCCGCCCCACCGTCTTCGCCAATGTGACCGACGACATGACGATCGCGCGCGAGGAGATCTTCGGGCCGGTGATCTCGATCCTGCCCTACCAGACCGAAGCCGAGGCCGTGACGCGGGCCAATGACACGCCCTATGGGCTGGCCGCCTATGTGCAGTCCGGTTCGCTCGAGCGGGCGCGCCGGATCGCCGCGCAGATGCGGGCGGGCAATGTCTATATCAACTATCCCGCATGGGACGCCGGTGCGCCGTTCGGCGGCTACAAGCAATCGGGCAACGGGCGTGAGTATGCCGATTTCGGCATCCACGAGTTTCTGGAGATCAAGGGAACGGTCGGCTACGGCGCAGCCTGAGTTTGTCCAGCCTTGCCTTGACCAGACCACATGTCTTCTCAAAAAGCCGGGCCTTCGCCCGGCTTTTTTCGTGACCACAGGTTCCATGCGGTCCGACTTGGCTGATGACAATCATGTCGATGCGGAGAATTTAGGCACGCACTTGAATGTCGGCTCATCAATGCATTGATGAGCGTGGATGCGCGTCTGGAATTTGCTCGAACTGCTCTCCGGTGGCTCCAGAAGTGCACCCCCACACATCAATGCGAGGCCGAGCGATGTTCACATGTACTGGCTATGCCGCCGAGGCTGCCGACCAAAAACTTGCGCCTTTCACATTCCAAAGGCGGGATCCCGGCCCCAACGACGTTGTCATCGAGATCCTCTACTGCGGCGTCTGCCATTCCTACCTCCACACGGTTCGCAACGAGTGGCAGAACACGCTTTTTCCAAGCCTGCCGGGCCACGAGATCGTCGGCCGCGTTCAGGCCGTGGGCACGGATGTCACGCGATTCAAGGCGGGTGACATCGCGGCGGTCGGTTGCATGGTGGATTCCTGCCGGACCTGCCCGAGCTGCCGCGAGGGGCTGGAGCAATATTGCGAGCCGGGCTTCACCGGCACCTACAACAGCCCGGACAAAGTCTTGGGCGGCCCCACCTTCGGCGGTTATTCCAGCCATATCGTGGTGGATGATGCCTTCGTTTTGAAGGTGCCCGCCAATCTCGATCTGGCCGCCGCGGCCCCCTTGCTGTGCGCCGGCATCACGACCTATTCGCCGCTCCGTCACTGGAAGGCCGGCCCTGGCAAGAAGGTCGGCATCGTCGGTCTGGGCGGTCTTGGGCATATGGGGGTCAAGCTCGCCCACGCGATGGGGGCGGAGGTCGTGCTGTTTACCACCTCGGCGAGCAAGGTTGACGACGGGCTGCGGCTCGGCGCCGATGCGGTGGTGCTTTCGACGGATCCCGCCGCCATGGCCGCGCATGCCGAAAGCTTCGACCTGATTGTCGATGCCGTGGCGGCGCCGCACGACATCAACGCCTATCTGGCGCTCATCAAGCGCGACGGCACGCTGGTGCAGGTCGGCGCGCCGGATAAGCCTCTGCCGGTCTCGGTTTTCAGCGTGATCTGGCGGCGCCGGAATTTTGCCGGCTCATTGATCGGTGGCATAGCGGAGACGCAGGAGATGCTCGACTTCTGCGGCGAGCACGGCATTACCGCCGACATCGAGATGATATCGATGGACAAGATCGAGGACGCTTACGCCCGTATGCTGAAGAGTGATGTGAAGTACCGCTTCGTCATCGACATGGCGACCTTGCCGAAGGCTGCTTGAAATAATGGATCGACGGCGGCGCGCATAACGCCGCCCTCATTCGGCCCGGCGGCTCCTCATGTCCAATGCAGGGCCGCCGCGGCCAGCGCCGCATAACGCCCGACCTTGGCGACTGTCACCAATGCCAGAAAGATCGGCAGCGGCTCACGAAGAACACCTGCCACCACCGTCAAGGGGTCACCAATGATTGGCATCCAGCTGAGAAGCAGGGACCATCTGCCATAGCGCTGATACCAGCCTTGCGCGCGCTGGAGCGCGCTCGCCTTGACGGGAAACCAACGGCGATCGCTGAAGCGCTCGATCCCCCGGCCAAGCAGCCAGTTGATGACGGATCCCAGCACATTTCCAACACTTGCGACGCCAATCACCAGCCAAGGCGTGTAGTCGGCCATGAGCATGGCGACGAGCACCGCTTCGGACTGCATGGGAATAATGGTTGCGGCGGCCAACGCCGTTGCGAACAGACCGAAATAGGCGGCGATGAGGCTCATGTCCGATGATCACGTAAGGTAGTGTTTCATCACGGTCTATAGCAATTTGTCGACAGCGGGAGCGTGGCGCCGCATCGCGTTGGGCCTTAAGGTCGCGGCGACGGCGAAAAGCTCACCTCTGGACGGATGCGGGCGGGAAGGGTTTTGATGGAGACGACTGCGGTTCTTATCGTCGGCGCCGGGCCTGTGGGCCTCATGCTGGCCAACCAACTCCAGCGGCAGGGCATCGCGCATGTCCTCATCGACCGGCAGCTTGAGCACAGCTTTTTCTGCAAGGCACTTGGCGTTACCGCCCGCACGCTCGAGATATTCGATGATCTCGGAATTGCCGACGAAGCGATCGACCGGGGCGTCTGGCTGCGTGGTCTACGCACTTTCGACAATGGCGAGCAGGTCGCTGCTTTTGACCTCCCCGAACGCGACCTTCCGTTCGGCGCGCTGTCTCTTGCCCAATATGAGACAGAGGACTTGCTGGAGATGAGCCTGCGTCGCCATGGCGGCGGCGTCGCGCGCGGCTGGCGGCTGGACAGATTCGTGGAAGACGCGGACGGCGTTCAGGCTGAACTGGTGCGCGAGGGCGACGATCCGGCGGTGACACGCACGCTGAGATGCCAATGGCTTGTCGGGTGCGATGGCGCTCACAGTCGGGTCCGTGCGGCGCTTGGCCTGAGTTTCGAGGGCGGCAAGTTCCCCCAGACCTTTGTGCTCGGGGACCTCGATATCGACTGGTCGCTGCCGCGCGGCTACTTCTATCGCTTCAGTACGCACCGGGATGGACAGCAACCGAACTCGCTGGCGGCGGTCCCCGTCCATGGTTCGGTGCGGCGTTACCGCCTTTCGACCATGCTGCAGGATGGGCCGGAGCTCGCCATGCCGGAGGGTGTCGAAGCAACGCCGCCGGATCTCGAGCGGCTGACGGCGATTGTGCAAAGCGGCTTGCCGCAGGGCACGCGCTTGTCGAATTTGCGCTGGTCATCGCTCTATCGCGTGAGCCACCGTATCGTGCCGAGCTACGGCAAGGGCCGCGTGTTTCTTGCGGGCGATGCGGCGCATATCCATCCGCCCGTTGGCGGGCAGGGCATGAACACCGGTTTGCAGGACGCCAACAATCTGGCCTGGAAGCTCGCGCTTGCGGCGCGAGGCCTTGCGGCTGAGGGACTTCTGCAAAGCTATGATGCCGAGCGGCGTCCCGTTGGCCTTGATGTCGTCGAAGGCACGAGCCGCGCTCTGAACGCGGTTCTCTCACAGCAAGCCACCATGCCCGGGGTCAAGGAAACCCAGCTGCTCATCAGCTATCCGGAAAGCCCGATCATCGTGAGGTCGAAAGCAGGTGTCGAGACCGGGCTGCAGGCCGGTGACAGGGCGCCCGACGCCTATGGCCTTGTCAGACCGTTCGTGGCCCATCCGGCCCGTCTCCACGAGCGGTTGGGAAAGGGGAAGCACCGTCTCCTGTGCTACGCCGGTCAGGAAGGCTTCGCGCCTTTCTCGGCGCTTGTCAGAGAACTCGCCGCCCGTCTGCCCGGTTGTTCCGGGAGCCTTGGTATCGTGGCGAAGGGCGCGCCGCCCGCCGACGATGAGGCGATCCCGCTGCTCCAGGACGCGGCCGACAACTTCCGCTCGTCCTATAACGCGGTTCCGGGCATGGCGTGGCTTGTACGACCGGATGGTCACCTCGCCTGGATTGGGCACGCTGAGGAAATCGCGGAGCTTTCATCCGCGCTCGACCTGGTGGCCGCCATCCGCTCGGCTGAATTATGACTCAGTCTTTCCAGGGGCTCCGGCTTCACTGAGGATAGCCGAGACAGCCAGCCGTGTGCGATCAAGATGTGTCGCGAGGACATCGAGGCTGGCGGGATCGCGGGCGAGGACCAATTCCATCAGGCTGCGATGGTCCGCTAAGAGATCGTGACCAAGCTTGGAGCGATCCATGCTTGTCAGACGGAGCGCCCGGTAGCGCTCTGTCTGATCGACCATCTGATCGATGAGCCGCAGCAGGCGCGGCGACGGTGCCGCCTTGATAAGGCTGAAATGGAAGGCGCGGTGGCGTGCCTCCCACTCCATCACCGCGCTCGGCTGATCCGCGACATGGTAGGGAAGCGGTGCCTTCTCCATGCGGTGGCATGTCGCGATGATATCCGCCTCCCAGTCATCGTCGCCGAATTGCAGCGCGAGCCCCAGGGCCTCCCGCTCCAGTGCGATCCGGATGCGGTAAACATCCTCAACGTCGCCGATGGACGGGCGCGGCACGCGGACGCCGCGGTGGCTCGCGGCTTCCAGGAACTGCTCGCCGACCAATCGCGCCAGCGCTTCGCGCAGGGGACTGATGCCGCATTCGTAGCGCGCGAGCAGATCGCGCGTCAGCAAGGCCGAGCCGGGCGGTAGCTCTCCTGAGAGCAGGTCCGACTTGATCGACCGATAGACATTCTCGGCAACCGTTTGTGCCGATGCCGGGGCGGAGAGCGCGTCACTCATACGACCTCTGTAGCAGCTTCGGAAAATTAATACCAGATTCCATCATGAATTAAATTTTCCAAACTTTTGACGATTGTGGAAATGATGTCATGATCACGCCAAATCGACGAGGGGAGTTTTCTTGATGTGGGCATTGACGACGGCCGAGTTTGCGAGTGGGCCGACAGCATGTCTCGTGGTCGGCGATACGCTTCACCCGCTCAGTGAGCTCGCTGCTGCCCATGGTGTCGCCCTTCCGGGTACGGTTGTGGATGTCCTCGCCGATTGGGCGCGTTGCGAGCCCCTCCTGTCGGACCTAGCCGGCAGGGCGACCGGAGGGCATCCGGTAGCGGAGGCCGGTATTCTCGCGCCATTGCGATATCCCGGAAAAATCTTGTGCGCGGGCGCGAATTACTTCGATCATATGGCCGAGATGGGCTTTCCTGACATAACAAAGGACAGCCAGCGGCTGTTCTTCTTCATGAAGCCGCCGCGCAACGCGATTGTCGGTCCGGGAGCGACGGTCCTGATGCCGCGCGGAACGCAAGCCTTCGACTGGGAGGTTGAGCTCGCCGCTGTCATAGGCAAGACGGCGCGGCATGTGTCCGTTGATGACGCGCTTTCCTATATCGCCGGTTATACGGTCGCGATCGATTTTTCAGCGCGTGACTTCAACAAGGCGCCGGAGCAGTTCTACAAGCTGGACTGGGTCGCGGGGAAAGCCAACGATACCTGCTGCCCGATCGGCCCGTGCATTGTTCCGGCGGCACATTTCCCAAATCCGCAAGCGGCCCGCCTCCGCCTCTCGGTCAATGGTGAGCTCAAACAGAATGGCAGCGCGGAGCAGATGATCTTCTCGATCGCGGAGCAGGTCGCGCGTGCATCGGAAATCATGACGCTCGATCCCGGCGATCTCCTGCTTACAGGTACGCCGGCCGGGGTTGGCGTGCCAAAGCAGAGCTTCCTCAAGGTCGGCGACAGGGTGGATGCCGAGATTGATGGCATCGGCAAGCTGTCGGTCACCATCGCGGGCGAGGCCTGAGATGAAGCCGCGGCCCGTCGCCTTCGTCACCGGTGGGGCGTCCGGCATAGGGCGAGCGACGGTGCTTCGCCTCGTGGCGGACGGCTTCCATGTGGCGGCGGCGGATCTCAACCGGGTGCTACTGGACGAGCTGGGCGGGAGCGAAAGACACATCACCACCCATGTGGCCGATGTGCGGGAGCGGTCGCAGATCTCCGAGGCGATGGCGGCTTATCCGGAGATAAATGCGCTTGTCTGCGTCGCGGGCCTGTATCAACCGCGGCGTTTCGAAGACATCACGACTGAAGACTTTCGATTGATGCTGGACGTCAACCTTATCGGCGTCTTCATCGCGGCCCAGGAAGTGCTGCACCATATGCCGGAGGGTGGTCGCATCGTCACGGTTTCATCGCGCGCGGCGATCGGAGGCACCAATTTCGCGCATTACGTAGCCTCAAAGGCCGCGGTGGTCGGCTTGACGCGTGCGATCGCCATGGAGTTGCGGCCTCGTCGTATCGCGGTGAATTCGGTCGCCCCCGGCTTCACGGATACGCCGATGACGCGGAGTATGCCGCCGGACCAGTATGCCGCCGCGCAGTCCCTGGAGCCGAGTGGGGCGGCGGCCGATCCTGACGATATCGCTGGTGCAATAGCCTTTCTTGCCAGCCCTACCACGCGCTTCATCACCGGTCAGACGTTGTTCGTCGATGGTGGAAAGTCACTGGGCGGCCTCGGTATGTAATGCGAAGACGCGATGGCGTACTAAGCGCTTATCAACAGCAATGACAAGAAGAGGGGATCTTTCATGTTCAAATACAGCAAGGCCATCGCGCTCGCCTGCGCGGTAACCTTCGGTGGAGTGACGGGCGCTGCCGAGGCGGCAACGCAGTTGCGCATCTCGACGGCGGCTCCGGAGAATTCTCCGCTGACGGATGCATTCCGCCACATCAAGAAGAAGATGGAAGAGGCCTTTCCGGGCGAGGTGACGGTGTCGGTGCACCCCGCTTCCAGCCTTTTCCGCCAGGGCACGGAACTTCCGGCCATGCAGCGCGGAAACCTCGAAATGGCGTCGCCGGTCACGTTCGAAATCGAGGCTCAGCTGCCGGAATACGGTGTTTTCTCGTCCGGCTATGTATTCCGCGATCCAGCCCATATGCTAAAAGTATTCAACGGTCCGATCGGCGAGGAGTTCTACGCGAAGGTCGCCGACAAGATGGGGCTCGTCATTCTCGACACAGCCTATCTCGGAACGCGGCAAGTCGGCCTGCGCGACGTGAAGAACATCAAGACACCGAAGGATTTTTCCGGGGTGAAGCTACGGATGCCGCCGGGAGCAGCCTTCCAGACATTGGCGCGCGCCATGGGCGTGACTCCGCTCGCCATGCCGATCACGGAAGTTTATCTCGCATTGCAGACCGGATCGATCGACGGCCAGGACAATCCCGCGAACATGACGCGTGATTGGAAATTCAACGAGGTCTCGAAAGAGATCGTGCTGACGCAGCACATCGTTCAGCCCGTCTTCATCGCCATCTCCAAGACCGCCTATGACAAGCTGACGCCCGACCAGCAGAAGGCGCTGCGCGCTGCGGCCAAGGAAGCCACGGCGATCGAGGTTCAGAAGACCATCGAAGACGAGAAATCAGCTGTCGAGGGCTTCAAGAAGGCCGGCATCGTCGTCTCCGAGCCCGATCTGGAACTCTTCCGCGCCAATGCCGCGAAACTCTACAAGGAAGAAGGCTATGAGACGAAGTGGCAGCCGGGCCTGAAGGACAAGATCGACGCCCTGCAGTGAGGAAGTTCGCGTTCTGATGTCCTCGTAACAGGAGCGGGCCATGAGGGATCGCATCGTGCAGGCGGCCGAAAAGTTCAGCCGCTTCGCCGAGATCGTATCCGGTTTAATGTTCGCCGGCATATTCGTGGTGTTCATCGTTGGTATCGCTATGCGCTATCTCTTCCACAAGCCGCTCATGTGGACCGACGAAGTCACCATATTGCTTCTGCTCTGGTGCACATTTCTAACGGATGCCTTCGTCGTCCGTTCCAGCGACCATGTCGCTTTCGACGTTGTCTGGGATGTCGTCTCCCTGAGGACGCGGCGGGTCATCGGTATCATCGGGCGCCTTCTGTTCGCGCTGATATTCATCGGCGCCCTCCCCACTGTTATCGATTACGTTCTGTTTCTTTGGCGCGAGCGCACCGATGTTCTGGAGATCCGGCTGGACATCGTCTTTTCCTGCTTCGTGATTTACATGATCATGGTTGTTGTGCGGCTCATCGCCCAGCTTGTCGAGTTTTGCGGGCCCGCTTGGCGGCAGCACGTCGCCGCATCCGATGCCCCCAATACCTCCAACGTGATTGGTTGAAGCGATGAGCACCAGCTTGATCGTTTTGTGCGTCGCCTTCGTCGTGGGGGCGGTTCTTCGCATACCGGTTGTTCTGACCATGTTCGGCAGCGGCATTGTCTATCTCTGGGTGAGCGGCCAGGACGTCGGCCTACTCGTCGATCAGACGTTGAACAATATGATGGGCATGAACGCGATGCTCGCGGTGCCCATGTTCATTCTCGCCGCCAACGTCATGAATGCGGCCACCATTTCGGAGCGGCTCTGGTCCGCCGCAAACCTTCTGGTGGGGCGCCTGCGCGGTGGCCACGGCCATGTCACTGTCCTCATGAACGTGGCCATGTCCTCAATGACCGGCAGCGCCGTATCGGAGGCATCCGGCGCGGGCATGGTCGCCATCCGCATGATGCGGAACCAGGGCCACTATCCCGGTGGTCTTGCGGTGGCTGTGGCATCGGGCGCGTCGTTGCTCGGCCCGATCATGCCACCTTCCATCCCGCTCGTGCTCTACGCGGTTATTTCCGGCGCATCGGTGGGGGCTCTGTTCCTGGCTGGTATTGTGCCGGCGTTCCTGATGGCGCTGTCGCTCAGCATCCTGATTTCCATCATGGCGCATCGCCGGAACCTGCCGCGCGCCGGCCAGGTAGCGCGGGGCGAGAGACTGAAGGTTATCGCTGGGGCGCTGGTGCCATTGACGCTTCCCGCCGTTCTGCTGGGCGGTATCTGGAGCGGCATCTTCACGCCGACGGAAGCCGCCTCGGTCGCGGCGCTTTGGGCCATACTGCTCGGCTTTATCGTTTATCGTAACCTCAATATGAAGTCATTGCTCGCCGTCTTCTTGGAATCATCCAGGCAGTCAGCCGTCGTGATGATGTTGATCATCAGCTCGTTCATCATCAACTATGCGATAACGAACGAAGGCCTTGCGGATAACATGGCGGCGTGGATAAAGGCGATGAACCTGTCGCCGCTCCAGTTCATGCTGCTGGTCAACGTATTGTTCCTTGTCCTGGGGACAGTTCTTGACGGCGCGGTTATGCTGATGGTCTTCGTACCGGTGCTTTTGCCATCAGTGCACGCGCTGGGCATCGACCCCGTCCATTTCGGTGTGGTTTCAATCATCAACTTCATGATTGCGATCATTACACCTCCCTATGGGCTTATTCTGTTTGTTTTGTCGACGCTGACAAAGGTACCGATGCGCGAAATCAATCGTGAAATCTGGGCATTTTGCGTCCCGTTGACGATTGTCATGTTCATTCTTGTCTTGTTTCCGCAGATCGTGCTCTTTCTCCCACGCATGTTTGGCTTCCAATAATATTGGCATCTGCCAGGGCGAGGTGGATAATTCCTGCCGCTCCGCAAGACAGCTCGCCACCGGAGACAATCCATGATCATACGTTCCGCTGTACTCGAGGGGCATGTTGCCCCCGGAGATCAAGAGGCCTTCGACCATAGCATGCGCACGCATGTGTTGCCGGCTATTCGCAGCTATCCGCGGCTTCGCGATGTCAGACTGCGAAAACTTGCTGTGCCGGAAGCCGGAGCGCCCGACGTCTATATGATCTTCGACCTCTATTTTGACAGTATCGCGGACATGGATGCGGCACTGGCAAGTGAAACAAGGCAGATTGTTCGCATGGCGATTGCTGAAAACATGGCTGCGTTCCAGGGGCGTGTCTATCATCTTGTTTTTGACGAAGACGCATAGAGCATTGGACGGCTCATGGGGATACTGATTACAGGCGGTGGGGTCGTCGGATTGCGGACAGCCGCGCTTTTGGCGGCGCGCGGTGAGCGTGTCGTGATTGTCGACGTTCGGCAGATCCGCTCGGACACCCTCGGCGGCGGAGTCGAAACCGCCACATGCGACGTTGTCGACCGCGATGGGCTCACCGCGCTGGTCGAAGCTAACGCGATCACGTCGATCATTCATACGGCCGCGCTGCTCTCGACGGCCATCCGCCGTGATCCTGTCCGCGGTGTCATGGTCAACACGGTGGGGACGACCAATGTCCTCGAAATCGCGCGCAGCATGAAGCTGAGGCGCGTGGTCATCGCAAGTTCCACGACGGTTGGATATACCGGGTTCTCTACACATGGGCCTGATCCCATCGAGGAGGACATCCAGCTCCGCGTAGTCAGCCAGCGGCCGGCAAGTATATATGCGGCAACTAAGCTGGCCGCAGAGAATATCGCACTACTGTACAACGATCTTTATGACGTTGATGTCGCCGTTTTGCGTTATGGCGCGGTGTTGAGCGCCAGCCAGGACATCGCGACGAGCGTGCCGGATCAGCTCCTCTCAACGCTCATGTCGGCGGGGCGTGCCGGCATGCCTGTCCATATCAAGGACCCATTTCTTCTATGGGCTGGTCGCGAAGAATTCGTCGATGCCCGGGACTGCGCGCGCGCCAATATCGCTGCGCTGGACGCTTCCGAGCTGAAGTCGCGCGTTTATAATATCGCGACGGGCGCATGGTATAGTTTCGAGGATGTCTGTGACGTCGTGCGCGGAATTTATCCTGATCTTTCCGTCGATTTAGGTGTCAATGTTACGAGCGGCTTCGCGGGATTTCCCCATATGCGTCCCGCGCCGTCGTCGACGGCCGCCGCGAAGCGCGAGCTTGGCTTCACGGCAGCTTATCGACTGGAGGATACGGTCTCCCAGCTGGCTTTGCCCGCCTGAGGTGGCGTCGCAGCCATTCCGTCAAAAGTCATCCGAGGTGATGAACTGTATCCGGGTTCCATTATCGTTGATTGGTGACCGGGGCGCGGGCTGGGCGGTCGGAGACGGCGACGCGGAACGCTGGGGAGGCGATGCTGACGTGTGCGGAGCTGGTGCCGGGGGAACCCGTGGCTCCTCCTGTACGTCTAGGCCGATGCTAGCGGGGGACTGAGCAGCGCGGTTGGCCGCTCGCTGGGCGCGATAAGCCGCGACCAGTTGATCCGAGCTGCGGATGGCGCGCTGGCCGGGTGCTGCCGCTTCGGGGGCTTCCCGCACGACGCGCCGAGCAGGGGCGTGCGGTGTGCTCACAGGTTCGCTTGATGCGGCCGGCCGCTGAGGGGCAGGGGGCAATGGCCGGCTCGTGGGTCGTTGATCGGCTGGCGCCGGCTGCGGGGCCGGGGAAAAGACGACCGGCCGCGCATCCGTCTCGGGGTAGGACACCGGCGCGGACGAGCGCAGCGCTGGTGCGGGCTGTGCCGGTGGGGGGGCAGGCAGTTGCGCGACCGCGCTTCGGGGCAGTTGGGCCAGCGCTTCCAGGTGAAGAGCCGGCGGCGTGCGCGCCGCCTGCGCGACCCGTGCCTCTTCCAAAGCGTCGCGCAGGGCGCGTTCGCGCTCCTCTCCCTTATCGCGCTTCTTGCGTTCGTCCTTGAGCAGGCCAAGGGCGTCACGCAGCGAGGCGACGATCTCCGCGGATGGCTCCACGGTCGGGTTGAGCTGCAGGGCGGACAGTGTCTTGTGCAGCCGCTTCACCTCGGCTTCGGCGGCCTTGGCGCGGGTTTCAGCGAGCTTCGCCTTCTCGGCGAGCCCGCCCTGAAGTGCGGCTTGTTCCGTGAGAGCGCCGACAAGGCTGTCGACCTTCTGACGGAGATAGAGCTTTTCCTCGTCGGGTCCTTCCGGCCCGCGCTGGGGAGCCCGCGCTTCGTGGGCGAAGCTCTCGGCGACGACGGGGAGGGAGCGTGCCAGCGTGTGCAGCAACGGCTGCTCCTCTCCCGACTGGGACTTCTGCACGATGGCATGGATGAGGGCGTCGAGGGTCTTGGCGCCTTGCCACATCAGGCGCGCCATGTCCGGGCGTTCGGCTGAGAGGGCCTCGGCACGATCCCGCAGCAATTCGGCTATGTCCTGAAGCCCGGGCGCGGCTTTCGCCGGCTCGCCCGCCCCATGCCGCGGAGGTGACACCGGCACCAGGCTCGGGCGAATGGCCGCGCGCATGAGAAGCGTTGGCAACCATTGCCTTGCGAAAAGGCAAAATTCCATCGCCTCGTCAATTGTGGGGGGCGTGTCGGCCGTCAGGCGCTTGCACCAGCGCTCCCAACCGTTGAAGCTTTCTGACATCATCTCGGCGTCTATGGACATGGTGCCGGTGTAGCGTGATCGGTGCCAGACATCCAGCAGTTATGCGAATCGCTCGGAAGAGTATGGCATCGTAGCAACTGGTTAACGCTGAACCTAGATGCAAATCGTCGCTTAGAGCTGATGGATGAAATGGGAGAGCTTTTGGCTAGCCTCCGCACGATCGAGCCCTCGTTGCCTGACGAGGTCTTGGGCCGCCTGTCCCAGGTGTTCACGCTGCTGCCTGTCCCGGAGGAGATCGACCGTGGCCCTGGCGAGCGCCTCGCTGTCAAAGAAATTCACGAGCCGCGCGGTTTCACCGTCGCTCATGAACTCGGTTACAGGCGGCGTATCAGAGGCAACGATGGCGTGGCCCATCGCCATGGCCTCCAGCGCTGACCACGACAGCACGAAGGGATAGGTGAGGTAGAGATGGACCTCTGCCATCCGCGTCACTGTCACATAGTCACGGAAGGGAAGATTGCCCAGGAAATGGAGGCGCGTGTGGTCGATTTCCCAGCCCTTCTGCTGCAGCATAAGCTCCTTCCAGGTCTGGCCGTTCGCAGGCGTGGCGCCGTAGCCGCCCTTCTCCGATCCAACGACGAGGATATGGGCGTCGGGAGCTAGTGACTGCAGGATGGGCACCGCGCGGATGAACGTGTGGAAGCCGCGATGCGGCTCCAGGTAGCGGGCCACATAGGTGATAACAGGCGCCGAGCGGCGGATGCCGAGCTTCTGGCGCCACTGCGCCTCGGCTGCCTCGTCGGCGCCAAGGCCACGTAGGTCGATCCCCTCATGAAGAACGGCAATCTTGGAGTGCAGCTCCGCCGGATAGGTGGAGCGTTGCCAGAGCGTTGGGGAAATGCAGGCGACTGCGTCGTCAACCGAGGCGAGCTCGAAGGCATTGCGAACGCGCAGGCGATGCAGGATATCGAGGGATTCGATGGGGAATTCCGGATCGAACCCGATATCGGCGCCAGCGCGATGGTAGAAGAACTCGCAGTAGCAGACCAGCCTGGCGCGTGGAAAAATGTCCCTGAGATAGAGCGCCTCGCCCCAGCCGCTGTGAACGACCATGACGTCGGGCTCGAATCCCGTGTGCTGCAAAAGCCGTGCCTGGGCGGCGACAGCCGATGCACGGCGCAGGCGCCCGCTTGCGTCGTCGATCGACAGATCGTTGGATTGCTGCACCATTGGCGCGCCGTAGCGATGATAGCGGATCCGGCTGTGCTGGAAGTCACGCGCGCCGATGCCCGCGACCTCCACATTCTCCGTCAGGAGCCGGTCGACCAATCCGGCGAACTGGCCTGGGAAGTTCTGGTGGACGAACAGGACTTTCAAGAGAGAGAACCTTTTTGACCCTCGGTTCCGGTAGCCTTCTGTGCGGGCGCGCCCGTCGCGGCGGCTGTCCTCTCCGAAGGTTCCTCAAAAACATGGTCAAGGTATGAGGGGGCGTCCTTCTGCATGGCGATCGCCCAAAGATCGAAACTGTTGCCAAAGGCAACCACGACGCGTGGAAAGCCGGCGTCGACAAGCAGGTTGCCAAGCCGATCCCGGCTGAACGCCGTCTTGTGACTCATGAAATGATTGCCGGCCGCCACCGAACGGCGGTGGCCGAACATCATGTCGAGTGCCGTGATCGGCCCGGCGGGCGATTGGTAGGCGACTTCATCGAGCTTCCCGTCGACCACTAGCTGGGCGATCGCCTCGATATCGGGCATCGTCATCAGCGCGAAGCCGGTGGGGCGCAAGACACGGCGAAACTCCCGCAGCGCCACGGGCACATCGTGATCGTAGAGATGTTCGAGGTTATGCGAACTCCAGACCGCATCGGCGCCACCGTCCGCGAAAACCGAAAGATCGCAGATGTCAGCCTCGACATCCGGCGCGACGTTGGGGTCTATATCAACCCGGACCTCGCGCCAGCCGGGGCGGCGGAAATGCGAGTGAAGCTTGCGCGGATTGGACACGCCGCAACCGACGTGCAGCACCGTCTTCGCGCGTGGGGTCGGCTCGCCCGTCAAAAGCATGACTTTGTCGTCACTCATGGATAACCACCACTGCTGGATTGCCGTGATGCACCGTCAACTGAGCCATTTGAACATCGTGTTGGGTTGTGGCGGCTGGTTCAGGCGCATGGCCCTGTCTCGCGGCGGCCAGGCGATGCCCGTATAGGGGTAGGCATCGCGGTTGAGGCAGGGTGAGTAGAGCGGATCAGAAACCAGCGTTTCCCCCCATTTGAGCCGCAGCGCGTTCAACTCGCGCCGTGTGCGGGATTGCCGCTCGGCACTCGCATCCTGTCCGCGGCTTGCGGATTCCTTGTGGCGGAGGACGGCATGCGGCGTCCAGATATTGCGCCGGCCGATTGCACGCAGTTTGAGGCAAAGATCCACGTCGTTGAAATTCACGGGAAACAGCCGCTCGTCGAGCCCGCCGACCGCGAAATAGTCATCCCGCTTGACCAGCAGGCAGGCGGCTGTGACCGCGCTGGTCTCACGCGTTACCTCCAGAAGCCCGTCATAGCCTGGTTCGTCGCCTTGGCGTTCGTTGAAGGCATGCGCGGCACCGAAATGCGAGCCGAGGACCACGCCGCCGTGCTGGACAAGCCCGCTCGGCCAAAGAAGTTTGGCGCCGACGGCACCCGCATCGGCAGCGATGCCGGCTTCGAGGAGGGCGGTCAGCCAGTCGCGATCCTCGACCTCGGTGTCATTGTTGAGCAGCAGGAGATAGCAGCCACGCGCCTCGCGCGCGGCTGCATTGTTGATCCGCGCGTAATTGAAGGGGCCAGGCGCCGGCAGGATCCGGACGCCGCGATAGGTAAGCTCGCGGAAATAGGCGAGGGTGTCCTCTTCGCGCGAATCGTTGTCCGCGATGAGGACCTCGAACGCGGGATGTGCTGTCCTGGCGAAGATGCTTTCCACGCAGGGACGCAGCAGGTCGAGGCGATCACGCGTCGGGATGATGATGCTGACCAGCGCTTCGTGATCGACCTCCGGCCGGATGCGAATGGCCGGGAAGAGCCGGCCTTCGCTCACCACGACATGGGTCTCGCGTTCAGGATCGAGCAGCGGTGGCAAGGCCGCGACCAGCGCGTCGGCCTCCGCTTCGGCGGAGGAAACCGGCACGGTGACGAGCACGTTCGGCACATGGCCGATCGGCCGTCCGGCGGCCAGCGCATTGGCGACGACATGGGCCACAAGGCCATAGTCGCTGACGCTATCATCCTCGGACAACTCCGGCAGCAGGCTCGCATCGAAGGCGACGAGATCGCAGATATAGCCCTGGGCGAGGAAGCGTTCCTTGTCGAAGGCCGGCTTGAAGCGCGGCAGCAGCGTGCCGTCGGCCAGGGCGATCTCACTGTCGCTATAGACAAGGGCCGGCTTGTCCGGCCCAGCCATCGCGGCGGCGAGCGAGGTGAGCGCGGCCGGATGCACGCGGCTGCCGGCCTTCAGCACAAGGATGACATCACTGTCTTCCGCGACGAGATGGGCGCGTGCCTCGCGCCAGAGATCCAGGCCGCCGGGGGAGAGGCTTTCCAGCGCGACGGCCGTCCACAACGGCGCATCGTCGCCATCAAGGCTTTGCAGAGTTTCCTCGGCTTGATCGGAAGGGCCGAACACCACGGCGGCGATGCGCGGCGTCTCAGCCAATTGAGGCGCTTTCGGCGCGTAGGCCATGCGCCAGTCGGCATAGCTCGTCAGTGGCAACGCACTCGGCATCAGCCGTTCGAGATAGGCGAGGCGGGCCAACTCATCCTTGGACGCGGGCGCGATATCGGCCAGGCCGAATTGCTCGATCCCGCTGCCAAGGGTCAGTAGCGCGATGGGGCTGCCCGCGAGTTCGGTTCCGCGCTCGGTGAGGACGCGGATTTCGTGCACGCGCCCGTCGGCCAGTTCCATCGGCAGGGTTATGTCGAAGCCGTGGCGGCCTGGAGCGAGCGGTTCGTCCGGCCCAGGCTCGTACCACATGTCAGCTGGGACCTCCGCCAGCAGACGCGAGCCTTCAAACAGCGAGACGGTCAGCGTTTTTTCGATATGGACCCGATCACGCGCCCAGCCAACAACGCGGATGCCACCGACCCAACGGACCGAGCCCGCGATGTCTTCCGGCTTCGCAGGCCGCGCGGAACCCGTGCTACTGAGATGCACCGTACCGAGGTGATGATCTGTATTGGCCACATAGGCCGAAACCTGACGCGTGTGTGCGAGCGAGGAGAGCTTCAGGCTTGTCGCGAAGCCATGGCAGCCGTCAGTGCCCTCCGCTTCGCGCAGCTCGGGCACGAACAGATCCGCCCGCACGAGTGAAGTCACCACGCCATCAAGCCACAATTCCACGGCGAGTTTGCGCTCCGGATGCCGGGGATCGAAAGCCCACCCCCCGAACAAACCGTCTCCGAGCTGCCAGAAGTCGCCCTGGAACGTTAGGTTCTTGGTCTGTGGGACGGCCGCCGGCAATGGCTCGACATGCGCGGGTGCCGGCCCATGGGTCACCCGCTTGACACGGCGCTGGGGCCGTTGACTCGCAGCTTCAGGCTCACTCACCGGTTCACGCGTCTCGTCGCGACTGGATTGTTCCATGCGCTGTTAAATATACCTCTTAACGCCGGCTATTCGTCCCGGAACAACTTCCGGAAAGGGATAGCAGGTTTCCGTCCGGAGTTGAGTGAAAATAGAATGCGCTTGCGGCTTGTGAAATCGACCGGGTGAAATGCCAGGCCATTGCGGCGTATTGAAGAAGGTGAACTCATAACCGCGCCAGCCAGCCTTCAATCGTCGCGGCGACAGCGCTGTCGCCGGCTTCCGGGATCAGTGCCAGATCGCGTGGGCCTGCGGTGAGTTCGGCACAGAGGCCTTGGGCGAATGTCGCGATCGGCGCGCGAATTCCGGCCAGGATAGGACAGCGTATCTCCGCGAAGAGAAGCCTTCTGCACGGCACGACGACGCCGGGGGACCGGTAGGTGGAGACGACGGTAGGCCATTCCTGCGGGTCGACCTTGCCGAGTACGAAGACATTGCCGAGGCGCATCAAAGCTTCGTCGTCCAGGGTCTCTCCGACAACCAGCAATGGCGTCTGGCAATCAGCCTGGTTTAATCTCAACGCCAATGCGCGGATGAGGGCAAAGGTGGCTGGGCCGTCGTCCAGGGGTAAGATCGCCAGCGGATCATCGCTATGGGCCGCTCTGGCGCGCGGGGCATCGGCCTGTGCAGTTTCGCGCGACAACGCCAGCAAGGGGGGCTGAACAGCGCGGCAGCCGTGGGCGGCGAGTGGCTTTGCGAGCGCCGCACAGCCTGGCACGACATGCGTGGCGCGTGCCAGAAGGTCGGACCAACTCGCGAGGGCGGCCTCCAGGTCGCCCGACTCGCGTGGCGCCTCCACGAGACATGCATCAACGGTCACATTCAGGTTTGCGGCGATGTCCAGCAACACTTGCGAAGGCGGCTCGCCGGCGAGGAAGATGATGCGCTCGACGGCCGCCGCCCGAAGGAGTGCCTCCAGGCGGGCGCTGTCATCAGCCGGAAGCGGCAGTTCCATTGGGAGACCACCGACCAGACCCATCACTTTCACGGCGAGAGTCCTGACGGCACCATGTATCTCGGGGGCGATATGGATCCAGGGTTCCTCCAATCCCTGCACGTCCCGGAGCAATGCCTCGCCCGCCATTGCGTCCGTGCATGTCGACACGACCGCCGTGCGGGCGTGCACGACGGCGGGCCACAGGCCCTCGGTGATGCGATGGCGGGCCGGTGCCAGCGGATCCGTCTCCATGAACCAGGAGGTGTGACGCCTGAGGTCAGGAAAACGGCGCAGGGTTTCCGCCTGATTGCGCAGCACGAGGCCGCGCTTGGCATCGAGATAGGATGCCGATCCAAGATGTCCCACCACGATGTCGGTGGCGCAAACGTTGCGAAAGCCCTTTTCCTCCGCACGCAGGCAGAAATCCACGTCCTCGAAATAGCCGTGGGTGAGGAAATCACTGCCGAAGAATCCAAGCACATCGAGGCAGGTTCGCCTGATATAGAAGCAGAAGCCGATTCCGCTCGGCAGATCGATGATTTCACCCGCGTTCACACGTGCCGCCGTGGCATCGATCAATGCAAGATGGCCCGGCTCCGGCATCGGTGCCTCGCCAAAGGGCACGGGATAGCTCGTCAGATCGCCATTGTTGGACAAAGGCGTGACCGTGCCGATGTTATCGGCGGCATACGCCGCAGCGTGCAGCCGCTCCAGCCATCCCGCCGGAACGACGGTGTCCGCGTTGAGGAGGATGATGTCGCTGGTCGCTGTCTCGGCGAGGCCTGTTTCGACGGCGTGGATGAACCCTCTGTTGCGGGCATGTACGAAAAGCTTGATCTTGCCCGCCGTGGCCTGGTCACGGAGATAGGCCGACAGTTCAGGCTCCGGGCTCGCATCATCGACGACAATGAGATCGTAACGCTTGCCGTGTCCTGGCTCCCGTAACACGGCTTCGATGCAATCCCGCGTCGCCGGCAGATTGCGGTAGGCCGGGATGAGGACCGTGACAGGAGCCTCGCGTTTGCCGCGGCGCGCTGAGGAACCCTTCATCTTCGTCATTGCCGCTGGTGTCGGTTCGGCCGGGCTGTCCCGCCTGCTTTCCGCAACCGGTCGCAGAATTGGCGGCATCACGGCTTCGCCTGAAGGCCAGAAGAACTGGCAGCGGTCGACGTCGTCCGGCCAGGGCAGGCTTACGCGTATGCTGTAGTCGAAGGCGGCGGCATAGCGTGCAGGGGCACGGCCGGTGACATTGATGACGTGATCCCGCGCGTTTTGTGGACCATCAGCCGAACTGTCGTCACTGGCGCGACGCTTGCCGGATGCCCGGCTTGCGTCCCCATCACTCTCGTAGCGAACGGCGAGCGAGATTGCCTGCATCCCTTGCCACAGGCAGTGGAGGACGATCGCGTCGTCGTCGAGCCAATGCCGGCCCGCGCGAGGCATGCCCTGGAGGGCGAAAGCGCGCGCTATGACATCCGCATGGACGTCAGCGCGATCTTCCCGGAAGAGGCCGTTGGTAAGCGGGGCGAGATCCGCGTCGCTTCCCTTGTCTATCTGTACCCGCAACCAGTGGGCGCGCAGTGCGAGATCATCCGGGGTGAGCTTGATGGCACTGGCCAGATCCCGCTCAGCCGCATCGATGGCACCGAGCGCCTCATTGATGGCTGCGCGGAGTCTGTAATGTTCGGCGTCTGGGATGAAGGCACGGCAACAGCGATCGATCAGGGCGAGCGCCCGGATATGGTCACCGTGTTGATAGGCATCGAGCGCGTGGAGCGCGAAATCGCTGCGGCTGCTCGAACCGAGAATCAGAGAGTTGCGTGATGACAGCAGGGGTGATCGCACGTGTGCGGAAACTCAATGAGCGGCAGATGGGATGACGAGCGTGTAGGCATCCCAATCTGATCTAAAAAGATCTTACCGCAAATCTCCAAACTGCAGGCATTACCCGCGATGTAATTCCTGCGCAGCCCGCTGACGAAGGGGCGAAGGCGCCGCAAAAACGCAAATGACGTGATTGACCATCAAAAAGGGTATGAGCCGTCAGAGACGGCTCATACGTAGTCAATGCAGGTAACGAGCCACTGGCATCAGGCCAGGTGATCGTCGTCGTCGAGGACGTGGATGGTACGCTCGGTGGACTGCTCACCTTCAGCCGACTGAGCAAAGGCGACAGCGATGTCAGCGCGATCGGCAGTGCCTTCGTCAAGCAGGTTGGTCCAGTATGCCGCGCCGGCAGCGTCGGGCTCGCGACCGAAGAGCTGCTCGTAGAGGTTATCCACGAACTCGGCATTCGTGTCCGAACCGTGAGCGCTGGAGAACTCTTCGCTATCGAGGAACGCCTGAGCGATGTCGTGGAGCGAAGCGTCGCCGGACTCGTAGACGTCGAACCAGAACTTGACGCCTTCGAAGTCGCCGTAACGGTCGAGCAGCGTCTCGTACATGCGGGCAACGACGCCGAGATCAGCCGTTTCCGCGGCAATGATCGCGCCATCGTCGAACTGCACGTATTCGACATTCGAAATGACCGATGTCTCACCGGCGAGATTGGTGATCGAGAGCTGGTTGCCTTCCCAAGAAATGCCAGCTGTGTCGAACGACGTCTCGATAACGCCGAGATCGAAGCCGGCGCCGCCATCGACCGTGTCCGAACCATCGCCGAAGTAGATGGTGTCGTCACCAGCCGCTGCCACGATAGAATCGTTGCCAGCGCCGCCATGGATCGTGTGGTCGCTTTCCGACGAAGGATCGACGATGAGTGTGTCGTCGCCCGCGCCAAGCTGAACGACCGTCGGAACGGTGCCTTCCAGCGTGACCTGCACGTTCTGTTCGGTTTCGAAAATGACGACCGGTACGCCATCGGGAATTGCAACTTGAGTTGCATCACCCTTGACGAACAACACGTCGACTCCATCAGGGATGTTGTCGCCAGGCTGCCAGTTGTCGACGAAATTCACCAATTCCCCAGGGGGGATATCGTTCAATACATTAAGGATTGCATCCTTTACGCCCTGCGGCAGATCTGATCCGCCAATGGCGGATTCAGCGTCGCTTACGGACGTATCGTAAGGGGTTGCCATCTAGACCTCCAGTCCCAGATTCATTCAGCTGCGTGTCGGTTGGCGAAACTGCGAGCGCCGCGAAAAACGCGAACCCTTTCGGAGCGCAGTCCCACACCATTCCTCGCCCCAGCATCCTTCATCTCGGGCACCGAATCGGCCAGCTGATGATCGACACTTCCCCCAACGGACGTCTCACTTAGTTGAGTTGCAGAAGCCTTAACGCCCTCAACGGCAGCCTTTTGGACATGCACGGTGAGGCCGACGAGCGATGCGCCGGGATCCCGGGGAGCTGCGACCAGCTCCAAGGCCGAAGATCGAACAGCGGACCCATCGGAAAAAATCGCTTCTGCCTGCAGCTTGTAGGAAGCCGCATTCTCTCCAATCAAACGAAGAGATACTCCATCGATCGACAACGCACGGGCGCGCGTGCCGACAAAACCACCTGTCAATGCTTCGGGCATACGACCTTGCCCAGTCACCGAACAGTCATACTCGATATCGACACCCATAGGCCGACGCGGCCAATGAACGGCGAAGCCCTCGATGTGCTGTCGGGACGAACGGCCCCCAAGCCATTCACCCGCAGGCAAAGAGACGTCCCCCCGGCGCTGTATATGCCCCGAGAGGTAAATCGGCATTTCCTCGCTGCTATCCTGAGACTTCTTCTTTTGACCGGTTGACGCGCGAACAAGCTCGCCATCCCGGCCGGAAACTTTGTCAAGCTGATCAATCTTCAGCTTCACACCGTCGGAGAGTGCAAACTCACCGACGAAAATTGTCACCACGATCATGGCATCGCCCGAAGACGATACCACGACGGCATCGCCAGGACGGCGCATGACGCCATCTTCCGCTCCCGGCGCGAACAACAATTGCACGTCGCCCGTCACATCCGGGCCCACATGGACACTGATGCGAGGCGGGTTCCGCTCGTCGTCGGCACCGAGATAGCGAAGAGCGAACAGCCCCCGGGGTACCGGCATGGCACGGGCAAAGACCCTGTTCAGATCCTCGTTGCCCTTCACGCCAACCATATAGCCCTCAGGCGCCATCCGACCGCTCCAGCGCAATAGCACAGAAAAATGACGTTAATTTTCAAGATATTTTTCTATTCCCGTGGCATGCATAAGTCAATAGAACTTTTGCAGAGATCGCGATCTTGGTCGCGTCTATCGAGGAAAATGGCAGGGATCGACATGTATAAAAATTTGGCGCCCTTCTCATATGGGCGCAAGAGATTGGAGTTATTTAGTACTGTACAGTATAAACATCTTAATAAAACTATCACATTTCCCGTATCACTTGTTGAGCTAAATAATGTAGCTCATTCTTATCCTGTCGTGTGGCAGCGAAATAAGGATGGTGTCGAGCTGGTCGCGCTCGTCGGGTTGGAGCCGGATCATAATTACGCATTATCTGGGCATCCTAACTTTGTGCGGTGCAACCTGCTTATTTTGGAGGCATATCCGTTCGCGCTGGGGAAGACCGACAAGGAGGGGCATTGGCAGATCCTCGTCGATGAGGTTATCGGGCAGGGTGAGGACGATCCTGCGGCGTTGAGGAATGCGGAGGGGGAACTCAGCGAGGAGGCAGACCACCGGCTGTCAGCATTGCGTGTCTTCGCGGAGAGCTATGGACGCACACAGACCCTTTCCCAGCAGCTCGACCAGGCTGGATTGCTGAAGCCCTGGGACGTCTCACTCAAGATCGGCGACCGTTTCGTTGGCCTCCGGGGGCTCGAAGTGCTTGATAGAGATGTGGATATCCGGCGCCTTAAACTTGCCGGAGTAATCGAGCAAGTGGGATGGGATGCTATCCATCTCGCCACCATGCATGAGCTGTCCCTGTTCCGAATGCAGAATCTCCTGGAAGCGCGAACCGCGGCGCAGGCTGCCTGAGTTGGTCGATATGTGCGGCATTTCGGACACACTTCGTGTGTTTTCGTTGAGTAAAGCCTGATGCAGTTTCTGTTTGAGCCCCTCAATATTAGCCGGCATCGGGACCAACGCTGGTCGCGGCCAGTCCAATTCGACTTTACAAGCGATATCAAGCTCGCGCCGCTCACGTTCCGCGAGGTCCACAGGGCCGCTCATCATTTTCCGCTATGTGTGCGCCGTACGAGCGCCGGCTTGAGTCTGGTCGCCGTTTTGGCGGACAATGCGGGTCGTAATCAACATATCGACGACGAAGGGCGCTGGACGTCGCCCTATATACCTTTTGTGTTTCGTACTCACCCCTTCCGCCTGATCGCCTCTGGGGCAGGCTCTTCGTTGGTGCTGGCGGTCGCGCGTGACGGGGCAACCGTGAACCCAAATGGTGAGTTCGCGTTCTTTGAGCAGGACAAGTCGGTGTCGGAGGCGACCCGTGCCGTCCACAAGGCTTTGTCCGAGGCAGAGGCGAGTACAAGGCAGCTTGCCGCCGCGCTCGTGCAGCTCGAAGCGCTCGATGTGCTATCGGAGGTGCCGGCGGATAAGATGGGGCAGTGGCTCCGACGGCAGCGTTGCTTTGGTGTTCAGGCCGCTAAGCTCAGGGTGTTGCAGGCTGCACCGCCAGATGCGCTGGCCGGCCTCTTCTCGGCATCGCCCGCGGCCATGGAACTTGCAGAGATCATCGTATTTTCACACCGCACCGTCACCAAAATGCGTCGCGTGCAGTCGAGTAAAACAGCAGAGGCGGC
Organism: Chelatococcus sp. HY11; assembly: GCF_018398335.1. Taxonomy (NCBI): domain Bacteria; kingdom Pseudomonadati; phylum Pseudomonadota; class Alphaproteobacteria; order Hyphomicrobiales; family Chelatococcaceae; genus Chelatococcus; species Chelatococcus sp. HY11. The sequence goes on from NZ_JAHBRX010000001.1 coordinate 4,062,912, forward strand.
GCCGGCGCTGATCGAGGAGGAGGTCGAGGCGGCTCCCGCTTTGTCATTCCGTCGCAAAGAAGTTGACTTTCTCGACTATGGGGACAACCTCACCTTTGATATAGAATAGCAATCTGGCATTCAGATTATCGAAGATTACGACACGGCGTTTCCGTGAAGTATCGGAAAATGTTTCATTTTCCGCGGCCCGAGAGAGATTTGCACATTGCTTCTTTCGTCCTGGCTACCTCATCACCTGTTGGGTACGACGGCTTCCACGCCTACCCCGCTGGAAGGGGCCATCCGCAAGGCCCGTCCGGCGATAGGTTATGTGGCGTTGTTCACCAGCGTCACGAGCATCCTGGGCTTCGTCACGCCCATCTATATGATGAACGTGTACGACCGCGTATTGTCGAGCCGTAGCGTCGATACTCTACTTGCGCTCAGTCTTATCGCAGCTTTTCTTCTCATGATCGCTGCGGTGATTCGCTTCATTCGGACGGCGATGCTGAAGCGGCTTGGCGCCTGGTGCGATGAGGAAGTGGCGCCGCAGCTGTTTTCCGCCGTCCAGACGGCGGCTCTGACCTCTCCCAACCGCGGCGAGGTCCAGGCCCTGCGGGACCTCGACACGTTTCGTGATTTCTGGGTCAACCATGGCCTGGTGACCGTGTTCTCAGCGATGTACACGCCGATCTTCTTGATCGCGTTGTTCATTCTGAGCCCTTACCTCGGGATTCTCGCTCTGGTCGCCGTGGCCATCATCGCGGTCCTCGCCGTGATGATCGAAAAGGCGATGTGGCCAAGCCTGAAGAAGGCGTCCGAGGCCAATATGCGAGCCTCCGCCAGTGCCCGCATGGCGATGAGGAATGTCGAATCCGTCCACGCCATGGGCATGCGCAATGCCATGGCGGACGCCTGGCACGAGGACCACCGGGCGGCGCTGGCTTGGAATGCCCATGCCGCCGAGCGCGCGGCGCCCTATACGACCGCTTCTAATTTCATCAGCGCCGGGATGATGATCGCCGTGCTCGGCACGGCCGCCTTCCTTGCTCTCGAAGGACAGATTTCGCCTGGCGCCATTTTCGCGGCGAACCTTATTTTCCGTCAGGCGACCGGCCCTCTTCGGTCGCTCATCTCGCAGTGGAAGGGCTTTCTCGGTTCACGTCTCGCTTACGGACGTCTGCAAACGCTGTTCCGTGAGGCGGGAGTTCACGGAGATCGCGTTTCTCTGCCCCGCCCGGAAGGCGCGCTGTCGGTGGAGAACGTCACGCTGTCGATCTTCGACAGCAAGCAGATCGTTTTGCGCAATGTCGACTTCGCCGTCGAACCAGGCGATGTGTTGGGCATCATTGGTCCGAGCGGCGCCGGCAAATCCACGCTGTCCCGGGCTCTGGTCGGCCTTATCAGGCCGACGCTCGGCACCATTCGCATCGATGGCGCAGATCTAGAACATTGGGCGCCGGACGAGCTCGGCCAATATGTCGGCTATCTGCCTCAGAATGTTGAGCTGCTGGCTGGAACGGTCGCTGAGAATATCAGGCGCTTCCGTCCCCGTGATGACGTGGGGGTTATCGAGGCCGCCAAGCTGGTCGGTGTCCACGATCTCATCCAATCGCTTCCCGCAGGCTACAATACCAAGCTCGGAGAAGATGGCGTGGGGCTCTCCGGTGGGCAGCGACAGCGTATTGCGCTTGCTCGCGCGGCCTATGGCCGCCCATCCTATGTCGTTCTTGACGAACCGAACTCCAATCTTGACGCGGCGGGGGAGGCGGCCTTGACGCGCGCGATCCTGGCGTTGAAGGAAGCCGGCACCACCGTCGTTCTCGTAACGCATAAGGCGCAAATTCTGAGTTGCGTCGACAAGATCGCCGTTCTGGGTAACGGCACCTTGATGCACTTCGGCCAGCGCGATGATGTATTGAAGAGATTGTCCACGCCCAAGATCGTCCCCATTAAGGGGCAGCAGGAATTGCTGGCCAAACGCTAGCATGGGGTGGATCTTCGGGCCCGGTGTGGCGTGACGTTTCGAGCGCGTTGCAGAGCGGCCTCGGGTTGTGATTTTTGCTTATTCTCGCTGGCATCGCGAGGATGCTCGGGTCGTTCGCGGCCAGGTTGGTGAAAGGCGCGGTATGTCTGACGACGACATGGATCAAAGCTTCGACACCACGGTGCTGGACAGGCCCAACAAGGCTCTGCCGCAGAATGACCGTGGATTGCCGCCGCTGAACATGGACTGGCGTCGTTCGGCGCGGCTTGGCCTGGCCGTTATCTGTATTGGTTTTGGTGGAAGCGCGGCCTGGGGGTTTGTCGCGGGGCTCGACAGCGCGGCGATAGCCGATGGCGTGGTGAGCGCCGAATCGAACAGGAAGACGGTGCAGCACTACGAGGGCGGCATCATCCGCGACATCCGGGTTCGCGACGGCGACCATGTCGAGGAAGGCCAAGTCCTGTTCGTGCTGGACGACACGCAGGCACGCGCCAATCTCGACGCGGTGCGGAACCAGCGGGCCGCGGCGCTTGCCGAGGAGGCACGCCTCGTCGCGGAGCGTGACGGCAAGGACAGTATTTCCTTCCCGCAGGAGTCCCTGGAACGCCAGAACGATACCGCCGTCCGCCGCACGATCGAGGATCAGCAGCGCGCATTCCAGGACAGGCGCGCCTTCATCAAGAACCAGGTCGATTCGCTGCAGTCGAAAGTCGGACAGGCTGAGGAGAAGCTAACCGGCTCGGAGGAAGCCAATAAGTCGGCCATCAAGCAGCTCGAGTGGATCGACAAGGAGCTTCCCGCGCTTCGTACCCTTTATGACAAGGGCCTCGTCCAGTGGCCGCGCATCACCGCGCTGGAGCGCCAGCGGGCACAAATGGAGGGCACGATCGGCCAGACCGCGGCCGCGATGGCGGAGAGCCGTCAGGCGATCGACCAGGCGAAATTCGACATGGCCCAGGTCGGCAAGGGCATGCAGCAGGAGGTCGCCCAGCGAATCATCGATGTGCGCAAGCAGCTCTCCGACCTTGGGGAGAAATTGAAAGTCGCTGAGGATGTGATGAATCGGTTGACGGTGCTCGCACCGCAGACCGGTGTGGTGCAGGGACTGAAATTCTTCACTCGCGGCGCGGTGATCCGCCCAGGTGACGCGCTCCTCGATATCGCGCCGCTCAACGAGGCGCTCGTCATCCTGGCCCAGATCCAGCCGACGGATATGGATGTGGTACAAACGGGGCTTGAGGCGGAGGTGCGCTTTCCTTCGTTCCACCTCGGCCAGGTGCCGTTCATCATGGGGACGGTGAAAACCTTGTCCTATGATCGGCTCATCGACCAGAAGAACCAGAATTCCTATTTCGCTGCCGAAATCGTCGTGGATCCGAAGACGATCCCCGACCAGATCAAGGACAAGCTGAGGCCGGGCATGCCGGCGCAGGTGATGATCGCGACGGGCGAACGCACGCCATTCGAATATCTCACTGCGCCACTGTTCAATCGCCTCCGGAAGACGATGGTCGACGGCCACTGAGTGCGAGCGTTCGGGATTTGATGGTTGGCCGGACGGTGGGGCCGATGCGTCGTGCGTCAGAAGCTGCTACGAAAGCGGCATCTATCGCTGATCGCAGAGAGGCATCTGTGGCACGTATCGAGGGTGGAGCCATCCGCAATCACGGCAACGTCGAGGCCGTGCCGCTTGCGCTGGACGGGGTAATGCTCGTCAGAGCGCGGCGCTTTGGTGACGCGCGCGGATTCTTCACGGAGGCCTACAACCGGGCCGATTTTCTTGCTGTAGGCATCGACAGCGTGTTTGTGCAGGACAATCAGTCATTTTCGGCGCCACGGGGCACCATCCGTGGCCTTCACTTCCAGACGCCACCTCACGCCCAGGCAAAACTTGTGCGCGTGCTGCGAGGCGCTATCCTGGATGTCGTTGTGGACATCCGGCGGAACTCGCCCACCTTCGGGCGCCATCTCGCCGTAGAGCTCGATCATGCGGAAGGCCAGCAGCTCTTTGTCCCAGAGGGCTTCGCGCATGGCTTCTGCACTCTGACGCCGGATACGGAAGTGTTCTACAAGGTCACCGATATCTACGCCCCTCAATGTGACCGCGGTATTGCGTGGAACGATCCGGCGCTCGGTATTGAGTGGCCCGTTGATGCAGCCGACGCGAGCCTTTCCGACAAGGATCGGCATCAGCCGTTCCTGTCCGAGGCTGAACTCGTCTTCTGAGGGGCCCGCATGCGTATCATCGTGACAGGCGGCGCCGGCTTCATCGGATCAGCATTGGTGCGCCATCTCGTTCTGGAGCGTGGCGCCAATGTTCTCGTCATCGATAAGCTGACTTATGCCGGCAACCGTGCTTCGTTGAGGCTGTGCGAGGGCAGGACGGGCTTTGCCTTCCTGCAGGCGGACATCGCGGACGGTTCCCGCATGCGCGCGGCCTTCAGCGAATTTGCGCCGGATGCGGTCATGCATCTCGCCGCTGAGAGCCATGTCGATCGTTCGATTGCGGGAGCGGCGCCGTTCATCGAGACCAATATCGTCGGCACCTTCACATTGCTCGAGGCCGCGCGTGCCTATCGCGACACGCTGGCGGGCAAGGCGAAGGATGCCTTCCGGTTCCTGCATGTCTCGACCGATGAGGTTTTCGGTTCGCTGGGTGAGAGCGGCGCTTTCTCCGAGAAGACGCCCTATGATCCGCGCTCGCCTTATTCCGCGAGCAAGGCGGCATCGGATCATCTGGCGCGCGCCTGGTGGGAGACCTATGGCCTGCCGACGATCGTCACCAACTGTTCCAACAACTACGGGCCTTACCATTTTCCCGAAAAGCTCATTCCGCTGATCATTCTCAACGCTCTGGAGGGCAGGCTGCTGCCCGTTTATGGCGATGGGGGGCATGTTCGCGACTGGCTCTTTGTGGAAGACCATGTGCGCGCGCTCGTCGCCGCGCTGGAGCGGGGCCGGCCGGGGGAGACCTATGCGATCGGAGGCCGCAGTGAGCGCCGCAACCTCGCGGTCGTGGAGGCCGTCTGCGATATTCTTGACGGGCTGGTTCCGGACGGAGTTGGCACACGGCGCAGGCTGATCACCTTAGTGGCGGACCGCCCGGGCCATGACCGCCGCTATGCCATCGATGCCTCGAAAATTGAGCGGGAGCTTGGCTGGCGTCCGAGCGAGAGCTTCGAGGGGGGGATAGCGCAGACGGTGCGGTGGTATCTCGATAATGAGTGGTGGTGGCGTCCCCTGCGACAGGGTGTCTATGACGGGGAGAGGCTTGGCCTCCTGTCCGGGCATGCCGCGTCTAGGTCTGCATCCTCCAGGTCCGCATCCTCCCGGCCCACGGAAGGAGAGGGGTGATGCGGGTTCTCGTGGCGGGGGCGGGCGGACAGCTCGGCAGCGCGCTCGTCGCGGGATTGCGCGCGGCGGGTGCTGATGTCATTGCGATGGTCCGCGCAGATCTCGACCTCTCCTCACCATCGAGCTGGGGTGATCGCGTCGCGGCTGCACGGCCCGACCTCGTCGTCAACGCGGCCGCATACACGGCCGTCGACCGGGCCGAGGATGACAGGGACGCTGCCTGGGCAGTGAATGCGGCGGGGGCGGCGGCGCTGGCGCGCGAGGCTGCGGCCTGCGATGCCGCGCTCGTGCACGTCTCGACCGATTATGTTTTCGACGGACGCAAGGGGGCCCCCTATACGGAGGAGGACGCGCCCAGTCCCACGGGTGTGTATGGAGCTTCCAAGCTTGCGGGTGAGGCGGCGGTGATGGCGTGCCATCCGCGGGCCCTGGCCCTTCGCACGGCGTGGGTCGTGTCCGCCAGCGGGCATAATTTCCTTAAGACCATGCTGCGCCTGGGAGCAGAGCGCGAGAGCATCAGCGTCGTCGACGACCAGTGGGGCGCGCCGACATTCGCGGATGATCTGGCGGACGCCATCGTTCGCATGGCGCCGCGTCTTGTTTCGTCCGAAGCTGGGGACCCCGCCTTCGGCGTGTTTCATCTCACGGGCGCTCCCCATACGACGTGGCATGGCTTTGCCGAGGCCATCTTTACCAAGACCGCCAAGCGCGGCCGGAAAACGCCCACGCTCCGGCCAATCGGGACGGCCGATTATCCCACACGCGCGGTTCGGCCAGCCGATTCGCGCCTTGATTGCGCGCGGATCTTGGCTGTTCATGGCATCGCAGCGGCGGATTGGCGCCTGTCCCTTGGGCGCTGCCTCGATGGGTTGCTGCTGGTTGAAGGAGACGACGGGCGATGAAGGGAATTGTTCTGGCGGGGGGGAGCGGCACGCGGCTCTATCCGGCGACGCTCGCTGTCTCGAAGCAGCTCATGCCAGTCTACGACAAGCCGATGGTGTACTATCCCCTGTCGGTCCTCATGCTCGCAGGCATCCGCGATATCCTCCTGATTTCGACGCCGCAGGACCTGCCACTCTTTCGGCGCTTGCTTGGGGACGGCTCCCAATGGGGAATATCGCTCAGCTTTGTCGAGCAGGATGAACCACGCGGCATCGCCCATGCCTTGATCCTTGCCGAGACCTTCATCGGCGGTGGAGATGTGGCGCTGATCCTCGGCGACAACATCTTCTATGGCCATGACCTGCCACAACAGATGGCCGATGCGCGCAAGAAGAGCACTGGTGCCTCGGTCTTTGCCTATCATGTCGCCGATCCCGAGCGTTATGGCGTCGTGGAATTCGACGCAGAGGGGCGTGCCCTGTCGATCGAAGAAAAGCCCATCAAGCCGAAGTCGGAATGGGCCGTCACGGGCTTGTATTTCTATGATGGACGGGCTTCGTCCATTGCACGTGAATTGAGGCCGTCAAAGCGTGGCGAACTCGAAATCACAGATCTGAACCAGTTTTACCTGCGCGAGGGGATGCTCCACGTGCAGCGTCTCGGCCGTGGCTACGCCTGGCTCGATACAGGCACGCACGACAGCATGCTGGAGGCCGGCGAGTTCGTGCGGGCAATCGAAAAGCGCACCGGACAGAAGATCGCGGCGCCTGAAGAAATCGCCTATGAACAGGGCTTTATCGATGCCGCGCAACTACGCAAGCTCGCGGGGCCTTTGCGCAAGAGCGGTTATGGCGCCTATCTCGATGGTCTCACGGGCTCTGAACCATAAAAAAAGTCGGGCCAGCCTGAAGACTGCGCCCGACAATTTCAAACTCAAGCCAGATCGTTGGAGTGAGCGGCCTCAGGCCGCCTCTTCCTCCTCATCGCCCCATTCGCTCCACGCAGCGCTTGGCGCACCAAGGACGGTCACGCCCTTCTTCGGAAACATCCCGGAAAAGGCGAACTGACAGCGAACGTCGAGCATCGGTATAAGCGGCGGTGCAAAAATCGGCCACGGTAGCGGCGGGATAGTCCCGCTTCGGGCGGCGTAAAAGCCGGCCACCTATTGTCCTTCTGCAACGAGCGCAGGAGGGTTAGGGATCTACACCGTGGAATTGTATCTGAAGGTCCGTCTGGCCTGCTCGGAAGGGATGAGCCGGCGTCAGGCGGCGAAGCATTTCAACATATCGCGCGACAGCGTAGCCAAGATGCTGTCGTATTCGACCCCTCCGGGCTACCGTCGGCGGTCACCGGTCCGGCGGCCGAAGCTCGACGCGTTCGTTTCGACCATCGATCGCTGGCTGGACGAGGACAGACAAGTGCCGCGCAAGCAACGCCATACGGCCAAGCGGGTGTTTGACCGGCTACGAGACGAATGCGGGTTCACCGGCGGCTACACGATCATCAAGGACTACATGCGTGAACGGGAACAGCGTCGCCAGGAGGTGTTCGTGCCGCTGGCGCATCCGCCAGGCCACGCGCAGGCCGACTTCGGCGAGGCGATGGTGGTGATCGGCGGCATAGAACGGAAGGCGCGCTTCTTCGTGCTCGACCTGCCACATAGCGACGCCTGCTATGTTCGTGCCTATCCGGCGGCGGTGTCGGAGGCCTGGGTCGATGGCCACATCCATGCGTTCGCCTTCTTCGGCGCGGTGCCGCAGTCGATCGTCTACGACAACGACCGCTGCCTGGTGGCGAAGATCCTGCCCGACGGCACGCGCAAGCGCGCGGTGCTGTTCAGCGGCTTCCTGTCTCATTACCTGATCCGGGACCGTTACGGCCGTCCCGGCAAGGGCAATGACAAGGGAAGCGTCGAGGGCCTCGTCGGCTATGCGCGGCGCAACTTCATGGTGCCGATCCCGCAGTTTGCGACATGGGATGAGTTCAACGTCTGGCTGGAAGAGCAATGCCGCAAGCGTCAGCATGACAGACTGCGCGGCGAGAACGAGACGATCGGGGAACGGCTGCAGCGCGATCTTGCTGCCATGCATTCATTGCCGGCTTCGCCCTTCGATGCCTGCGACCAGGCCAGCGCCAAAGTGACGGCGCAGTCGCTGGTGCGCTACAAGACCAACGACTATTCGGTGCCGGTCGCCTTCGGCCATCAGGACGTCTGGGTCCGGGGCTATGTCGACGAGGTGGTGATCGGCTGCCGCGGCGATATCATCGCTCGCCATTCCCGCAGCTGGGAGCGGGAAGACGTCGTCTTCGATCCGCTGCACTACCTGCCGCTGATCGAGCAGAAGATCAATTCACTGGATCAGGCAGCGCCCTTGCAGGGTTGGGACCTTCCCGGGGAGTTCGCCACGCTGCGCCGCCTGATGGAGGCGAGGATGAACAAGCACGGCCGGCGCGAGTATGTGCAGGTGCTGCGCCTGCTGGAAAGCTTCGAACTCGCCGATCTGCATGCGGCGGTGAAGCAGGCCCTGCATCTCGGTGCGGTCGGCTTCGACGCCGTCAAGCATCTTCTCCTGTGCCGGGTGGAGCGCCGGCCACCGAGACTGGATCTGTCCATCTACCCCTACCTGCCGAAGGCGAACGTCGAGACGACCTCGGCGAAGGCCTACATGCGTCTTCTGTCGACGAATGCGGGAGAAGCGGCATGAGCGCCGAAGCCCCCGAAATCCTGCTCTCCCATTACCTCAAGACCCTCAAGCTGCCGACCTTCCTGCGCGAGTATCAGAAGCTGGCCCGGCACTGCGCCACCGAGGGCGTGGATCATACCGGATATCTTGCTCGGCTCGCCGAAAGGGAGATGATCGAGCGGGATCGCCGCAAGGTCGAACGCCGCATCAAGGCGGCCAGATTCCCTGTCGTCAAAAGCCTCGACAGTTTCGACTTCGCCGCTATCCCGAAGCTCAACAGGATGCAGGTGCTGGAACTGGCACGCTGCGAATGGATCGAGCGGCGCGAGAACGTCATCGCGCTCGGTCCCAGCGGCACGGGCAAGACCCATGTCGCCCTCGGCCTCGGCCTGGCCGCCTGTCAGAAGGGCCTGTCCGTCGGCTTCACGACAGCAGCCGCGCTGGTCAGCGAGATGATGGAGGCACGCGACGAGCGGCGATTGTTACGCTTCCAGAAGCAGATGGCCGGCTACAAGCTCCTCGTCATCGACGAACTGGGCTTCGTGCCGCTCTCCAAGACCGGCGCGGAATTGCTGTTCGAGCTGATCTCGCAACGCTACGAGCGCGGCGCAACCCTGATCACCAGCAATCTTCCCTTTGACGAATGGACCGAAACGCTGGGATCAGAACGTCTGACGGGCGCGCTGCTCGATCGCGTCACCCACCACGTCAATATCCTCGAGATGAACGGCGAAAGCTATCGCCTCGCCCAAAGCCGTGCCCGAAAGGCCGGCTGAAACCCCTCTCAAAAATGGCCGACGCTGCAAGCGGGAAACTCTGGTCGGGCTACGCCCTCCCGACGTTCCCCGCTTGCACCGCTAAGTGGCCTACTTTTACGCCGCCCTGTGGCCTGATTTTGCTCCGCCGTTGACACAGCAGCCACCGGTCAGGTCGTCGCGCGGTCCGCCAGGCCTCTTTCCCAGGCAAGTGCCTGCGAGACAATCATGTCTAGGTTCTGGAATTGTGGGTTCCAATCAAGGGTCGACTTGATTTTCGCGACTTCCGCGACGATCGCGGCCGGATCGCCGGCCCGTCGCGGGCTGAGCACCACGGGGATATCCACCCCGCTGACGCGTTTGACCGCTTCAACGACCTCAAGCACAGAATATCCGCGCCCGTATCCGCAGTTCAACGTGAGATTATCTCCGCCCGCACGCAGATGATCCAATGCCGCGACATGTGCCTGCGCGAGATCGCTGACCTGGACATAGTCGCGCAGGCACGAGCCGTCCGGCGTGTCATAGTCCGTGCCGAAAACCTCAAGCCGCGGGCGCAGGCCAAGCGCGGCTTGGCAGGCGACCTTGATCAGATGGGTCGCGGCGGGTGTCGATTGGCCTGTCCGGCCGCCCGGATCGGCGCCGGCCACATTGAAATAGCGCAGGACGACATACTTAAGCCCATGGGCGAAGGCCGTATCCTGCAACATCCACTCGCTCATCAGCTTCGAACGCCCGTAGGGCGAGACCGGCTGCAGCGGCACATCCTCGGGGACAGGCATGACAGGCGGGTTGCCGTAGACAGCCGCGGTGGACGAAAAAATGAAGCTTTCCACGCCGTTGCGTACGGCCGAGGCGAGAAGGCTGCGGGTCTTGGCGGTGTTGCCGAGATAATAGCCCAGGGGATCGGCCACCGATTCGGGTACAACAATCCTGGCCGCGAAATGGGCGATGGCCGTGACGCCGTGGTCCTTGATCGTCTTGTCGAGGAGTGCGTCGTCCGCAACGTCGCCAACCACGAGGGGCACATCTTCGGGGAGCGCCCAGCGGAAGCCCGTCGACAAGTTGTCCAGGACAACGACGTCGTCGCCCTGGTCCCGAAGAGCCAAAACCATGTGGCTTCCGATATAGCCTGCCCCGCCAGTGACGAGAACGCTCATGCCGATCTTCCTCTTGAACAGCCTGGGGGCCATTCTCTAGCAATAAATGGTCCGGGAGAGAATGCGGGACGGCCAGCCCTCCCTCCCCAAGTTGCGTATCATAGCTAACACGTCTGTCATGCTCTTGTGCAATTGCGAAATATATTTTTGTATATCGACCGTTCGATCGCTACACGAGCGCTTATCGATCACCCCGTGCGCCATGGGCTGCGGGAGGCGTTAAGTTCTGGTGAGCTTAGTGGCAGATCACGAGATGTGGCGTAACGTGGAAGATTACGCCATGCGGGGGGAGCGCTTCAGCTTGCATGTTGATCAGCCCATTCCTATGGAGTTTAACGAAGCGCCTATGACAGAAAACAATGTAATTACAGAACGTTCATTGGCCACCCCCCGCCGTATCCGGAAGGCGGTGTTTCCGGTGGCGGGGCTTGGCACGCGGTTTCTGCCGGCGACGAAGGCGATGCCGAAGGAGATGCTGACCGTCGTCGACCGGCCGGTGATCCAGCATGTGGTCGATGAGGCCCGCGCCGCCGGCATCGAGCATTTCGTCTTCGTCACCGGCCGCAACAAGAGCGTCATCGAGGACCATTTCGACAGCCAGTTCGAACTGGAGCGCACCCTCGAGGCCCGCGGCAAGACCAAGGAGCTGAAGGCGCTGCTCGAGGACCTGCCCGGCCCCGGCCAGACCAGCTTCACCCGCCAGCAGGCGCCGCTCGGCCTCGGCCATGCGGTGTGGTGCGCCCGCGAGATCGTCGGCGACGAGCCCTTCGCGCTGCTCCTGCCGGACATGCTCCACCACGGCGCGACGCCGTGCCTCGCCGACATGATCGCCGCCTATGAGGCCCATGGCGGCAACCATATCGCGGTGGCGCCGGTGCCGGAGGACCAGACCCACCAGTACGGCATCGTCGGCGTCGAGGATGCCGCGGCCAAGGTGTCGAAGATCACCAGCATGGTCGAGAAGCCGCCCAAGGGCACGGCCCCCTCGAACCTGCACATCACCGGCCGCTATATCCTGGAGCCGGCGATCTTCGACCTCATCGCCACCCAGGAGCGCGGCGCCGGCGGCGAGATCCAGCTCACCGACGCCATGCTGACCCTCGCCAAGACCCGCCCCTTCCACGCCACCCGCTTCGACGGCGCCATCTATGACTGCGGCTCCAAGACCGGCTTCCTCGCCGCCAATGTCGCCTATGCCATGGACAGACCAGACATCGCGCCTATCCTCAGGCAGGATATCAAGGCGATCTTGAAGGATTAGTGAGTTCTGTACGAAGATACTCCAGATTTCGCGCTTCGATGATGAGTGTCTGATATTTGAAGTATCGGATATATTTATATTATTCCCGGCCGGGTGCGGCTCCTGCGAGGCTTCAAGCCTCGCAGGGCCCTTGAACCACGCGCGCGTATAGTAATCACGCTCCGGTCCGTCGAATTCTCCGCTTTGCATGCAGCATCGATTGAAATCTGCGTCCGGAGCCGCAGGCGCAGAGGTCTTTGCGGCCGAGTTCCTCGATGGGTTCGACATGGCCGTGGATGACGCGATCGCCACGTTTAACGTAGGTCTCGGAGCGATGGAGCCGGCGACGTTTGCTCATGATCTCAAAAGGAGGCCATGTCGGCGATGGAGCGCGATGCCCAAACAGGACGATGGCTCGATCCGCTATTCGGATCGCGGTTCCTAGGGCGTGTCGTGAAGGGTGCGAACAATGTTGCCACGCCCAACCGATATCAGGTCGAGCCAGTCGTGGAGCCGGGCCGCGTTGCTATCGCGTTCATGCACCGCCGCGAGCAATGTGCGCAGCCCCCTGGCTCAGCGCTTCCTCTGCCGCCAGCGGGCGCCGGCCCGTGGCCGGCTTTACGTTTCGAAAAGATTTCACCTCGACAGGCTCGCTCGTTAACAGCCCTTGGCTGCGCGTGCTGTGCCTTAAAAGAAGGCAGGTCGGCTGCGCGGACATGAGCCATGGCGTGCCGCGTGTCTGAATGCTTTGGCTTGGGATGTCCGGGCGCGTGGTCATCAATGCTGTTTTCCATACACCCTGGAAGCAGAAAATACGAAATTCCTGGCCGAAAATGGAACTAAAAATCGCTCAACCCCGCCGATGCTCAGGGACGGGCATAACGCATGGATTAACAATGCCGGCCAGGAGAAGAGGGTGAGGGCGATGGTGCGAGATTTTCAGATTTGCGCATTTTTTAGGCATAAACTGCGTTGGTAGTTGCAAATATAAACAGGCCCGTATGTACAAACATACTTGACTGTTTGTAAATTGCGATGCCTGATGGGGCCAAGGGAGCACCCATGGCAGTTCGCAGGCAACGTCGGACCCAGCAGGAGCGTAGCGCCGATACATCGGAAAGGCTGCTCAATGCGACCATCGATCTATTGCATGATCGTGGTCTTTATCGCATGTCTACGTCCGAAATTGCCGAGATAGCAGGTCTATCCCGGGGCGCGCTGACGCATCATTTTAGTTCTAAAGAGGAGATAATTGTCGAGGCGGTTGGATATATGCTTCGAAAGGTAACTGCCGGACTGCATGAAATGGCCGAAGGTATCCGTTTCTCTGGTAGTTCTACGGATGAAATTGTCGAATATCTGTGGCGAATGATGAATGATCGCCTGTTTTACGTGACGATGGAGTATCTTCCCGAGGCGCGGCACAACCCGGAGTTCCGTGAGAAGATCGTCCCGGTCGTCAAGGAATTTCACGAAGGGCTCAATGCCGTATGGGCTGAGCTCGCGGCGCAGGCAGGCGTCAGCGTGGATCAGGTTCTCGTCTTGATGAATGCCACCATGTGCATGTTTCGCGGGATGATCGCACAGACGACCGTCAAGGACGATCCCGCCTATTTCCAGGAATTGCTTCAATTCTGGAAGGGGCAGGTCAGGCGGGAATTCAATGCCGTCGTGGCCTCTTCGCCGGTCATACGGCGGGCGGCCCGAAGCTAGAAGTCTGCGCATACCCAAGCAGTGCACTTCGTGGGTGTCAGAGTCATAGCGCGTGTTTCGCGCGGTTAAGAACACGTTGGGGGACCATGCAAACACAGGAGCTACGAGGGCCGAGCGCGCCGGCGTATCCACTTGCCGTGGAGAATGTCCGGTTATCCTTCGCCGGTCTGAAGGCGTTGGATGGCGCCTCGTTCCACGTTACGCCCGGTATCGTGACCGGTCTTATCGGCCCCAATGGCGCCGGCAAGACGACGATGTTCAATGTCATATCGGGGCTTTATCGTGCCGATGCCGGGTCGATCTCCTTCATGGGTCAGGCCATCGAGACGATGAGCCCGCACCGGATATCGCGTCTCGGTCTCGTCAGAACCTTCCAGATCGCCCGCGGCTTTCCGAAGCTCACGGTGTTCGAGCATCTCATGGTCTATGGCGCCCGCCAGCCCGGCGAGCGGTTGCTGACGGCGGTTTTCGGCTCGGCTGAAGCGCGCCGGCGCGAGGCCGAGCTGTCCGAGAAGGCGCTGGCTGTTGCCGCGCGCCTGCGTCTTTCCCACGTCATCGACAACAAGGTCACCGATCTCTCCGGCGGGCAGAAAAAACTGCTCGAGATCGGCCGGGCGCTGATGGCCGACCCGCGCATGATCCTGTTCGATGAGCCAGCCGCCGGCGTCAATCCGACATTGGCGGAGGAGATCGGCGATCAACTTCTGCTTCTGGCCGAGGAGGGCCTGACGGTTCTGCTCATCGAGCACGACATGGCCCTGATCGAGCGCATCTGCCGCCGTGTCATCGTCATGGCGCAAGGCCGCACATTGGCGGAAGGCAGTTTCGAGGACGTCCGCAATAATGCGGAGGTGCAGGACGCCTATCTCGGAGGCCGGCGATGAATGCCCACAGGAGCCTGATCGAGGTCACCGGCCTCGTTGGCGGCTATGCCTCTGCCGAGCAGATCGTCAAGGGTGTCGCGATGGGGGCGGATGCGGGGGAACTCGTCACCATCATCGGCCCCAACGGCGCGGGCAAGTCGACCGCGTTGAAACTGATTTCCGGCCTGCTGCGTCCCGCGCAGGGGCATGTCTATATCAACGGCGAAGACGTCGCCGGGCAGTCCCCGCAGGCGATTGCGCGGGCCGGGCTTGGCTTTGTCCCGCAGGAACGCAACATCTTCGGTTCCCTCTCGGTTGCCGAGAATCTGGAGATGGGTTGCCGCTTCGAGCGTGGCGCGTTCAAGGAACGGGCGGCCGAGGCCTATGCGCGCTTCCCGATGCTGGCAGACAAGCGCCGCACGGCGGCGAAGAGCATGTCCGGCGGGCAGCGGCAGATCCTCGCGATGGCGATGGCGCTCATGGCGAAGCCGCGGGGCTTGCTGCTCGATGAGCCGACCGCGGGCCTCAGCCCGAAGGCTGCCCACGAATTATTCGACTATATCAGGCGTATCGCGGCCGAGGGCATCGCCATTCTGATGGTGGAGCAGAACGCGCTGGAATCGTTGTCGGTGTCCGATCGGGCCTATGTGCTCGTGGATGGCCGCAACCATCTGGAAGGCACGGCGGATGCCGTCGCGAATGATCCAGATATTCGCCGGCTCTTCCTTGGCGGACGCAGCACGAACGGAACGCAATCCGGTAACGACAAGCCGGCGGGCACGGATGCGCAGACGTAATTGTGGTGGAGGGTGAACCATGAAGATTGATTTCACGCGTCGTAGTTTCCTTGGAACGAGCATGCTCGCCGCCGGCACGGTGGCGATGCCGGGAATCCTGCGTGCGCAGGAGGGCCCGATCAAGCTTGGCACGTTGACGCCGCTGACCGGCTCGGGCGGCGCCTATGGGCCGGTGATGGCCGAGACCGTGAAGAAGGCCGCGGCCGAGATCAACAAGGCGGGCGGCGTGCTCGGCCGCGAACTCGTCATCATCTCCGAGGACGACCAGACCAATCCGGAAGCCGGGCTGCGCGCTGCGCGCAAGCTCATCGACGTCGACAAGGTCTCGGCGATCATGGGCACCTGGGCTTCGTCGGTGACGACGGCTGTAGCGCCGGTCTGCTGGCAGAGCGGCGTGTTCCTCACGACGGCGTCGGGCGCTGACTCCATCACCAAGCTGCCGCACCAGGGGTTCATCATCCGGACTCAGCCGAATACGACCTTGCAAGGTCGCAAGTTCGGCGAGTTCGCGCTCGAACTCGGTGCGAAGAACGTCGCATTCGTGTCGCCGCAGACCCCCTTCACCGATTCCCAGTATGCGGAGCTGAAGAGGGCGGTCGAAGCCGCGGGTGGCAAGACGTCGATCCTCATCTACGACGACAAGAAGACAACACTGCGCACCGAAGTGGACCAGGCGCTGCGGGGCAAGCCCGACGCGATCGTGATGGGCGGTTACACCACCGACACCGCGGTCTTGGTGCGCGATCTGTACAGGGCTAACTACAAGGGCAAGCTGCTTGGGTTCGGCTATGCGGTGAACAAGCAGCTGGTCGATGCTCTACCGCCGGATGTGAGCGAGGGCATCGTCACCCTGTCGCCGTCGGCCGCTGAGGGCACCAATGGCTACAAGCATGTGGTCAAGTTGCTGGGGATCGATTCGCCGGACACTTACAGCTGCCAGATCTATGATCACGTCAATCTTGTCTCGCTGGCCATGGCCGCGGGCAAGGGCACAACCGGCGCGGTCATCAAGGACAATGTTCGCAAGATCGCGCAAGGCGGCGGCGAGAAGGTCGATAACGCGGTCGATGGTCTGAAGCTCGTCGCTGCCGGCACTAAGATCGACTATGATGGCGCCTCTGGCCCGTGCGATTTCACCGATATCGGTGACATCCAGGATGCCCAGTTCCGTTACGAGCAGATCAAGGGCGGCAAGATCGTCCTCCTGAAGATCGCGTAACCATGGATGCGGTCCTCCAGGCGCTGATCAACGGCATCATCTCCGGGACGCTTCTTGCCGTCCCGGCGCTAGGCTTCAGCGCGATCTTCGCTGTGCTCCGCTTCCCCAATTTCGCCATTGGCGCATTGGCGACGGCGGGTGCCTATTGTGCCTGGGTGGTAAATGTCAGCCTCGGCCTCCCGATTCCGGTGGCGATTTTCGCCGCCTTTGTGGGGGCCGGGCTCGCCGGCGCCTTGCTGGAATATGGCGCGCTGGAGCGGCTCGGCCGCGGCGGCGCGCTGATGAAGGCCATCGGCTCGCTGGCGATGGGCATGGTCATCGAGAACATTGTGCGCTTCATCTTCGGCAATGATCTTCAGGCTTTCGACCTCCCGCTCGCGCGCGACATCGTTTTCGGGCCAATCCGCGTGGGCCCGCAGCAGCTCAATAATCTCGTCCTCGCGCTTGTGATCATGGCTGCGGTCTGGGCCTTTCTCTCGCTCACCAGCCTCGGTCGGTCGATGCGAGCGGTTGCCGACAATCCTGATCTGGCGCGTCTCAAGGGTGTCAATCCTCGCTTCATCGCGCTGGTGACGGTTGCCATCGGCAGCGGCCTTTGCGGCATCGGCGGAACGCTCATCGGCCTTGATACCGCGATCGATCCGCTGGTCGGCGGGCGTGTGCTCCTGTCCGTCTTTGCAGCTGCGGTCCTCGGTGGCCTCGGCAGCATTCCCGGCGCGGTGGCCGGCGCTTTCCTCATCGGCATCGTTGAGGAGTTCACGGTTCTCGCCCTTTCGCCCGCCTACCGACTGGCGGTCGGCTTCATCGTGATCCTGGTCGTTCTCACCGTGCGGCCGTCCGGGCTTCTCGGCAGCAAGGCGAACTGACGACATGCTCACCTACATCCTTTTTGCGCTCGTCATCGGCTCGGTCTATGCGCTGCTCGCGCAGAGCCTGATGCTGTCATGGGGGCTTGCGGGGCTGGTCAACCTGGGTCTCGCTGGTTTCTTCGCGGTCGGCGCCTATGCCTCGGCCATGCTCACGACCTGGGGCCACGCGCCGATCCCGGTGGGGGTGGCGGTTGCCATGCTGGCCGGAGGTTTTGTCGGGCTCATCGTCTGCTTCTCGACGCTCAGGCTGCGTGATGACTACCTTGCGATCGTCACGCTGGGCTTTGCCGAGATCGTGCGGCTCGTTGCATCCAACGAGGTGTGGCTGACCGGCGGCACAGATGGCATCTCCGGCATTCCGGTTCTGGTACCGCGCGATGCAGGCATCTGGTTCCATGCTGGCTCGCTGGCCATCATCGCGGCAGCGGTGGCCGTGGTCTATCTTCTCCTGCGCCGTCTCTTGCGCTCGCCTTGGGGGCGCAGCCTCAGGGCTATTCGCGAGGACCAGACGGTGGCTTCCGTCGCCGGCAAGAGCATCGTGCGGTTCAAGGCGCAGGCCTTCTCGCTGGCCGCGGCCATTGCCGGCCTAGCGGGCGCCTTCTATGGGCACTACACGAGCTACGTCGCGCCGGATCTCTTCCAGCCGCTCATCACGATCTACATCTTCCTGGCCGTGACAGCCGGCGGCAATGCACGCCCAGCGGGCGCCGTCATTGGCGCGTATCTGCTGGTCGCCTTCCTCGAGGCCACACGCTTCATCGCGGAACTGGCGCCCGGCGTGTCGGCCGTTCAGGCGGCCTCTCTCCGGGAAATTGTGGTTGGGCTCGGCCTGGTGCTCATCCTCAGCTTCCGACCGGACGGCCTCCTTCCCGAACGTTCACAGAAAGCACCCGCGCAATGACCGATACCCTCATCAAGGCCTATCTATCCGTCACAGATGCCATCGCCGCCGATGCGAGCCCTGAGGCCGCTTACCGCGCCGTCGACAAGGCCGTGGCGGATCTTCTCGGCCACCAGCTCTTCACCATTCTCGTCCGGTGCGAGAATGGCGAGGAGGTTGAACGCGTCTATTCCTCGCAGCCGGTCGCCTATCCAGTCCAGGGCCGCAAGCGCATGGGACCAACCCCGTGGGGCGACCTCGTCTTGAAGCGCAAGCAGACTTTCCTCGGGCCCGATGTCGCCGCTATCCGCTGGGCTTTCCCGGATCACGAACTGATCGAGAGCCTTGGCCTCGGCTCGGTCATCAACGTTTCCGTCCAGCAAGGCGGCGAGATTCTCGGGACGCTCAATGTCCTCGACCGTGAGGGCGCCTATACCAGCGAAGATCAGGTCGCGCTGGTTCGCTCCTTCACCGCCTTCCTCATTCCCGCATTGACCAAGGCGCGCGTCTGACGCCGCATCCTTAACGACGTTCGGAGTTTGTTATGAGCACGATCCTGTTCCAGAACGCTGATATTCTCGATGGGCGTTCTGACGAGGCCCTCGCCGGGCATCATGTGCTGGTCGAGAACGGCGAGATTCGTGAAGTGTCGGACAAGCCGATCCAATCGTCGTCGGCCGTGGTCGTCGACCTCGCCGGCAAGACGCTGATGCCGGGGCTCATCGACTGCCACGTGCATGTCATCGCCACCACGACCAACCTCGGCCTCAATGCCGAGCTCCCGAACACGCTGGTCGCGCTGCGTTCGGCCAAGATCATGCGCGACATGCTGATGCGCGGCTTCACCACCGTGCGCGACCTCGGCGGCGCGGAATACGGCCTCGTGCAGGCGATCGACGAAGGGCTGATCGAGGCGCCGCGTCTCGTGATCTGCGGCAAGGCGCTGTCGCAGACCGGCGGCCACACCGACTATCGCGGCCGCTATCATGCACGCAATGTGGACTATTACGCCGACCGGGCGGGCACGCTCGGCCGCGTCGTTGATGGCGTCGATGCGCTGCGCCGTGCCGCGCGCGAGGAGATCAAGGGCGGCGCCCAGTTCATCAAGATCATGGCGAATGGCGGCGTGTCGTCGCCGACCGATCCGATCGCCTTCCTCGGCTTCTCGGATGACGAGCTGCGCGCGGCGGTCGAAGAGGCCCATCATGCCCAGACCTATGTGGCCGCGCATCTCTATACCGACGAAGGCATCCGCCGCGCCGTCGAACTCGGCGTGGAATCGGTTGAGCATGGCAACCTCATCACCGCCGAGACGGCGCGGCTGGTGAAGGAGCGCGGCGCCTATGTCGTGCCCACGAACGTTACTTTCGACTACCTTGCCAAGGAAGGCGCATCCTATGGCCTGCCGCCCGAGTCCGTCGCCAAGATCGAGGACGTGCGCGCGCAGGGTCTGGCGGCGCTTGAGATCCTGCACAACGCCGATGTCATGATGGCCTACGGCTCGGATCTGCTGGGCGAGATGCACCGCCACCAATCGGACGAATTCCTGCTGCGCCGGGATGTGCTGCCGGCGATCGAGGTCATCCGCTCGGCCACCATCAACGCAGCCAAGGTCGTGCGGCAGGAGGGCAAGCTCGGTGTCGTGGCCGCCGGAGCGCATGCCGACCTGATCGTGGTCGACGGCAACCCGCTGAAGGACATGGCGCTTCTGACCGGCCAGGGCAAGCATATGCCGGCCATCATGAAGGCCGGACATTTTGTGAAGAACGAACTCGGCGTTTGAGCCGGCCCAAATGGAGGGGAAAATGATCAATCGTCGTACATTACTCACAGCTGTCGCCGGCACTGGAGCCCTCATGGCCGCTCCATCCGTTCTGCGGGCGCAAGGCGCGGGTTCCGGTCCGATTCGCATCGGCGCGCTCAATCCGGTGACTGGCTCGGGCAGCCCGTACGGCTCGGGCATGCAGAAGATGATCCTGGCTGCCGCCGAAGCCGTCAACGCTGCCGGCGGTGCCGCGGGGCGTCCCATCGAGATCACTGCCGAGGATACCCAGACCAATCCGCAGGCGGGCGTTCTGGCCGCGAAGAAGCTCATCGAGGCCAACAAGGTGCAGGCCATCCTGGGCACCTGGTCGTCGGGCGTCTCTCTGGCGGTCATCCCCCTCTGCAATGATGCCGGCATCCCGCTCTTCCACTGCTCGGGCGCGCCGGCCCTGTCGACGCCGCCGGCCAACGCCAAGGGTCTCGGGTTCCGCTTCCAGGCGACCAACGGTCGCTTCGGCCGCGCGTTTGCCGAGATCTGCGTCAAGGAAGGCTTCAAGCGGCCCGCGACGATGGCCTTCAACAACGCGTCGGGCATCGGCAACACCGAGGGGTTCCGCCAGGCGTGGGAAGCCAAGGGCGGCAAGGTCGTGGAGAGTGTCGTCTACGAACCGAACCAGGCTTCCTACCGTTCGGAACTCATGAAGGTGCTCGCGGCGCAGCCCGACGTCATCGTCACCGGCTCCTATCTCGCGGATACGACCATTTTGCTGCGTGAGTGGTTCCAGAGCGGCCAGCCGGTCCGGTGGATCATACCGGGATGGGCCGCCAACCCGGACCTCATCAAGGCCCTTGGCCCCGAGGTGACCGAAGACATCATCTCCGTCGACTCGGTCTCCAACGAGGGTTCCCCGGCCTATGCCCAGTTTGACGCCGCCTACCAGAAGGCGATGAACCAGCCGGGAAGCGCGAACGTCTATGCTGCGATGACCTGGGACATGGTCAATGTACTGGCGCTCGCCATCGAGGCGGCCGGCTCCTCCGACATGTCCGCGGTCGTGCCCAAGCTGCGCGAAGTCGGCAACCCGCCCGGAACCGTGGTCTCGTCTTTCGCCGAGGGCAAGGCGGCCTTGAAGAACGGCAAGATCAATTACGACGGCGCCTCGTCGGTCCTCGATTTCGACCAGTATGGCGACGTCACGCCGGACTTCGGCGCGTATTTCATCACGGGTGGCAAGCTGGAACGCCGCTACATCGTCAAGATCTGATCACGTCATATCCGGCGGCGAAGGTTCGGCGCCGGATATGTCCTTAGTCTACGCGAGGCACATAGCGTTGTTCTACGCTCAGCTTATCGTTAACGGGCTCGTCCAGGGGCTGATCGTCGGGCTTGCCGCGCTTGCGGTGACGCTCGTCTTCGGCGTGGCGCGGTTTGCCAATGCGGCAACCGGCGACACCATGACCTTCGGCGCCTATGCCGCTCTCATCGGCCAAAAGGCGACGGGCTCACTCGTCGTGGCCGGTGGGGCCGCGGTCGGAGCCACGGCCCTCTTGTCGCTCACGGTCTATGCGCTGGTGTTCCGGAAACTCGCCGGGCGCTCGGTGGTGGCGCTGCTGGTCACGTCGATCGGCGTCGGCTTCCTGCTGCGCGCCGCGCTTGGCATCATCTTCGGCCATAACCAGCAGCTCTTCACGGTGCCGCTGGTTCGACCGATCCGTTTCAACGGGCTCATCATCAATCCCTTCGACCTGCAACTCGCCGCGGTGGCGGCGGTGGCGCTGGTTGGGGTGTTCCTCGTGCTCTACGCGACGCCGATCGGCCGGCGCATGCGCGCGGTCGCCGACAACCGGGAACTGGCGCTTGTCTCCGGCATCCGGCCGGAGCGCGTCATGATCGCCCTGTGGATGCTGGTCGGCGCCGTGACCGGCGTCGCCGGCATGATGCTCGGGATGAAGACGGTGGTCTCGCCGGAACTCGGCTGGGAGATGCTGCTGCCGGCCTTCGCGGCCGCCATCCTCGGCGGCATCGGCAGCCCGGCGGGAGCTGTCATCGCCGGCCTGCTGCTGGGCGTGGTGCAGGAGCTTTCGACACCTTTCGTCGGTTTCACCTATAAGCTGTCGATCTCCTTCGTGGTCCTGCTTCTGGTGCTTCTAGTGCGTCCGCGTGGTCTTTTTGGCCGGCTTGAGGGAGTGCGCTGATGGAGGCCTATCTCGTCGCAATCGCCATCGTTGCCCTCATCTATGTGCTGCTCGCGCTGGGTCTGACGCTGCAATATGGCTTCACGGGACTGATCAATTTCGGCCATGTCGGCTTTTTCGCCATAGGAGCCTATACCTCGGCCATCCTGGCGATGAGCGGCGTGCCGCTCGTCCTGAGCTTTGCCGCGGGAACCATCGTCGCGGGCCTCGCCGCATGGCCGATCGGCCTGATCGCGCTGAGGCTCCGCGATGACTATTTCGCCATCGTGACGCTGGGCTTTTCCGAGACCGTGCGTCTCGTCATTACCAGCGAGAAGTGGCTGACCAACGGTGTGCAGGGCATTCCGGCCATCCCGCGCATGTTCGCGAGCATCTCGGTCGGCTCGCTCGCCTCCTTCGCGGTGCTGGCGGTGCTGCTGGTTGTCACGATCATCGCGGTTTTAGGCATGGGTCGTATCGTGAAGAGCCCCT
This sequence comes from Chelatococcus sp. HY11, assembly GCF_018398335.1. NCBI lineage: Bacteria > Pseudomonadati > Pseudomonadota > Alphaproteobacteria > Hyphomicrobiales > Chelatococcaceae > Chelatococcus > Chelatococcus sp. HY11. The sequence goes on from NZ_JAHBRX010000001.1 coordinate 4,085,725, forward strand.
TCGGCCGCATCATCGAGGCAATCCGCGACAATGAGGATGCGGTGAAGGCGCTCGGCAAGGATCCGGCGCGCTTCAAGGTGCAGGTGCTCATCCTGGGATCGGGCCTCGCCGGTCTCGCGGGCGCCTTCTACGCCCACTACATCACCTATATCGTGCCGGATCAGTTCATTCCCCTCGTCACCTTCTATGTCTGGATGGCGATCATCATCGGAGGGGTCGGGCGTGTTTCGGGCGCCGTTGTGGGCACGGTGCTGCTGATGGTCCTGCTCGAGGGCTCTCGCTTCATTCGCGATGTCATGCCCTTCATCTCGGACGTGGAGATGGCCTCGGTACGCCTTGGTGTCATCGGCCTCCTGCTGATCCTCTTCACCATTTACCGCCCGCAAGGTCTCATGGGAGATTTTACCCGGCGATGAGCTTGCAAATCACGGATATCCGCAAGGCCTTCGGCGGCTTCCAGGCCCTCGATGGCGTCACTCTCTCGGTGGGCGAGGGGCAATTGGTCGGGCTTATCGGCCCGAACGGCGCCGGCAAATCCACCCTCTTTTCGGTCGTGTCCGGCTTCATCGAGGCCGACACCGGCGAAGTGCGTTTCAAGGGCGTCGATCTGGACCGGCAATCGCCGGCCGCCCGTGCCCGCAAGGGCCTCCTGCGCACCTTCCAGGTGCCGCGCGAGTTCAGCCATCTCACCGTTCGCGACAATCTCAAGGCAGCCGCGCCCGGGCAGACGGGCGAGGGGCTCGTCGGCCTGTTTCTGCGGCCGGGCGAGGTGGCGCGCGAGGAAGCCGTCATCACGGCGAAGGCTGACGAGGTCATCGCCTTCCTGCGACTCGGACATGTCGCCGATCTGCCTTCCGGGCGGCTGTCCGGCGGGCAGAAGAAATTGCTCGAGCTCGGACGCGTGTTGATGGTGGAGCCATCGCTGATCCTGCTCGACGAACCCTTTGCCGGTGTCAATCCGGTGTTAATCGAGGAACTGGTCGAGCGTATCCGCGAACTCAACGCACGGGGCATCGGCTTTCTCATCATCGAGCATGACCTGCAGGCCCTCACGCGGCTCGTGCCCACCCTCCACGTCATGGATCGCGGCCGGATCCTGGCCTCCGGCACGCCGGGCGAGGTGCTGGAGGATGCCAAGGTCCGTGAAGCCTATCTCGGAGGCGCGGCGTGAGCGACCCAAAGGCAGTTCTCGAAATCCGCAACCTGTGTGGCGGCTATGGCGAGGTTGATATCCTCAACGGCATAGATCTCGTGCTGCGCGAGAAGGAAATCCTCACCGTCGCCGGCACGAATGGCGCGGGTAAGTCCACGCTGGCCAAGGCGATTGTCGGACTGCTGCCGCGCGTCAATGGCGACATCCACGTCGACGGGCAGGATATCCTCGCCGTTCCCGCCTATCGGCGCATGGCCCATGGCATCGGTTACGTGCCGCAGGTCTCCAATGTGTTCGCGGCCCTTTCGATCACGGAGAACCTGCAGGTTGTCGCCGGCGTTCCGGATCGCAGGCAGCGCATCGAGGAGATGTTCACGCTGTTCCCCCTGCTCGGGGAGCGCCGGCGCGCCCGTGCGGGCAGCCTCTCCGGGGGCGAACGTCAACAGCTCGCCTTCGCGCGCGCCCTGATGTCACGTCCCACGTTGATGGTGCTCGACGAGCCGACGGCGGCACTGGCGCCCGCCAAGGTGGCGGAAGCCTTCGCCCTCATCGCCCGCTTGCCCGCGCTCGGGGTGTCCACGCTCATCGTCGAGCAGCGCGCCCGCCAGTCGCTCGCCATATCCGATCGGGGCTGCATCCTCGATGGCGGCAAGGTGGCCCTGGAGGGGGCGGCTGACGCGCTTCTGGCGGATCCGCGCGCGGCAGAACTCTATCTCGGCCAGGCCGGATAGGCGGTCGCAGCTTTCTGCTGTCTGTTGCCCGCCGCGAGGCATCCGCTTTGGAAGCGGCAGGTTGAAACAGCAGACGATGGCGCCGGCTTGGTTTAGACAAAAACGATCCTGCGAGGGCTGCCTCGCGCCGTCTTTTGCGCTCAATCAACGACGTTCAAGGAGTTCACCATGCGCCTGACCGACTTCAAGGTTCTGACCTTCGACTGCTACGGCACGCTGATCGACTGGGAAAGCGGCATGGTCGAGGGGTTGAAGCCTCTGACGAGCAAGGTTCAGCGCCCGCTGACGCGCAACGAGATCCTCCAGGCTCACGCCCGGCATGAATCGACGCAGCAGCTTCACACCCCCGCGATGCGCTATCGCGACTTGCTAGCGATCGTCTACAAGCGCCTGGCCGAGGAATGGGGCGTGACCGTGAGCCATGAGGATTGCGTGGCCTATGGCCTGTCCGTTCGTAACTGGCCGGCCTTCCAGGATTCACCCGGCGCGCTCCAGTATCTCAAGAAATTCTACAAGCTCGTTATTCTGTCGAACGTCGATAACGAGACCTTCACCTATAGTAACAAGAAGCTGCAGGTTGATTTCGATGCGATCATCACGGCGGAAGACATCGGATCCTACAAACCGAGCCTGAAGAATTTCGAGTATATGATCGAGACGCTCGGCAATATGGGGCTTGGCAAGGGCGATATCCTGCATACCGCAGAAAGCCTGTTCCATGATCACAAGCCGGCGAATGCCATGGGGCTCGCCTCTTGCTGGATCCATCGCCGTCACCAGGATGAAGGCTTCGGCGCCACCATGAACCCCGGTGATTTGCCCAAATACGATTTCCGCTTTACGAGCATGGGTGAACTGGCGGCCGCGCATCAGGATCAGCTGCGCGCCTGACAGCGGGGCTAATAACAGGGTGGTGCGATGGCGGGGTTGCCCAAGCTGGATCGGATCGACATCAAGATCCTGACTCACCTGCAAAGGGATGGGCAACTCACCAACGTCAGCCTCTCGGAACTCGTCGGGTTGTCGCCGTCTCCCTGCCTCCAGCGCGTCAAGCGGCTGGAGGCGGCCGGCTACATCACCGGCTACAGCGCGCATATCAACATGCGCAAGCTCGCCGAATGCGTGACCGTCTTCACGGAAGTGACGCTCGCTGATCATCGCCGCGAGGATTTCGTGAAGTTCGAGGCGAGCATCCGCAGCATCGAAGAGCTGCTGGAATGCCATTTGCTCAGCGGCGGCTATGATTATCTGCTGCGCTTCATGGTGCGCAGTATCGCGCACTATCAGGAAGTCATCGAAGCGCTTGTTGACCGCAACATCGGCATCGAGAAATACTTCAGCTACATCGTTCTCAAGACGCCGCTGGTCAAGACCGAGCTACCCATACAGACGCTGCTCAGCGAAACGAAGTAAAAGAGGCCGGATAGTGTCCGGCCTTTTGCATGATGGAGGCTCAGGCGGCCGGATCGAGGCCGCCGACATGCAGCGTTTTAGTCTCCAGATACTCGTCGAGGCCATATTTGGAGCCCTCGCGGCCAAGGCCTGACTGCTTGATGCCGCCGAAGGGCGCGACTTCCAGCGAGACCGAGCCCGTATTGAGGCCGACCATGCCGAATTCCAGCCGCTCAGTCACGCGCCATGAGCGGCGGATGTCCTGCGTGAAGAAGTAGGACGCGAGGCCGAAGGGCGTCGCGTTGGCAATGGCGATGGCCTCGCTCTCTTCGCCAAAGCGGAAGAGTGGAGCGAGCGGCCCGAAGGTTTCCTCACTGGCAAGCACCATCTCGGTGGTCGCGCCGGTGAGCACGGTCGGCGTCGCGAAGAGCGTGCCGGGCCGCGCCGCGTCGCCGATGAGAATGCTGGCCCCTTTGGCGCGGGCATCGTCGACATGGTGCGCCACCTTGTCGACCGCCGCCTGGTTGATCAGCGGCCCGATGGTGACGCCGTCATCGAAGCCATTGCCCACCTTGAGCTTCGCTACTTCCGCGGCGAGCCGCCGCGCGAAGCGATCATAGATGCCATCCTGCACGAGGATGCGGTTCGCGCAGACGCAGGTCTGGCCGGCATTGCGGAACTTGCTCGCCATGACCCCCGCGATGGCGAGATCGAGATCGGCGTCGTCGAAGACGATGAAGGGCGCGTTGCCGCCGAGCTCGAAGCTCAGGCGCTTCACGCTGTCGGCGCTCTGGCGCATGAGAAGGCGGCCGACACGGGTGGAGCCTGTGAAGGACAGCTTCCGCACGGTCTCGTTGCTCGTGAGTTCCCCGCCGATACCGTCCGGCATGCCGGTCAGCACGCTGAAGATGCCCTTTGGGAGGCCCGCCCGCTCTGCCAGAACGGCGAGGGCCAGCGCCGAAAGGGGCGTGAAATCCGAGGGTTTCACGATCACCGGGCAGCCCGCCGCCAAGGCTGGCGCGCATTTGCGGGTAATCATGGCATTGGGGAAGTTCCACGGCGTGATGGCGGCGGAGACGCCGACAGGCTCGCGCAGCGTGATGATGCGCCGGTCTGTCGAGGGGGCCGGGATGGTGTCGCCATAGATGCGGCGGGCTTCCTCGGCGAACCATTTCACGAAGCCGGCTCCATAGGTGACTTCGCCGCGGGCTTCCGCGAGCGGCTTGCCCTGTTCGGCGGTCATGATGACCGCGAGATCCTCGGCATTCTCCAGCATGAGGCGATGCCAGACCTCGAGGAGGCGGCCACGCTCGGCGGAGGGCAGGGCGCGCCAGCGCGGCCAGGCCTCGTTGGCGGCTGCGATTGCGGCGCGTGTTTCGTCCGCGCCGAGAGCCGGCACATGGGCGATGGTTTCGCCGGTGGCCGGATTGAGGACGGGAAGTGCTTCCCCATTGCGGGCGTCCTCCCATTCGCCGCCGATGAAGGCTTTCTCGGCGAGGAGAGAGGGATCGCGGAGGCGCTGCTTGAGAGACATGGGATGCCTTTGCGAAAGGGTACGGAGCTGTAGTCTTGCAGCGTGCCTTTCGGCTCAAGGATTTGCTGCCGTAAATCGCCCTAGAACAGAGCAGCCTGCCGCGCCGGGCACGCGGAACAGCATCGCTTGTCGCTTGCGGAGCGCTTGAATGCGGACAGGTCACGCTGCTTTGGGACGAAACGCCCCAAGCGCAGATAACCCGATGAATTCGAAGAGCTTAGAGCCTGCCCTGGGCAGATGGCCGTTGCCCTATCTGGCAGTAAGCGCCAGCAGACGGAGAAAAAAGTTGTCCGCCCCCGTAAAGCCTGAAGCCGTCTACGACGATTTCGCGAAACTCGACATTCGCATTGGCCGTATCGTGCATGTGGAGCCGTTTCCGCGCGCCAGAAACCCGTCGTATAAGGTTGCGGTTGACCTTGGTGAGCTCGGTATTCGCTGGTCAAGCGCGCAGATCACGAGCTACACGCCCGACCAGCTCACGGGGACGGACGTTGCCTGCGTCGTCAACTTCGCGCCGCGTAACATAGCCGGCTTCCAATCCGAAATCCTGATCCTCGGCGCCCGCAACGCCCTCGGCCACGTCATCCTCCTGACGCCGCGCTCCGATGTCGCGCGCGGCGAGACCGTGTTCTGACCCCAATCCCCTGAGTATCTGGAGACTGCCATGAACGCCTCTGCGCGTAAGACCGAGCTTCTGCTGGCGGAGCGCGCGCGGCATGTGCCGCGCGGTGTCGCAACCGCGCATCCCGTGGTCATCGAGCGCGCACTCGGCGCCGAGGTGTGGGATGTGGACGGCAAGCGCTACCTCGATTTCGTCGGCGGCATCGGCGTGCTCAACGTCGGCCACAACCACCCGCGCGTTGTCGAGGCGGTCTCACGCCAACTGCAGAAGGTTTCGCACGCGGCCTTTCAGGTCGCCGCCTATGAGCCCTACATCGATCTCGCAGCCCGCCTGAACAAACTCATCGGGGGCGATGATCATTACAAGAGCATCTTCCTCACGACCGGAGCGGAAGCGGTCGAGAATGCCATCAAGATTGCACGTGGCTACACCAACCGTCCGGGCGTCATCGCCTTCCGCGGTGGGTTCCACGGCCGCACTTTGCTGGGCGTGACGCTGACCGGCTTCAGCCAGCCCTACAAGCAGAACTTCGGTCCCTTCCCGACTGACATCTATCACGCGGCCTATCCGGATCTGTATCGCGGCATCACCACGGACAAGGCGCTCGCCTCCCTGGAGGAGGTCTTCGCGACCGAGATAGCGCCCGACCGCGTGGCCGCGATCATCATCGAGCCCGTGCAGGGCGATGGCGGCTTCCTGCCGGCGCCGGACAACTTCCTCGTCGCGCTGCGCGAGATCACAAAGCGCCATGGCATCGTGCTCATCTGCGATGAGATTCAGACCGGCTTTGGCCGCACGGGTGACCTGTTCGGCTTCCAGCGTTCGGGCATCAAGCCCGATCTCGTGACGGTGGCGAAGAGCCTCGCCGGTGGTCTGCCCCTGTCCGGCGTCGTCGGCCGGGCCGAGATCATGGACGCGCCGACCCCCGGTGGCCTTGGCGGCACCTATGGCGGCAACGCGCTGGCCTGCGCGGCGGCGCTTGGTGTTCTCGACGCTTTCGAGAAAGAGGGCCTTCTGGAGCGCGGCGCGGCTGGTGGTGCCCGCCTGCGGGCCGGTTTGGAGGCCCTGCAGCGCCGATACAGCGACCGCATCGGCGAAGTGCGCGGGCGTGGCAGCATGCTCGCTGTCGAGATCGTGGCCGACGCGGCCAGCAAGCGTCACGACGCGGACTTCGCCCAGGTCGTCATCGACAAGGCGCGCGAGGAGGGGCTTCTGATCATCAAATGCGGCGTCCACCGCAACGTCATCCGCTTCCTTGCGCCGCTCGTGACCACGGATGCGCAGATCGACGAGGCTGTGGCGGCGTTCGGCAAGGCTTTCGCATCGGCTGCCGGCTAATCCTTCCAACGCCAGTTCCTGACGCATGAAAAGCGGAGCGCCTCGTCGCTTCGCCTTTTTTGTTGTGCTTGACAGCGGGGCGAAAACGCGGCTTTCTCATCTGGTCTTCTGGTTGGACCAGTAGATCAGCGAGAGGCATGAGGGAGGCCATAAGGGGGCGTTCATGGCGGTCTCGGCGAAGAGTTCGGAAGCCATTGTCCTGGCGGAGGTGCCGTCGTTTCGCGATGCGATCGTGAAGCGCTCGCTGAAGGACGTGATCGCCGACAGGATCGCCGGACTGATCGCATCCGGCATCGTCCAGGTGGGAGATGCGCTGCCGAGCGAGCGGGAGCTCGCATCCTCGCTCAACGTGAGCCGCGAGACGATGCGTGGCGCCATCCAGATCCTGGCCGCGCGCGGCATCCTCGAGATTTCCCACGGCGCTCGCACGCGGGTCGTGCGCGTCGACGTGGGGCCCGTGACCATCGGTGTGGGTCCGGCGCGGGCCATCAATGCCTATGATATTGATTCCGTTCATGCGGCCCGCCTTCTCGTCGAGCGCGAGGTGGTGGCCGGCGCCGCGCGGCGCGTCGACGACGAGACGCTGGCGACGCTGGAGGGGCTGCTCGCGGTGCAGAAGGAGGCGTTCGATGATCCCGTTGGCTTCCTGATCTGCGACAGGGAATTCCACGTCACGATCTATCGGGCATCGGGCAATGCCCTGCTCGCGGATTTCGCGGCGGATCTCTACAGCTACATGATGGAATATCGTCGTATCGCGGTGGCCCGCCCGGAGGCCATTGCGACGAGTTATGCGGACCATGCCGCGATTGTCGCGGCGTTGCGCGCCCATGATCCTGACGCTGCGGTCGCGGCCTTTGCAGACCACACGGACAGAATTTATCAAACAACGCAGACAGTAATGGGTATCGAAAAGAAGTAATAATTGCTCTGAATTGACATCTTATTGTCCTGACTACGCAAATAAAACGAATATAACATACGGAGGATAATGCTATGGAACGCAGGACAGTGTTGAAGCTCGCGTTGGGCGGCACGCTCGCGGCGAGCGCCGGTCTCGGCGGATTGCGCGCGGCGATGGCGGCTGGCAAGGACATTGCCTATCTCACGCCGGGTCTGGATCTTCCTTTCTGGCGCTACCTGTCGAAGGGTGTCGAGGCGGCGGCGAAGCAGAAGGGCTTCGGCTATCAGGCTCTCGATTCCCGGAACAGCGCGCAGACCCAGCTCCAGAACGCGCAGGATGTTATCGCGCGCGGCGTGGCGGGCATCGTGATCTCTCCGACGGATTCATCGACAGCGCCAAGCGTGCTCGAACTCGCGAAGAAAGCCAGTATTCCGGTCGTCATCGGTGATATCGGGACGAACAGCGGCGATTATTCTTCCTTCATCATCTCCGATAACTACAAGGGTGCTCACGGCGTCGGTTTGGCGCTGGCGGCGGCTTTGAAGAAAAAGGGCTGGCAGGACGGCTCTGTCGGCATCATCGCCATTTCCCAGGCGCGCAAGAACGGCCAGGCGCGCACCAAGGGCTTCCTGGATGGCCTGAAGGAAGGCGGTTTCACCGGCAAGGAGGCGGGCCTGCAGCAGATGCAGTCCTATACGGCTGATGAAACCTTCAAATTCACGCAGGACATGCTCACGGCCAACCCCGGCATGCGCGGTCTGTTCATCCAGACGGACCAGCCTGCTCTCGGCGCGCTCCGCGCCATCAAGGCAGCCCGCCGCGACGGCCAGGTGCTTGTGGCGGCCTTCGACGGCATTCCCGAATTCGTCGACCTGCTGAAATCCGGGCAAATCGTCGTGTCCGGCATGCAGCAGCCCTATCTGATGGGGGTGCGCTCCGGCGAAGCCTTGCTCGCGACCCTCGACGGCAAGACGCCTGAGAAGGAAATCACTGTGCCGATCCTGGTGATCACCAGTGAAAATATAGAAAAAGAATTGCCCACAGTGCGCAGGACGGTCTTCGCCGACGAGGTCTGATGTCTCCGTCGTGAGGCGTATTGTTGTCGAGGACTTCGCAATGGAACGCATGGTGCGGCGCTGTTCAAGCCCGCGCCATGCGAAAACTCTTCATCGTAAACGGCGGGAATCAGGATGAAACCAGCGCCATCCGCTGATCCGCTGCCGGTATTGCTGGCGGCCAGCAAGATCACGAAGACCTTCGACAAGACACGTGCCCTGGCGGGCGCGGATTTCGAGCTGCGCGAGGGCGAGATTCACGGGCTGCTGGGGGCGAACGGCGCGGGAAAGTCGACGCTCTCCAAGGTCATCTCCGGCCACTACATCGCCGATTCCGGCTCCATCCAGTATCGCGGGCATGACATCCAGCTCCGCAATACGCGTGACGCGCTGCGCGTCGGCATTGCCATCGTGATGCAGGAGACGAGCCTCGTTCCTGATCTCACGGTGCTCGAGAACATCTTCCTGCCGGAACTCGGGCGTCCCGGCCGGCTTGACTACGGTGCGCTGAAGGAGCGCGGCAGGCGCATTCTCGACAGCCTCGGACAGGGTGACAGCCTGCCCTTCGATTGGGAGGTCAGGCGGCTGTCCTCGGCGCAGAAGCAACTCGTCGAGATCGCCAAGGCGCTCGGTGTCGGCGCCAAGCTCATCATCTTCGACGAGCCGACCGCCTCTCTCAGCCCGGGCGAGGTGGACCGGCTGTTCGACGTGATGTCCCGCCTGCGCGACACCGGCCATGGCCTTGTCTTCGTCTCGCATCGGCTGGAGGAGGTGTTCTCCATCACCGACCGCGTCAGCGTCATGCGCGAGGGGCGGACGGTGATGAATGCCCGCCCGACGGCCGACTTGAGCCAGGCGGAACTCATCCGCGCCATGGTCGGGGCCGAGCTCGGCGCCATCTACACCGAGCCGCATGCCCTGGGCGAGGGGGAGGGCGGTCCGGTCATGCTCGAGGTCAGCCATCTCGCCGCCGCGCCCGTGGTGAAGGACGTGTCCTTCGCGGTGAGGGCAGGAGAGATCCTCGGCCTCGGCGGGCTTGTGGGGGCCGGACGTTCGGAGGCCGTCGAGGCGATCTTCGGCCTGCGGCCGCGCGAGGGCGGCGAGGTGCGGCTGGCGGGCAGGCCATTGAAGGGCGACAATCCGCAAGGGGCCATTCGGGCTGGGCTCGGCTTCGTGGCCGAGGACAGGCGGACGCAGAACATCGTGCCCGATCTCAGCGTGAAGGAAAACCTCCTGCTCGCTCATCTCGGCGCGCATCGCGGTTTCTTCTGCGGCTATCAGGCGCGGGAGCGCAAGGTCAGGGAACTGCTGCAGCGCCTGGGCCTGCCGGAAGACCGGCTGATGGACGCCTCCATGCTGAATTTCTCCGGCGGGATGCAGCAGAAGATCATCATGGCGCGCTGGCTCCTGCTTGAGCCGAAGGTGTTGATCCTCGACGAGCCGACCAAGGGTGTCGATATCGGCACGCGCGCCAGCATCTATGCGATGCTGCGGGACATCGTCGCCGAAGGCGTCGCGGTGGTGGTGGTGTCGTCGGACTTCGAGGAACTGCTCGGAATCAGCGACCGTATCGTCGTGATGAGCGACGGCCGCAGCATCGCGGACCTGCCGAGCGCCATGCTCGACGAGGCGAAGCTGACGCTGCTCGCCGCGCCGCGCACCTCGATGGCGCGCAATACGGCCCTTCTCAACCAGCTCGCCCACGAGCACGGTGGGGCGGGCTTCTGGGCGCTCATCGAGAAAGACAACCTCATCTGCCTGAACACGGTGGTCACCGATGCCGCGCTCGATCCCGGCTTCAGGGCCGGCGAGGCGCGCGGGCTCGCTGATACGCTGATCCCCCGGGCACTGAGCCAGCGCGAACTGATCTTCGTGCCGGAGGCGGACAAGAGCCGAACCACTCTGCTCGTTCCCATGCACAGCCCTCGTGGCCATGATCTCGGTTGGGTCGGCCTCACGCTGTCGCCCGGCACGGCGCTGCCGTCGCCCGAGGCGATCAAGGCCCGCATCGACACCATGGCGGCCACGCTGTGACCATCAAGGAGCCCTCTTCCATGGCATCCATCACCGCTTCCGGGCCTGCGCGCGGTTTCCGCCTCAAGACGCTGGCGCAGCGGCTCGAAGTGCGCATGCTGGCACTGGCGCTCATCATCGGCCTCTGCCTGTCGCTGCTGTCGCCTTATTTCCTCACGCAATCGAACATCTTCAACATGCTCGATCAGTCGGTGGTGATCGGCATCGTTGCGGTCGGCATGACCTTCGTGATCTTGACCGGTGGCATCGATCTCTCGGTTGGGTCTGTAGCTGGCCTCACCGGCATCATCCTCGGCCTGTCATTGCAGCAGATGCCGATCGTGCCGGCGATCGCGGTGGCGGTTCTTGCCGGGGGCGGCATCGGGCTGGTCTCGGGCCTGCTCATCAATGTCTTCGGCCTCGCCGCCTTCGTGGTGACGCTGGGCGTCATGGCCATCGGGCGCAGCCTCGCCTATATTCTGTCCGGACAGACGGCCATTTCCGGTATACCCGACGCGATGCAGAATATCGTCTACACGAATATTCTCGGCATCCCCTCGAACGTCTTGTTCCTGATCGTTCTCTATCTCGTCGCCTGGGCCTATCTCACTTATACCAAGGGCGGCCGCACCATCTACGCGGTGGGTTCGAACAAGGAGGCGGCGCGCGCCGCTGGCCTCAACACGCTGTTCTATTCCGTGCTGCCCTATGTGCTGTCGGGTGCGCTCTCGGCGGTGGCCGTGACCTTCTCGATCAGCCAACTCCTGTCCGCCGACCCGCTGATGGGCAATTCCATGGAGCTCGATGCCATCGCCGCCGTCGTCATCGGCGGCGCCAGTCTCTATGGCGGACGTGGCTCGATGATCGGCACGCTCATCGGCGTGTTCATCATGGTGATGATCCGCAACGGCCTCAACCTCATGGGCGTGTCGCCCTTCTGGCAGGGCTCGGCCATCGGCACCATCATCATCGTGGCGCTGCTCGTGGAGCGTCTCGTCAGCAGCCGCGCCAGCCGGTAGGAGGGACAAGCCTATGACATCCGCACCTTCGCCCGCCGTCATTCTTTTCGGCACAGACGAGCCGGTGCCCCCGCAACGCATCCTCAAGGCAGGCAAGCTCTCGGCGGAACTCGATGCCGGCAACCTCCGCCATATCCGCTTCGGCGGTGTCGAGATCATCCGCGCCATCTCCTTTATCGTGCGGGACCACAACTGGGGCACCTACAACCCTGTCATCACCGATCTCGCCATCAACGGCACGGACGCGGGGCTGACCGTCACCTATAAAGCGGTGACACGGGATGAGCGCCAGAGCTTCAGCTATGCCGCCGAGATCACGCTCGGCGAGGACGGTACGCTCGCCTTTGCGGCAACGGGGACGGCCGATACCGCTTTCCTCACCAATCGCACGGGCTTCGTGGTACTGCACCCGAGCGCTGCTTCCGGCCTGCCGGTCACCATCGAGCACGCTGACGGCGTGGTTGAGGAGCGAAGTTTTCCCGAGATCATCGACCCGGTCCAGCCCATGATGAACCTGCGCGCACTCATCCATGAGGCAGCGCCCGGTCTGCGCGTGAGCTGCCGCATGGAGGGCGATGTCTATGAAATGGAGGACCAGCGCAATTGGACGGACGCCTCCTACAAGACCTATGTGCGTCCGCTGGCGCTGCCCTGGCCCTATACGCTCGCGGAGGGCGAGGTGCTCGAACAGGCGGTCCACTTGCGAGTCTCCGGGCAGCCGGCGCAGGCGGCAGCGGCCGATGCGGGCATCACGGCCCATATCGGCGAGGCTGTGGGCGTCGTCCCGCCTCTCGGGCTGGGGCTCGATCCCGACGAGATCGAGGCGACGCGGGAAGAGGCCGGGACCTTGGCGCGCATCGGCGCCCGGCATCTCGTCGGCTTCCACGATCCCCGGCGTGGCCACGATCGCGAGACATTACGAGGACTGGCGGCGGCGGCCCAGGCCATCGGCGCCGAGCCCTGGCTTGAGGCTGTTATCGCCGATGTCGATGGTTACGCCGAGGAGATCGCCGCGCTCGGCCGCGAGGTGGCGACACTCGGCTCGCCTTTCCCGGTGGTGCTCGTCTCGCCCGCGCCCGATCTCAAATGCACCTTGCCCGGCAGCCCCTGGCCACCCGCGCCGCCGCCGCGTGACTTCTTCGCCGTGGCCCGCAAGGCCTTTCCCGGCGCCCGGCTCGGCGGCGGCATGTTCAGCTATTTCACCGAGTTGAACCGCAAGCGCCCGCCGAGCGACCTGTTGGATCTCGTGAGCTTCACCACGACGGCGATGCTTCATGCCGGTGATGACCACTCTATCACCGAGGGGCTTGAGTCCCTGCCAGCGATGGCGTTGTCGGCGGAGGCCATCGCCGCGGGCAAGCCCTGGGCCGTGGGGCCGAGCGCCATCGGCATGCGCATGAACCCCTATGGCGAGGCACTGATGGCCAACCCCGGCAATATCCGTCAGGCCATGAATTTCAACGATCCCCGCCAGCGCGGCCTGCTCGGCGCGGCCTGGACGCTCGGCTTCTTCGCCCGTTTCGCGGCCGGTGGTGCCTCCGCGATCACATTGGGCGGGACCACCGGCGCCTTCGGCGTGCTCCACAGCCGCCACTCCTGGCCGCAGCCGTGGTTCGATGACCATGGCGGGCTCTTTCCCGTCTTCCACGTTCTCAAAGGGCTCGCCGGCCTTGGTGGTGCCACCATGCGCCGCGTCGTCCTGTCCGAACCCTCGGCCGTGCAGGGGATCGCGGTAGAGCGCGCGGACGGCATCGAGCTGTGGCTCGCCAATCTCACCGGCGCCGATCAGGCTGTGCAAGTAGAGGGAACCATTGCGGAGCGGGCTGTTCTCGATGCCGGGACTTTCGTCGCCGCGACGAAAAATGCCGATGCGCTTGCCCTCATGGCGGAGGGCACTGTCAGCTCCACTTGCACACTCGCGCCCTATGCGGTTGCGCGTTTGCGATTGAACTGATCAACCCTTTTGTCATCCATCACCTCAGGCGGATTCGCGAGGACGGTCTCATGCATATTCTGATTATCGGTGCCGCCGGCATGGTTGGCCGCAAGCTCACGGACAAGCTCGTCGCCGAGGGCCAGTTGGGGGGAAAGGCGATCACACAGTTGACGCTGGCCGATGTCGTCGCGCCTTCCGCGCCGGAGGGCTTTCGGGGCAAGTCTTCGACCCTGACGGTCGATCTCTCCGCGCCGGAAACGGCCACACAACTCGCCGCAGCCCGCCCCGACGTGATCTATCATCTCGCGGCGATCGTCTCCGGCGAGGCCGAGGCGGATTTCGACAAGGGCTACCGCATCAATCTCGATGGCACGCGCTACCTGTTCGAGGCGATCCGCCAGGAAGGCCTGCGCCAGCCATACAAGCCGCGCGTGATCTTTACCTCATCGATCGCCGTCTTCGGCGCCCCCTTCCCGGACAAGATCGGCGATGAATTCTTCACCGCACCGCTAACGAGCTACGGCACGCAGAAGGCCATCGGTGAATTGCTGCTGTCGGACTACTCCCGGCGCGGCTTCTTCGACGGCATCGGCATCCGCCTGCCGACCATCTGCATCCGTCCCGGCAAGCCGAACAAGGCGGCGTCCGGCTTCTTTTCCAACATCCTGCGTGAGCCGCTGGTGGGGCAGGAAGCGGTGCTGCCGGTCTCGCCGGATGTGCGCCATTGGTTCGCCAGTCCGCGTGCGGCGGTCGGCTTTCTCATCCATGCCGGTGCGCTGGATCTGTCCCGCCTTGGTTGGCGCCGCAATCTCAGCATGCCGGGGCTGTCCGCGACCGTCGCCGAGGAAATCGAATCCTTGCGCCGCATCGCCGGCGAGAAGGCCGTGAAGCTGATCCGCACCGAGCCGGACGAGACGATCATCCGCATCGTCGATGGCTGGGCGCAGGATTTCGAGGCGAAGCGCGCGCTCGAACTCGGCTTCAAGGCGGACGCGACCTTTGATGATATCATCCGCGCCCATGTCGAGGACGAGCTCGGCGGACGCATCGGAGGTTGATGATGCTGCTCGGCGCAATCGCGGACGATTTCACCGGCGCGAGCGACCTTGCCAATACGCTGGCCCGCAACGGCATGGCGACGACGCTGTTCGTCGGCGTGCCGGACGGCAATGTCGCGCCAGCCGAGGCCGGTGTCGTGGCCCTCAAGACACGGTCCATCGCGCCGGCGGAGGCCGTCCGCCAGTCACTCGATGCGCTGGCCTGGCTCCGGCGCCAGGGGGCCGGGCAGATCCTCTTCAAATATTGCTCGACCTTCGATTCGACGCCGGAGGGCAACATCGGGCCAGTGGCGGAGGCGCTCAGCGCGGCGCTCGGCGCCGGCGTCGCCGTGGTCTGTCCCGTCTTTCCTGCGACCGGGCGCACGCTCTACCAGGGCCATCTTTTTGTCGGTGACCGGTTGCTCAACGAATCCGGCATGGAGAAACACCCGCTCACGCCGATGACCGATCCGGATATCCGGCGCTGGCTCAGGCGCCAGACCAAGGGCGAAGTGGGGCTCGTTCCCTATGCGATCGTGCGGCAAGGGGGGGAGGCTATTCGCGCGGCGCTGGCGGAGATCGACAAGAGCGCAAAGCTCGCCGTCGTCGATGCCGTCACCGATGACGACCTCAAGGCGATCGGCGCCGCGATTGCGGATGCCCGGCTGATCACGGGCGGCTCCGGCATCGCCGTTGGCCTGCCCGACAATTTCCGCAAGGCGGGCAAGCTTGGCACGGGCGACGTTGCCTATAGCGGCATCGTGAGCCCGGGCGTGGCGCTTTCCGGTTCCTGCTCGCGGGCTTCGCTGGCGCAGCTCGCGCGGCACCTCGAAGGTCACCCCGGCTTTGCGCTGCGGCCGGACGCTGTCATGGCGGGGGAGGTCACCGTGGCGGCGGCGCGGGATTTCGTGCTGGCCCATGCCGAAGAAGCGCCGATCGTCTATTCCAGCGCCGAGCCGGAAGCCGTAAAGGCCGCGCAGGCGCGGTTCGGCCGCGAGGCGGTGGCGGGTGCGATCGAGAGCTTTTTCGGGGCCTTGGCCGCCGAGCTTGTGGCGGCCGGCGTCACGCGTATCGCTGTTGGCGGCGGAGAGACGTCCGGGGCTGTTGTAGCGGCGCTTGCCCTGCAACAACTGGCCATCGGGCCGGAGATCGACCCGGGCGTGCCGGCGCTCGCCGGCAAGGCAGAAGAGAAGCCCATCCGCCTTGCGCTGAAGAGTGGCAATTTCGGTGCCCCCGATTTCTATGCGAAGGCGCTCGCTATCATGGGTGTTTCGCGATGAGCGGGCTCGAGGCGGAAGCCGATCTCCGGGAGCGGATCGTCCTGTGGGGCCGCTCGCTGTTCGAGCGCGGTTTCACCGTGGGTTCATCCGGCAATATCTCGGTCAAGCTCGCGGACGGCTTTCTCGTCACACCGACCAATTCCTGCTTCGGCTTTCTCGACGCGGCGCGCATCTCCAAGCTCGATACCGGCTGGCGGCATGTGGGTGGCGACGCGCCGACCAAGGAGTTGCCGCTGCATCGGGCCTTCTACGAGGCGCGGCCGGCGGCGGGCGCCGTGGTGCATCTGCATTCCACCTATGCCACGGCGCTGTCCTGCCTCGCCGATGTCGACCCGGAGGACGCGATCACGCCGATCACGCCCTATGTCGTGATGCGTGTAGGGCGTGTGCCGGTGCTGCCCTATACCGCGCCTGGTTCGCCCGATGTGGCGCCGCTCGTCGCCGCGCGTGCCGGGGCGCATGCGGCGGTGCTTCTCGCCAATCACGGGCCGGTCGTGGCCGGCGCGACGCTTGAGAGCGCCGTCTTCGCGGCGGAAGAACTGGAGGAGACGGCCCGGCTTCTCATCGTCACGCGCGGGCTTGCCGTGCGCAGCCTTGATCAAGGCCAGATTGACCAGTTGAACGCGAGGTTCGCCCTGAAATGACGGTGCTGCGCTATTCCGCCAATCTCGGCTTTCTCTGGCCCGACCGGCCGCTTCTGGAGCGCATCGACGCGGCGGCAGGGGCCGGCTTCAAGGCGATCGAGCTGCATTGGCCCTATGACACGCCGGCCGCGGAGGTGAGGGCGCGCTGCGAACGCCATGGGCTGAAGCTGCTCGGTATCAATACGGTGCGTGGCAACCTCGCCGCCGGCGAGAACGGGCTCGGCGCCCTCGCTGGCCGCGAGGCCGAGTTCCAGGCCGCCGTCGACCAGTCCATCGCCTATTGCCTGGAGGCGGGCGGCACGGCCATCCATTGCATGGCGGGCTTCGTCCCGGCTGAGGCCCGGGAGGCGGCGGCGCGTGTCTTCGTTAAGAACCTGCGCGAGGCCTCTGACAAAGCTGCCCCGCACGGCCTGACGCTGCTTCTTGAGGCGCTCAACCCTCATGACGCGCCAGGCTATTTTTATTCCACGCAGGCCGAGGCCGCGCGCATCCAGGAGGAGGCCGGCCGGGCGAACATCAAGCTGATGTTCGATGTCTACCACGTCGGCGCGGCCGAGGGAGACGTGCTGCGCAGGCTCACTCGCTACCTGCCCGCGATCGGTCATGTGCAGATCGCCGCGGTGCCGAGCCGCGCTGAACCCGACGAAGGCGAGATCAATTATCGCGCCGTCCTCGATCATCTCGCCAGCATCGGTTACGGCGGCTGGGTGGGGCTGGAATACAAGCCCCGCGCCGGCACGGATGAGGGAATGGGATGGGTGAAAGCGCTGGGTATTAGCCTATGACCGACAGGATGAAACCGTTGGAGGGGCGCGTCGCGGTGGTGACCGGGGGCGCAAGCGGCATCGGTCTCGCCACTGCCAGGGCGCTGGCCCAATCCGGCGCCACGGTCGCGGTGCTCGATCGCGCCTCCGTCGATGCCGATACGCTGACGAGCCTTGGTGCCGGTGGGCATTTTGCCGTTGAAGCTGACATCGCCGATGAACGGCGGGTGGATCAGGCTTTCGCGGAAGTGACGGCCAAGGCCGGGCGGGTCGATATCCTCGTCAATAGCGCGGGCCTTGCCATCCGGCAGCCGGCCGTCGATCATACGGTTGCCGATTGGGACAAGGTGGTGGCCGTCAACATGACCGGCACCTTCCTCTGCGCACGGGCAGCAGCCCGCCATATGATCGCGGCGGGCATCGCGGGCGCGGTTGTCAATGTCTCGTCGATCATGGGTTTTTCGGGCGGCGGCCTTTATCCGAATATTTCCTATCAGACGACAAAGGGCGCCATCGTCAACATGACGCGCGCGCTGGCCGTGGAATGGGCGCCCCACGGTATCCGTGTGAATGCGGTGGCGCCGACCTATGTGAACACGCCCTTCATCGCGCCGCTTGTCGCGCAACCCGAACTCGTGGCGCGCATCGAGGCCATGACACCGCTGAAGCGTCTGGCGGAGCCCGAGGACGTCGCGGCGGCGATCGTTTTCCTTGCGGGACCGGGCGCGGCGATGATCACCGGCCATACCCTGCCGGTGGATGGAGGCTTCCTCGCGCAGTAAGACACGGAGTATTTCAGCGCGGCGTGCAGCCTTACAGCTCAACTATATTAGAATTTTTAGAATGTAAGCTTATGGTGAAAGCGTAAGCCGATCTCATAAGTTTGTTTGATCATCGCAAAACTTGCATTGCCTTCCAGGGGGGGAGGTGGCTGTCCGCCCCCTCCGTAAACCGTGCCGCCGCGACGCGTCTAGCTAACGAATTCGTTGCTCAATTTCGTCTTCGGACATGGATTTTCCGGCCGATTTCTCTCCGGAAATCCGGCTGCTGTCGTCGAATTTGATAAAGTTTTTGACTATTCTAAATTCAAAAATAAAATAAAATAATTAAAAAGAATAACGATTCAAAAGTAAATATTTAGGATATAATAGATATTTTTCTTGAAGAATCTTCTTTTGCTTGGTTAAAGCCGGCCAGTTGAGATTCGAATTGGCTGGGCATCATGGGCACAACGTCTCGTCTTCTCGCCAGCGTCAGCGCGCTGGTGATTGTTCTTGCGGCAACGAGCGCGCATGCGCAGCAGGCACAACCTACATCGCGGGAAGCGCGCAACGCGCAGGCCGGTGCTGCCGTGTCGGTGCAAGAGCCTGCGGCTCAGGCGAATACGAACGACGACTTCATCGCCGCGCCTGGCACGATCGAGCTCGACGCCATTTCAATTACAGCCACGCGCCAGCCGACCAACGTTCTCGACGTGCCGGGCACGGTGACAGTGACGACCCGGCAGCAGCTGGATCAGACCATGACGCGTGACAACATGGATCTCGCGCGTTACCAGCCCGGCATTACCGTCGATCGCCAGACATCCGGTACGGACCCCTTCGGTAATTTGGGCGGCTTTACCATCCGTGGTGTTGGCGGCAACCGCGTGCAGATGCAGGTCGACGGCACGCGCATCCAGGAGCGCATCACCGACGGCAACCGCAACTTCGTCGATTTCCCAGGGCTCAAGGCCGTCGAGATCGTGCGTGGTCCGGGATCCGTGCTCTGGGGCGCGGACGCCCTGGGCGGTATCGTCGCCTATCGCACGCTCGACCCGGATGATCTCCTCAGGGGCAAGGACAAGCCCTATGCCGGTCGCATCCAGACGACATACGACAGCTTCAACAAGTCCTTCTCGAAGACCGCGATGGCGGCCTTCCAGCTGACGCCAACATTGCAAGGCCTCATCCTCGTCAACCAGAACACCTTTAACGAGGGCAATCTGGGCAAGGCGCGCGCGGATGGCGGCATCTGGGGCTGCCCGCGCGTGCCCATGGCCATTCGCTGCGACACGCTCAATCCGCTCGACGGTACGACCTGGAACATGCTGACAAAGCTGGTGTTCCGCCCATCGTCCGACCACGAGTTCAAGCTGACCGGCGAACTCTATGACAGCTCGAACAAGATCCGTCAGATGTATGACTACGGATTGCAGTCGACGGGTGCCTTCAATGGAGCCTATCCGCGTAACCAGGACCAGACCCGCAAGCGTGTTTCATTGTCGCATGACTGGAACGTCGGGCTGAACTTCCTGGATAATCTGCATTGGCAGGTGTCCTATTCACCCCAGAGCCGCGATATGCACAGTGAGCGCCTGCAAACGCTGGCGACAAAGCAGAATCAGCTCGCGATCGACAATCTCGGCTATTCCGAGGAATTCTGGCAGGCCGACCTTCAGCTGACGTCGAAGTTCAATATTGGCGCGAGCAGCCATACGCTCACCTATGGTTTCCAGGGGGACTACACGCAAGCTGAGTACTATCGCGACAGCTTCGTCAGGAATTTCACGACGGGCCGCACGACGTATACGCGGAGCGCGTCCTTCACGAATGCCGACACGACGCGTGCCGACCTCTATATCCAGGACGAGATCAAGCTGTTCGGCGATCGGCTGATGATCACCCCCGGTGTCCGCTGGGCCAATTATTCGATCGACCCGAAGGTGAATTCCTACTACGTCCCGGCGGATGGAATAACGCCGACGAAGTCCGACTCCAGCAAGCTCATTCCGCAGATCGGTGCGATCTTCAAGCTTACGGATGTCTACTCCGTCTATGCTCGCTACGCGGAAGGCTTCAAGATGCCGACGGCGCAGCAGCTCTATACGTCGTCGCCGGGCACCACCATCAATCTCATTCCCAACCCCAACCTGAAGCCGGAAAGCGTCAAGTCCTACGAGGCGGGCTTCCGTGGGCAGTTCGACCGCGCCTGGTTCTCGATCGGCGGCTTCTATGCGGATTACAAGGACTTCATCCAGAACTTCTACAACCCGCCCGGCACGAACGACTACACCTATCGTAACCTGTCTGCGGTCAAGATCTGGGGTATCGAAGCCTTTGGTGAATGGCAGTTCCACGACAACTGGGCGGTGAACGCTTCCGCCTCCTATCAATATGGCGACCAGCGCTATCAGGCGGGCGATCCGATGGTGGCCTATGACGGCGCAACCCCGTTCAATGGAACGCTCGGCCTGAAGTGGATGCGGCCCGATTGGGGATTGCAGGCTGAAGTCATCAGCACCTTTGGTCAAGGTGTGAACCGCTCGAGCTCCGCCGATCTCTATCAGCCGTCGAGCTATATTGTGTTCGACAGCTATGTGAACTGGAAGCCGACCGAATTGGTCACGCTGCGCGCTGGCGTCCTCAACATCTTCGATCAGCGTTACTTCAAGGGCCCCTTCGGCTATACGTTCTCGCGCAACCCGGCGGACAATGTGAAGGTTACCAATCCCCTGGAGTTGCAGACCGCGCCGGGACGTACCTTCAAGCTCAGCGCCCAGGTCGACTTCTGATAGAGGCAGGCTCCTGACATGACGACAGAAACTCCCGTCCGCGCCGAAATCAGCCGCGACGCATCGGCTGTCCTCCATTGCTTGCCCCAGATGGGCAGCGTGATGCTGACGACACGCCATGGCGGCGCGACGCACGAGCGCATCGGTCCCGTCGAGACGGTCTCCGCCGAGGGTGACATTGTCCGCTGTCGCGGCGCGGCGCATGACTCGCGCATCGCGGTCGGCGAGGTCGCCTCCGTGGTGGTCGACCGTTCGGGACGCATGAAGGACATGGTTCTGCCGCGTCTCGACTTCCAGAATGCCGAGGGTGAGGCTTTGTTCAGCATCATCGGCATGGCGGGCCTCGAGCCTTTCGACACGGGGCTCGCGCCGCTCGGCGCGGGTAAGCCGCTGCCCGAGCCGGAGAAGCCGGCGCGCGAGCCGGCGACCTTCGAGGAAGGCGATCCCGGCATGCTCGCCTTCGAGGCCGCCCGCGAGGGCGGGGAGCCGATCTCGATCACGCTCACGCGCCCCGGCGTCGTGCAGAGCTGGCAGGGGGTTGTGGCGGCGGTGAAGCCCGGCATGGGCTTCATCAACGTGATGCAGCCCGATTTTCATCTGCATTTGCGCGGTGGCTCGGTCGCGGGCTGGCGTCGTCGTGACGAAAGCGACGCGATCGTGCTGGAGGCGGAGAATGCCGGGGGCGAGCTGATCGGTCTCAGCGTGCGTGGTCCGGCAGCCGTCTTTTCCAAGTTCTGAGCATTGGGTCGACGGCGATGGCGACCTCTGAGGCAAAGGTTGTTCCCCACCCGCGGGGGACATGGCTCGATCCGGCGACGGGGAGCCTTGTGGATCAGCGGCCGGTTCTGCAGAAGGCCGCCTTCCGGCGTGCGGTGCTGCTCGGCGAGACGCATGATGTCGCGGAGATCCATCGCTGGCAGCTCCACGTCATTGCCTTTCTCAACGTCCTCAATCCTGCCATGGCGGTCGGGTTCGAGATGTTTCCACGTCGTCTCCAGCCCGTACTTGATGCCTGGGTCGATGGTGAAATGGATACGGATAGCTTTCTGGTCCGGTCGGAATGGTATGATGTATGGGGTTTCGATCCCGCGTTATACCTGCCCATCTTCCATTTCTGCCGCCAGCAGAAAGTCCCCATGCTCGCGTTGAACTGCTATCGCCCGCTGGTGACGCGGGTCGGCAAGGAAGGCTGGGACGCTATCCCCGAGAGTGAGCGCGACGGGTTGACGCCTTCGGCCCCCGCGACCTCCGCCCACCGGCAGTATCTCTTCAATCTCGTGGGACGCGGGCGCGCGGGTGGACCGGGTGGAATGGCGGAGAGCGCCGACGATCCCGCTTTCGACCGTTTTGTCCGTGCCCAGCAGACATGGGATCGCGCCTTTGCCTGCAACATCGCCAGAGCGCTTGCCGAGCGGCCGGTTTCGCTCGTCGTGGGCATCATCGGGCGGGGCCATCTCGAGTATGGCCATGGCACGCCTTATCAGCTGCGTGATCTCGGCATCAACGACGTGTCCGTGCTGCTGCCTGGCGAGAGCGACACGCAGGATGTCGGGACGGTTGGCGGGATCGCGGACGCCATCTTCCGCCTGGACCGGCCCGAGCCTCCCAATTCATGGCGCGCCAAGCGCCAGACGGCCCCGCAGCCCCCCGCGGAGGGTTCGCAATCGTGATCCGCTTGCTCCGCCAGATGGCATGGCTGGTCAGCCTCGCCGTCAAGGGGCCGGGCGGCAAGATCGGGCTTTTCTTCTTCGCCTGCGTGTTTCTGCTGAACATCGTTGCCATTCAGATCAATCTGAAGTTGATCGCCTGGAACGCGGCCTTCTATGACGCGCTGCAGAAGCTCGATGCCGGCGAGGCGGTTCGTCAGGTTGGTGTCTTCTTCCTGATCATCGGCTCGAACGCCGCCGTCTTTCTGGTCGCGAGCTACCTCCGCAAGATCGTGCAGATCCGCTGGCGAAGGGCCTTGACCTCGGCGTCGCTCGATCGCTGGTTGTCGAACAAGAGCTATTGGCACCTGGCCGGGGATGCGAGGATCGACAATCCCGATCAGCGCATCGCAGACGACTGCCGCATCTTCGTCGAGAAATTCACGCAGGAAGGTCTCGACGTCGCCGGCAATATCATAGCCCTCTTCTCCTATGTAACTTTGCTCTGGACGCTCAGCACATTTCCGATCGCCCTTGTGCTCGCCGGGATGTCCGTCGAAATTCCGCGCTATATGGTGTGGGCAGCGCCGATCTACGTCGCCATCGGCAGCGTGGTCGCGCATCTACTGGGCCGTCCCCTCAAGAGGCTGACTTTCGAACAGCAGAAGCGGGAGGCTGATTTTCGCTTTTCACTCGCGCGCATGCGTGAGGCCTATGACGAAGTGGCGCTCGCCGGCGGCGAGGCCGCGGAGAGGCGCCATTTCGACGGCCGTTTCAGCCGGATCATCGACAACTGGCGGCGCCTCATCGGGCGGGAGTTCATACTGGGCATTTTCACACGGCCCTATATGTCGACCGTGCTGCGCATTCCGCTTTTTCTTGCGCTGCCGGCCTTCCTCGCGGGCAAGCTGACGCTTGGCGGCCTGATGCAGATTGCCAACGCATTCTCCAATGTCGTGACGACGCTGTCCTGGTTCATTTTCTCCTACCGGGACCTGGCGGAGCTCGCCGCGACGACCTCGCGCCTCAGCAATTTCCTGCGGCTCGCGGAGGAGCAGGCGGGGCGACAGTCCTCCTTCGAGCATGTGCGCGAGCCGGGGGACACGGTCGCTCTGCAAGAAGTGATCGTGCGCAACCCGGAAGGCCGACCGCTCGTCCACCTGCCGGAACTTCACATCAGGCGGGGCGAGTGCATCTGGCTGAGCGGCGTCTCCGGCGCCGGAAAGAGCACGCTTCTCAAGGCCATCGCCGGTCTTTGGCCCCACGGGGAGGGGCGGATCGCGACGCCGGTGGACCTGCCCTTTTTCCTGCCGCAGAAGCCCTATCTGCCACTCGACGATCTCGCCGCGGCCGCGGTCTATCCGCACGATCCACGCGATTTCCCGCCGGGATGGATCGAGAACGTGCTGGCCAAAGTGGGCCTGTCGCACCGGCTCATAGCCACGGGCGGGGTGGCGGAGAGCGGGACGGCGGAAAAGCCTCAGGGCCTGTCGGGCGGGGAGATGCAGCGCCTGATGATCGCCAGGCTGCTCGCGATCCGACCGGACTGGGCTTTTCTTGACGAACCCACCAGCGCGCTGGACGCGCAGGCCGAACGCGACCTGTTTGCCTTGCTTCGCGAGATGTTGCCGCTGACGACCTTCGTGGTCGTGGCGCATCGCGAACCCGCAGGGCTCGGGCCGCTGCGGCGTGTGAATATCGCGCCGGGGAGCGCGGAGGTCGACGACCTTTCGCCGACCATGAATGTGCTGACAGCCTGATCGTGCTCCATCATCAGCCGGCGGCTGCCTCCGGCTGCCTCCGGCTGCCTCCGGCTGATGATGGCGTGAGGCGAGGCTGCTAACGCGCGCTTGCGGCTCAGCCCGCGGCTTCGGCTTGCAGCGCGAGCGGCATGCTCGCCATCTCGCCCTGGACCTGTGCGCCGAGGGGCGGGACGCGATCGTCGAGTTCATCCGTGGTCAATGCCGCGCTCTCGCGGAGCAGCATCACGCAGCCGGCGCTGATAATGGCGACAGCGACGACGTAGATCTGAACAGCGGTTATTCCGCCGACGGCATTGAGCTGCACCGCAATCATGGGCGCCATGCCGCCGCCGAGGATAGATCCAAGCTGCTGACCCACGCCCGCGCCGGTGTAACGGACCCGGGTGTCGAACTGCTCGAGCATGAATGCGCCAAGCGGGCCATAGGCAGATGTCATGAATGTGCCGATGGCGATGGCCGTGATGAAGGCCATGGGCGTGCCGAGATCGATCAGCCAGAACATCGGCCAGATCCAGAGCATCCAGCCGAAATAGAAGGGCAGGATGACCCGCTTGCGGCCGACGCTGTCCGACAGCCAGGAGAATGCCACGACACCGACCGCGAGTGTCAGACCGCCAACGAGTTGTGCGATCAATGCGATCTGCGTTGTGTCGCCGAGGGATGGCAGCCCCTTTGCGTGCGCCAGCGTGTAGGTGGTCACGATGAAAAAGACGGTGTTGTTCAGGATATAGGCGCCGGCCACCAGAAACAGCGGCCTTTTGTAGCGGAGCATGATCGTCATCAGCGGCTGCCGCTCGATACGCCCTTCCTTCTGCGCTTTCTCGAAGGCGGGCGTCTCGTGCAGCGTCTGGCGGATCACCCAACCGACAACGATGAGAACAATGCTCAGCAGGAAGGGAATGCGCCAGCCCCAGTCGGCGAATTGCTCCGCGCTCATCATCCCCCGCACCGCGAGGAATACGCCGTTCGCCATGAGCAGGCCGGCGGGGCTGCCGAACTGAGCCCAGCTCACATAGAGACCGCGCCGCTTGTGGGGTGCGTATTCGGCGGTCATGAGGGCGGCGCCACCCCATTCTCCACCGATGCCAAGCCCCTGTATGAAGCGGAGCGCCACGAGGACGAGCGGGGCCGCGATGCCGATACTTTCATAGTTGGGGAGAAGGCCGACGGCAAAGGTGCCGATGGCCATCAGCATCAATGAAATCACCAGTGCCTTTTTCCGCCCTACGCGGTCACCGTAGTGCCCGAAGAGCGCCGCGCCGATCGGCCTCGCGATGAACCCGACGCCAAATGTGGCGAAGGCGGCGAGCATCGCCGATGTATCGGACATGCCGGGAAAGAATTGCGGGCCGAGAACCAGTGCAGCCGCTATTCCGTAGATGTAGAAATCGTACCACTCGATCGCTGTGCCTACGAGGCTGGCCAGAACGACATGCGTCGGCCTGGAGTGGGGGGCTAGCGCTACAGCCATATATCCCTCTTTCATCGGTTGATGCGCGGTCCAGACCAAGCAAGAGGGCATGAGCACTCGAGCCGCAGATGAGTCATTCAGCGGCGGGCGTATCTTGCGTGTCCATTGCGCGGCATTATTGCGAGGATCGGGCGCAAATCCTTGTCCACTGCGGCGCCCCATTGGCGCGATGCAGTACGCGTCGCGACGTCATGGCGCGTTGCATCCTGCGCCATTCGCCGTGCAGCTATTGACGGATGTACAGCGGAAATATGTAAAGAGGAGGGATCAGATACTTTCGGAAAATTAAGATTCGCGGAGAATGGCTTAGTTTCTTGTTTCGCGCAATTTTCTGTGGGTAATAGTTGCCCCGCTTCGGCAGCGGCGCTGCTATATATATCAGCAATTTATACGCAATAATATCGTATATTTGTCCGAATATGAGATATAACGCGCCGTTCAATGGCTTCTGCAGTGGTAGAGTGGACGTGCAGGCGGAAAACAGGGGACGCTGAGCGACATCGGCCCATTTGGAGCGCGAGTGTGGTCGCATCAGATCATGGCAGGCGCCGTGCTGCCGCGAACGACAAGACGAATGGATAATTCTCGCAGCTGTAGATGGCGGCGTCGCGTGGGGATGCTGTGCGTCTTCCGAAGGCTCTGGCCGCGACGTGCGGCAACGGCGGCGACAAAGGTGGGCTCCTGTCGCATTCCACCGCAGATCTGCCCATGGGCTCGGCATCGACGAAGCTACGATGTGCGGCGACTACTATTATCTGAAGTCGCTCGCTGCATTGCGTGGGTGCAAACTCATTTAAGCAGGAGCGCAAAGTCGTGGTGCATTCCGGGGCTTTACTTCAAGCCGATTGATATTAACTGCATTGCTCGACGGAGCGCGCAAGCCGCATGGCTTTCCGCCGTACGAAAAGGTCCAGTGAAGCGGAACGATCGGCAGGCACGACATGGCAAAGCATCTGGAACTCGGGCTTGACACTTTTGGTGACGTGACGCGTCGGGCGGACGGCTCTTTTTTGCCGCAGGCCGAGGTCATCCGTAATCTCGTCGACGAGGCCGTGCTCGCTGACCAGCTCGGCATCGACTTCATTGGTGTGGGTGAGCACCATCGCGCCGACTTCGCGGTCTCCGCGCCGGAGGTGGTGCTAGCGGCGATTGCCGCGCGCACCAGCCAGATCAGGCTCGGGTCCGCGGTCACGGTCCTGAGTTCGGACGATCCGATCCGCGTCTTCCAGCGCTTCGCGACAGTCGACGCGCTCTCGAAGGGCCGTGCGGAGGTGATCCTCGGCCGGGGCTCCTTCACGGAGTCTTTTCCGCTGTTCGGGTTTGAACTCCGCGACTACGAGCGGCTGTTCGAGGAGAAGCTTGATCTCTTCGCGGCGCTCCTGAAGCAGGATGCCGTGACGTGGCAGGGGACGACGCGTCCCCCGCTCAGGGATCAGCGGGTCTATCCGCAGGTCGAACACGGTACGCTCAAGACCTGGATCGGCGTGGGGGGAAGCCCCGAATCGGTCGTTCGCGCGGCCCGCTACGGCCTGCCGCTGATGCTCGCCATCATCGGCGGAGATCCCGCGCGGTTCCGCTCCTATGTGGACCTCTACGGGCGTGCCTGCCAGCAACTTGAGCAGCCCCTGCCTCCGATCGGCGTGCATTCGCCGGGCTATGTCGCGGATACGGACGCCAAGGCGCAGGAGGAGCTGTTTCCCGACTACAAGCGCATGCGCGACCAGATTGGTGCGGAACGCGGCTGGCCGCCTATGGGTGAGGGGGAGTTCAAGCAGGAGGTGGCGCGTGGGTCGCTCTATGTGGGCTCGCCGGAGACCGTGGCGCGGAAGATCGCGGCGACCGCCAAGGCGCTCAACATCACCCGCTTCGATATGAAATACAGTGCCGGACCCCTGCCGCACGATAAGATGATGCGAAGCATCGAACTCTATGGGAGCAAGGTTGTGCCCATGGTGCGCGACATGCTGGCGTGATGCGCGCCGCGAGCCTCTTGCGACCCTCGTCGTGCATCGTTAGATCTGGACGCTGAGCATCCGGTCGCGCAGATGAGCCTCGCTCCTGTGCGACCGGATGGAGCTATTGGATCGGTGGCGGGAGGCCGGCTAATCGCGTCGGGCCGTCTGGAGGATGATTTCGCGCGAATGCGTGCACTGCTTCGCTTCATCGGCTTTATCCTCCTGACCGGTGGCTTCGTCGCTTTCGTCATTGACGGGGCGCGGGGCATTGCCAATAGCCAGTTCGTCTCCACCTCTCTGGCCACCACGCTCGAGGCGGCGCTGCCGTCCCTTTTCCCGCACTTCCTGCCTTGGATGAGCGCGCATCTGCCGGAGACGGCGCAGCGGCTTGTTACGGGCAGCATACTGACCTTGCCGACCTCGGCTGTTGGAGCCATTCTTGGCATCCTGCTGTTATGGCTTGGTCGGCGACCGGCGGATCCGTTCCTGTTCAAACCCTTGCGATGAGGGGCGGCAGGATCTCGCGCCGCGTCGCGGGCCTTCCCACATGTCCGGCATGAGGAGAAGCATCATGGGATTGTTCCGCAGATCATCGGCTCTGCCTGGTGCCAACGAGGCTCTTCCGGGCCGCTCGGAGCCCATCGCCACCGCCCAGACGCATTTCGTGAGTGGACATTTTCTGGCCGGTCCCCATCCGGAAGGCAGCAAGCAGGTGCTGTTCGGCATGGGCTGTTTCTGGGGGGCGGAGCGGAAGTTCTGGAGCCTGCCCGGGGTCTATGTGACGGCCGTCGGCTATGCGGGCGGGGTCACGCCCAATCCGACCTACGAAGAGGTCTGCAGCGGCCTTACCGGGCACACGGAAGTTGTGCAGGTCGTCTATCAGAGGGGTGTCGATCTCGCGGACCTGCTGCGCGTGTTCTGGGAGAATCATGATCCCACGCAGGGCATGCGGCAGGGCAACGACATTGGTACCCAATATCGTTCGGCGGTCTATGTGAGCGGGGAGGCCGAGCTTGCGCTCATCGAGGCGACACGGCGGACCTATGGCGAGGCGCTCAGGCTGGCGGGTTATCCCCCGATCACGACGGAGATAGCGGACCGTCCGCCCTTCTATTTCGCGGAAGCCTATCACCAGCAGTATCTGGCGAAGAATCCCGCCGGCTACTGTGGCCTCGGCGGGACCGGCGTGAGCTGCGCCATCGGCACGGGTATCGCAGCCTAGCGTCACGCGGATTACATATAGCTGGCGCAACCCATGGATTGGGCCGGGTGGGTTTGATGGTCAAGGGGCACCACGCTTATGTGGCGGCCCCTTTTGTGATGGAGACCTTATGATCGAGAGAGTGCTGGAGCGCTTCCTGTTCGCTAGCCGGTGGCTGCTCGCGCCTTTTTACGTCGCGCTGGTGTTGGGTCTTGCGGGGCTTCTCATCAAGACGATGCTGGAACTCGTGCATTTTCTGCCGATGGTGTTCTCCGGCAAGGAATCCGACATCATCCTCGGTATCCTGACCCTGGTCGACCTGACCTTCACCGGTTCGCTCGTCGTGATCGTGATTTTCTCAGGCTACGAGAACTTCGTGTCGAAGATCGACGCGAATGATCACAAGGACTGGCCGGAATGGATGGGCAAGATCGACTTTTCTGGCTTGAAGCTCAAGCTGATGTCCTCGATCGTCGCCATCTCCGCGATCCAGCTTCTCAAGGCCTTCATGAATGTCGCCAATGTGAGCGATCGCGAATTGATGTGGCTTGTCGGCATTCACGTCGTCTTCGTCGGCTCCGGTGTCTTCCTCGCGCTGACGGATCGCATCGCCGGTGAAAAGGCGAAGTGACTTGGCATTCAGGCCCCGACGGGGCCTGATTTGCGGTTCCCGTTTTCTATCCCTCCCCTGACAACGGCAAAAGGAATGGGCTTTCCCGGACGCGGCGCTCTAACCTCTTTTATTTCAAGCATAATCTTATCGATCCTCGTTTCACTCCGGTCGGATTATGCTCTAGTTCCGGGCTGACGCTGCCGCGCTATCGATCACCGCGCGGCACTGGGCGGGCAAGTCCGCCACCATCAGGGGCGGCGCGGGCTTGTATGGCTTCGGCCGGCGGGCTTCGGCGCTGAACCACCAGTCGAGTTCCGCCCCGCAACCGTCGCTCGTCGGCGGCGGTGCCTGCCGGCGGCACGCCGTCTCGCCCGCCGGGCAGGCGAGACGGATGTGGAAATGGTAGTTGTGCCCGGGCGTCGGCCGGATCTTCGAGAGCCAGCGGCGGTCTGAACCCGCGTCACGGCACAGCGCGCGCTTGATGGCGGGATTGACGAGCACCCGCTCCACCTGCCGATAGGAGGCGGCGGTTTTCAAGAGCGCCATATGGCTGGGCGTCCAGCGTGACGGATCGATGTCGTTCCAGTCGCTTCTCACCACGTTGATGGCGGAGACTTCCTCGCGGGCGCCGGCACTGAGACGGCCCGCCGGCATGCCAGTCAGCCAGATGTCGGCGTCGAGGCCGATCTGGTGGGAGGCGTGGCCCGTCAGCATGGGGCCGCCGCGCGGCTGGCCCATATCGCCGACAAGAATGCCCGGCCAGCCGGTGGTCGACGGCACCTTGGCGGCGAAGTTCTGCAGGAATTCAACGAGCGCGGGGTGGCCCCAGTTGCGGTTGCGCGACAGCCGCATGACCTGCCACGTCGGGCCGTCCGGCGGCAGCATGACGCCGCCGGAGAGGCAGCCGAGAGAGTAGAAGCCGAAAACGGCGGCCTGCCCAGCCGACGGTAGAGGGATGGTTCCGAAGCGCCTTTGGGCTGCATCCGCGGGCAGCTTGGACAGGGCAGCCTTCCGGCGGGCGGCCTCTTCGGCCGCATTTTCCTGGGCATGGGAGGTTTGATGGCTCACGACAGTGGTAAGTGCCATGATAAGTCCGGCGAGCGCCAACCGCCTGAACGTGCGGCCTGCCCCTGTGCCACCCACGGGCCGAAAAGGCGTCATCGTCATTCGCAAGCACTCCCTCTCTCAGCCTGTTCCCAAGGCGAAACGACGTTTTCCCAAGCCGAAACGAGGTGGGCCATACCGAATCAGCCATCTCCCCCGGCCGCCACCACCTGCGGCGGCCTTTCGGCAATTGCCTGATAAATATGCCTTTTCTTCGATCGTAAGGCGTGGGCTTTTCTGCCGGCCGCCCGCATTCTATGACGATTGGCTTCGATCTTTCCAATTGCTCCGGGCGATGCACCGTTTCCCCGGCCTTCACCACAGACATTGTTCGGCATAAGCCATTTGCTGCGAGCCCATTATGAGCTGGTCCCCCCAACAAGATGATGCCCTGAAAGCGGTGGCCGCATGGCTGAAGCGGCGGGACGCGCAGGTCTTCCGCCTGTTCGGTTTCGCCGGCACGGGCAAGACGACGCTTGCCCGGCATATCGCGGAGGGCATCGACGGGGATGTCGCCTTCGGCGCCTTTACCGGCAAGGCGGCCTCGGTGCTGCGTTCCAAGGGCTGCGAGGGGGCGACCACCATCCACAGCCTGATCTATCGCTCGCGCGGCTCGAAGGAGGAGGGGCCTTCCTTCGTCATCAACCGGCAGAGCGCGGCCGCGGACGCCGAGCTCATCATCATCGACGAATGCTCGATGGTGGACGAGGAGCTGGGGCGTGACCTCCTCTCCTTCGGCGTTCCGGTGCTCGTGCTCGGCGATCCCGCGCAGCTGCCGCCGGTGAAGGGCGGCGGCTTTTTCACCGAAGCCGAGCCCGACCTGATGCTGACCGAGGTACACCGGCAAGCCCGAGATAACCCGATCATCCACATGTCGATGGTGGTGCGCGAGGGTGGAAGCCTCACGCACGGCCAATTCGGCGAGAGCCGCGTGATCTCGCGCCGCGACATTGACGCGCCGGCCGTGATGCGCGCCGATCAGGTCTTGCTGGGCATGAACAAGACACGCCGGATGTATAACGCCCGCATGCGATCGCTTCTGGGCTTCCGGGATGCGATGCCCGCCGCCGGTGAGAAGCTCGTCTGCCTCAAGAACAACAAGACCAAAGGGCTTTTCAATGGCGGCACCTGGCTCATCAAGCAGCTCAAGGGCGAGCAGAAGGGCCTGGTGAAGATGGACGTCACACCGGATGATGAGACCGCGCGTCGTACGACAGAGGTCAGCGTGCCACGGGAATTCTTCGAGGGCGAGGAGGAGAACGTTCCGTTCGCCATCCGTCGCAATGCCGATGAATTCACCTATGGCTATGCGCTTACGGTGCACAAGGCGCAGGGCTCGCAGTGGGATGAGGTGGTCCTCTTTGACGAAGCCTTCGCCTTCCGCGAGCACGCCAGCCGCTGGCTCTATACCGGTCTCACGCGCGCGGCGGAGCGCATTACTATTGTTTCCTAGAATTGTTCAATAATGTGACGCGTGCAGCGCCAACTGTATAGAAACTCTCCGCATCAATGCTTTTCAGATTGGTTTCATTTAAATCTATATGCGAGATTGGATGAATTGATGGCGTCTTCACACCATGGTGATGACATAGTGTTGAAAGCCATGTGATCGTGGCTTGCAAATTCGGCACCTCACCGCAGTTATGCTTCTCCATATCTTTCATGGGCAGGCGCGCAGGAGGCGCTTTCATGGCTGTTGACCACATGTCGCGAACGAATCCATCACGGGCCGGTGCTGGCGGGCTTGTCATTCCAGCGCTCGGTGGTCTCTGGGCCGCTCTTACGGTTCCGGCGGACGTCATTCTGCGGATCGTCACGGGCATCGCGCTGGTGGCCCACGGCTGGGGCAAGGTGATCAACCCGTTCGGCGCGGTCGACATGGTCGAGCGTATCGGCTTTGTCCCAGGAATGCTGTGGTCGCCTCTGCTGTCATTCAGCGAGTTCGGAACAGGCGTGCTGCTAATTCTTGGCTTCCTGACGCGTCCGGCCGCCATCGTGGCACTCATCATCCTGTTGGTCACCATCTACTTCCATTGGATCATCCTGGGTCAGGGCTACATGGGCTCGGAAAAGTCCATCCTGTGGTCGGCGATGCTGCTTGCTATCATCGCGCGCGGCGGCGGCGCACTGTCGGTCGATCGCGCCATCGGCCGCCAGGTTTGAGAGCTCTCGCTCCGCGCAAAAAACAATGGCCGGGCATTGCCCGGCCATTTTTATCGTGAGTGGGAATGCAACTTCACCCGCCGATATTGTAGGCCGCAAGCGCCGCCATATTGACGATGTCGCTGTCCTTGGCGCCAAGCGGCACGATCTGGACAGCCTTGTCGAGGCCGACGATCAGCGGGCCGAGCACGGTCGATCCGCCGAGTTCCTGCAGCATCTTCGTAGAGATCGACGCCGAGTGGAATGCCGGCATGACCAGCACATTCGCGGGGCCGGTGAGACGGCAGAACGGATAGACGGACATGAGGTCACGGTTGAGCGCGACATCGGCCGCCATCTCGCCGTCGTATTCGAAGTCGCAGCGCCGCTTGTCGAGAATGCGCACGGCCTCCTGCACGCGCTCGGAGCGCTCCCCCTTCGGATGACCGAAGGTTGAGAACGCGAGCAGCGCGACCCGCGGTTCATAGCCCAGGCGTTTTGCGACGCCGGCCGCCTCCACCGCGATATCAGCGAGTTCCTGCGCGTTCGGCATTTCGGTGATCGCGGTATCGGCGACGAGGACGGTGCGGCCGCGCGCCAGCGCGATCGAAACGCCGATCACCCGATGTCCCGGCTTCACATCGATGACGCGGCGCACATCCTCGAGGGCGATCGAGTAGTTTCGGGTTACACCCGTCACCATCGCGTCGGCATCACCCATCGCGACCATGGCCGCGCCGAAATGGTTGCGGTCCTGGTTCACCAGCCGCTGGCAATCGCGGAACAGATAGCCCTCGCGCTGCAGCCGCTCGTAGAGGAACTGCGCATAGACCGCGTTGCGATGGGACAGGCGCGCGTTGTGGATCTCGATGCCGTTGCGGCCGCTGAGATCGATGCCGGCGAGCGAGGCGGTCTCCCGCACACGGTCCTCACGTCCAACCAGGATCGCGGTACCCAGCCCCTGGTTGACGAAGGAGGCGGCCGCGCGGATGACCTGCTCCTCCTCGCCCTCCGCGAAGACCACGCGCTTCGGGGAGCGTCGCACCCGCTCGAACACGCGGTTGAGCGTGCCGGCGACGGGATCGCGCCGCGCGGACAGTTGAGCCTTGTAGACGCGCATGTCGGTGATCGGCCGACGGGCGACACCGGTTTCCATTGCCGCTTTTGCGACCGCCGGCGGGATGACGTGGATGAGGCGCGGGTCGAACGGCACGGGGATGATGTAGTCACGCCCGAAACGCGGACGCGCGCCCTGATAGGCGGCGGCCACCTCGTCCGGCACGTCCTCACGCGCCAGGGCCGCCAAGGCCTCGGCCGCCGCGATCTTCATCTCCATGTTGATGGTCGTCGCGTGCACATCGAGCGCGCCGCGGAAGATGTAGGGGAAACCGAGGACGTTGTTGACCTGGTTCACATAATCGGAGCGACCGGTGGCCATGATGGCGTCGTCGCGGATGGCGGCGACTTCTTCCGGCGTAATCTCCGGATCGGGGTTCGCCATCGCGAAGATGATCGGGTTCGGGGCCATGCTGGCCACCATCTCCGCGGTGAGGGCGCCCTTGGCGGAGAGGCCGAACACCGCGTCCGCGCCACGCATCGCATCAGCGAGCGTGCGGTCGGAGGTTTCGGCGGCGTGGGCGGATTTCCACTGGTTCATCCCCTCGGTGCGGCCGCGGTAGATGACGCCCTTGGTGTCGCAGAGGATGACGTTGTTGGGCGCGAAGCCCATGGCCTTCAGGAGCTCGATGCAGGCGATGCCCGCAGAGCCCGCGCCATTCACCACGAGCTTGGTGTTCTTGACGTCGCGGTTGGTGAGATGGAGCGCGTTGACGAGCCCCGCGGCCGCGATGATCGCTGTGCCGTGCTGGTCGTCATGGAAAACCGGGATGTCCATGAGCTCCCGGAGCTTCTCCTCGATGATGAAGCATTCCGGGGCCTTGATGTCCTCAAGATTGATGCCGCCGAAGGACGGCCCGAGATAGCGCACGCAGTTGATGAAGGTCTCGGCGTCCTCGGTGTCGACTTCGAGGTCGATGGAATCGACATCGGCGAAACGCTTGAACAGGACAGCCTTGCCTTCCATCACCGGCTTCGAGGCGAGCGCGCCGAGATTGCCGAGGCCGAGGATGGCGGTGCCGTTGGAGATGACGGCCACGAGATTGCCGCGCGTCGTGTAGTCGAAGGCAAGGCTCGGGTTCTCGGCGATGGCCCGCACGGGCACCGCGACGCCGGGCGAATAGGCGAGTGATAAATCGCGCTGGGTCGCCATGGGCTTCGTGGCGACAACTTCGAGCTTGCCGGGACGCCCCTGGGAATGGAACTGCAGTGCTTCCTGATCGGTGAATGTGGGGCGCGACACGCGCTTCTTGTCATTCATGGATTTATACGGACCTCCCGTTCGATACTTATCCCGGCTGGAGCGCGACCTTACGCAGGTGAGGGGGCGCGCTCAAGGCGCGTTCTCCACTGTTTCCTTCAAAAGTGTTCTGCCAAAGCGATGAAAGCCGATCGCGGCTTTGCTACGGTCCGGCCATGAACGGGCCGTTTGAACACCAAGCAAAGCCGAGTGACACCACCAAGCCGGGGCCGGCCCCGGCCGACGGGCGTGTGACGCCGATGATGGCTCAATATACCGAGATCAAGCTGGCGCATCCCAATTGCCTCTTGTTCTACCGGATGGGCGACTTCTACGAGCTGTTCTTCGAGGACGCGGAGATCGCCTCGCGCACCCTCGGCATCGTCCTGACCAAGCGCGGCAAGCACCTCGGCGAAGACATCCCGATGTGTGGCGTGCCGGTGGAGAAGGCGGAGGACTATCTCCAGCGTCTCATTGCGGCGGGCCACCGCGTTGCCGTCTGCGAGCAGACCGAGGACCCGGCCGAGGCCAAGAAGCGTGGCGGCAAGTCTGTCGTCGCACGCGGCGTGGTGCGCCTCGTGACGCCCGGCACCATCACCGAGGACAGCCTTCTTGATCCGGCGCGCGCCAACCTTCTCGTCGCGGTCACCCGTCGCCGCGCCGGCGACCAGGCCTATCTCTACGGGCTCGCGGCCATCGATATCTCAACGGGCCGCTTCACCGTGGCCGAGGTGGAGGCGGGCCAGCTCGCCGCCGACCTCGCGCGCCTCGACCCGCGCGAGCTGCTGGTGCCGGATACGCTCATCGACGATCCGGATCTCGCGACGCTGTGGCGTGAGATCCGGACGTCCATCACGCCGATGGCTCGCGATGGCCTCGATGCGGCGTCGGCCGATCGACGTCTGAAAGACTATTTCGGCGTGGCGAGCCTCGATGCTTTCGGCGTCTTCACGCGGACCGAGGTGGCCGCGGCGGCGCTCGTCCTCGGCTATGTCGACCGCACCCAGCTCGGCTCGCGGCCGCCGCTGTCGCCCCCGGCTAGGGAGGCGGCGGGCGGCACGCTTCTCATCGATGCCGCGACCCGCGCCAATCTCGAACTCTCCCGGACCTTGTCTGGAGAGCGCGGCGGGAGCCTCCTGGCGGCCGTCGACCGAACGTTGACCTCGGCCGGCGGGCGGTTGCTCGCGGAGCGTCTGGCGGGCCCTTCGACGGATCTCGCCGTGATTCGCGCGCGCCACGATGCAGTTGCCTATCTCGTCGATCGCGCCTTCCTGCGTGAGGGGCTGCGCGCCCGCCTGCGCGCGGCGCCGGACATGGCGCGCGCCCTGTCGCGCCTCGCGCTGGGCCGTGGCGGGCCACGGGACCTCG
The DNA here is from genome assembly GCF_018398335.1 of Chelatococcus sp. HY11. NCBI lineage: Bacteria > Pseudomonadati > Pseudomonadota > Alphaproteobacteria > Hyphomicrobiales > Chelatococcaceae > Chelatococcus > Chelatococcus sp. HY11. The sequence goes on from NZ_JAHBRX010000001.1 coordinate 4,122,319, forward strand.
CCGCCCTGCGCGATGGTCTCGGCGTTGCCGGTGTCGTGGCCGGCCTCCTGACCGAGAGAGACGGCGAGGAAGCCGGCGACTTGCCGAAAAAGGCCGACTTGCCGAACACCGCCGACCGGCCGGCGGAACTCAGCGGCGCGGCAGCCGCCCTCTCCGATCTCGCGCCTGAACTGGCTGGCCAGCTTCAGGCCGCCCTCGCCGATGAGCTGCCACTCCTGAAGCGCGATGGCGGCTTCGTCCGGCCAGGCCATCTGCCCGCCCTTGACGAGGCGCGGCTGCTTCAGGCGGATTCACGCCGCTTCATCGCCGCTCTCCAGGCGCGCTACGTCGGGGAGACCGGATGCCGGACGCTGAAGGTCAAGCACAATAATGTGCTCGGCTATTTCGTCGAGGTGCCGCAGGCGGCGGGTGAGGACTTCCTCAAGCCGCCTTTGAATGAACTCTTCGTGCACCGCCAGACGATGGCCGGCACGATGCGCTTCTCCACGGTGGAGCTTGGCGAGCTCGAGGCCAAGATCGCCTCGGCCTCCGACCGCGCGGTACGCCTGGAGCTCGCGGTCTTCGACGAGCTCGTCGGCATGATCGCGGCCAGTGCCGAGCCGATCAAGCGCGCCGCGGACGCGCTCGGCCTCATCGACGTGACGGCCAGCCTCGCGGATCTCGCCGCCGATCTCGGCTGGAGCCGGCCGGAGATCGAAGACAGCCTTGCCTTCCGCATCGAGGGCGGGCGCCATCCGGTCGTCGAGGCGGCCCTGAAGGCAAGCGGCGGCACCTTCGTCGCCAATGATTGCGACCTTACGGCACCCGGCGGCAAGAGCGGCGCCGTCACCCTGATCACCGGCCCCAACATGGCCGGTAAATCGACCTATCTGCGCCAGAACGCGCTGATCGTCGTGCTGGCGCAGATGGGCGCCTTCGTGCCCGCGCGGGCGGCGCGCATCGGCATCGTCGACCGCTTGTTCTCGCGGGTCGGCGCCGCGGACGACCTCGCGCGCGGACGCTCCACATTCATGGTGGAGATGATTGAGACGGCCGCGATCCTCAACCAGGCGGGACCGCGTGCGCTTGTCATCCTCGACGAGATCGGCCGCGGCACGGCAACTTTCGATGGGCTGTCCATCGCCTGGGCTGCCGTGGAGCATCTGGAGGCGGTCAACCGCAGCCGCGCCCTGTTCGCGACCCATTATCACGAACTGACCGCGCTCGCCGACCGCCTCGATAATGTCAGCAATGCCACCATGCGCGTCACCGACTGGCATGGCGACGTGGTCTTCCTGCACGAGGTGGTGCCGGGAGCGGCCGATCGCAGCTACGGTATCCAGGTGGCGAAGCTGGCGGGACTGCCGGCCCCCGTCATCGCTCGGGCGCGCGAGGTGCTGGACCAGCTCGAGAAAACCGAGCGGGAGAAGCCCGTTTCCGCCTTGATCGATGATCTGCCGTTGTTCGCCGCGACGCTGAAACCGGTGACGCCACCGCCGGCCGTCGCTGCCGCCGGTCCGGATCTCCTGCGCGAGGCGCTTGGGGGGATCGATCCGGACGACATGACGCCGCGCGAGGCGCTGGAGGCGCTCTATCGCTTGAAACGGCTTTCAGCCAGCGCGTGATCCGCCGACGTCCTGGCATCACGCGGTTACGTGGGGCTCAGGCGGGAGCCAGGGCGCGAAGTCGGCGCGCCGCCCTCGGCGCGATGCCGTCAAGCTCGGCGATGGGCTTCCAAAGCGCCGCATGCACTTCATCCTCCTGGGCGATCAAGGGCAGGGAGGGATCGGCGAGAAAGAGATATTGCAGGTCGTGGTGGACGTGGTCGGGTTCCGCGCGCGCCGGCTTTCCGGGCACGTCATGACTATCTATGGTGAAGGGGATGTCCGCTCCCCGATGCCATGGATGCAGGGCAAGGCCGTGCACGGCGGTTTCCTCGATGGCTTCACGTGCTGCCGAGAGGCTGAAGGAGGCGGCAGGTTCGTAGTGCCCTCCAGGCTGCAGCCAGCGGCCTATCGTCTTGTGGTCGATCAACAGGATGCTGGCATGATCAGGCGACACGACGATTGCGCTCGTCGTCACATGGCCGGGCATGGTTGTGCGCTCATCAAGGGCATGTCGCTCCGCAATCTGCCAGCGCAGCAGCGCCAGATGCTCACGGGGCTCCGCAATCTCCGCCCGATAACGGGTGACGAGGGTTGCGAGGCGGTCAAGGAAGGGCAACTCTTGCATGGGGGCGGAAATCTGTCGGCATGAAGTTGCGCGGATGCGGCTGGTTGTAGGGGGCTGTCGATTGTTTCCCAAGTACAAAAGATCACATCCGGCGCGTGTCTAGTCCGATCCGCTCAGCGAGCGGTTGTCACGAAACTTGATGCGGCCTGCAGTCCTGCTTAGGATCGCCTGAAGGACGTCGGGGGCGTCCATGCGGCCACGGGGGAGCGTGGAATGGTGACGCGGGTCGCGACTGTCGCGCTCGAGGGGATCGAGTCGCGCGCGGTCGATGTGCAGGTGCAGATCGCGCCGGGGACCGTGGGTTTCACGATTGTCGGATTACCCGACAAGGCTGTCGCCGAATCCCGCGAGCGGGTGCGCTCCGCCCTGATCGCATCGGGTCTGGCGCTGCCGGCCAAGCGCATCACCGTCAATCTGGCCCCAGCCGATCTTCCCAAGGAAGGCTCGCACTACGACCTGCCGATCGCGCTCGGGATCATGGCGGCGATCGGCGCGATCCCGGATGATGTGCTGCCGGGCTTCACCGTGCTCGGGGAGCTCGCCCTCGACGGCAGCATCACAGCGGTTTCCGGCGTGTTGCCCGCCGCCATCGGTGCCTATGGCCGCGGACAGGGACTGATCTGTCCGGCGGCCTGCGGCCCGGAAGCCGCCTGGGCCAGCCGCGACGGCGACATCGTCGCGCCGCTCTCGCTCATCCAGCTCGCCAACCATTTCAAGGGCACGCAGGTCTTGTCGCGCCCGCAGCCCGCTGTCGCGAAGCCCCCAGGGACGCTGCCGGATCTGCGCGACATCAAGGGGCAGGAAACCGCGAAACGCGCGCTCGAGATCGCGGCTGCCGGTGGCCACAACATGCTGATGAGCGGCCCGCCGGGAGCCGGCAAGTCGATGCTGGCGCAGCGCCTCCCATCGATCCTGCCGCCGCTTGGTCCCCGTGAATTGCTCGATGTCTCCATGATCCACTCCGTCGCGGGCCTTTTGGCCGGGGGCAGCTTGACGGATCGGCGCCCTTTTCGGGCGCCCCACCATTCGGCCTCCATGGCCGCGCTTGTTGGAGGCGGGCTGCATGCGCGGCCCGGCGAGGTCTCGCTGGCGCATCAGGGCGTGCTTTTTCTGGACGAATTGCCGGAGTTCCAGCCGCAGGTGCTCGACAGCCTGCGCCAGCCGCTGGAAACGGGAGAGGTTCTGATCGCGCGCGCCAATCATCGTGTCGTCTATCCCGCCCGTTTCCAGCTGATCGCGGCCATGAACCCCTGTCGCTGTGGCCGGGCGACCGAGCCGGGCTATGCGTGCAGGCGCCAGCCCAACGAGCGTTGCATGGCGCAGTATCAGGCGCGACTGTCCGGGCCATTCCTCGATCGCATAGATCTCGTCATCGAAATGCCGGCAGTAACGGCGGCCGACCTTATCCAGCCGCCTGCCGCGGAGGACTCAGCCGCGGTGGCCAGCCGCGTCGCCGCGGCCCGCCGGATCCAGGAGGAGCGTTACCAGGCGCTCAAGCTCGACGGGATTTTGACGAATGCCGCCTGTCCCGCCGCCGTTCTCGATGACATCGCGCGGCCCGATGCGGCCGGCCTGGCGCTGCTGCGGCAGGCGGCCGACACCATGAAACTGACGGCACGCGGCTATCACCGGGTTTTGAAACTGGCTTTAACGCTTGCTGATCTCGACGGCGCCGCTCATTTGAGGCATGTTCATCTTGCGGAGGCACTATCGTACCGCTCAGCCCTCGATCGCGTTCCGGCCGCAGCATGACACATTTGATTGATAAGCTTAATTGCGCATTCAGCAATTATGACAATGCATTATCAATGCCCCGCAGCAATACTCCGCCGAATTCCCCTCGGAATACGGCAGCGGTATGAGCAACGACGCGTTTAACACGATCTGGCAAAGCCCATGGCTGGTCGGGGGCATACTGGTCGCCGCAGCCACGTTGATAGGGCTGGCCTATCATGCGCGCCAGGTCATGGCACGACGCCTTGCGGCCGTCGAGGCGGAGCTTTTGGAGCTCGTCAGCCGCAACCAGGCGCTGCTTGCCTCCGAGACACGTTACCGCAGCCTGGCCGAGGTCAGGAGCGAGTTCATCCTTCGCTATGACGGTAACCGCCGAATCACCTATGCCAATGAGGCTTTCGCGAAGCTCATGGGCCGCGAGCGGGAAGACCTGAAGGGTGCGCCTCTCAATACCGTCGTGAAAGACATAGCCCCGTCCGTCAATGGCGCGATGAGCGGCGAGCGGATCGACGAGGAGCTCGATACGGCGCAGGGAATGCGATGGATCGCTTGGGAGGAGACAGTCATCGAGACGTCTCGCGGCCCCGAATGGCAGCGCATCGGCAGGGATATCACCGACCGTGTGACATCCGAGCGGGCGCTCGAGGACGGACGGCGCAAGGCCGAAACCGCGAACGTGGCCAAATCCCGCTTCCTGGCCACGGTCAGCCATGAGGTCAGAACACCCTTAAATGGCATCCTCGGCATGGCGGACCTCTTGGGGGAGACCCAACTCGACCCTGAGCAGGCGACCTACGTCCGCGCTATCCGCACATCAGGCGATGTGCTGCTGTCACTCATCGACGAGATCCTCGATTTCTCGAAAATCGAGGCCGGGAAGCTCGAGCTGACCCGGGCGCCCTTCAACCTCAGGGCGCTGGTCGAGAGCGTTGTTGAGCTGCTTGCGCCGCGTGCCCAGGGGAAGAATGTCGAAATCGCTACCTATATCGCGGAGACTGTGCCGGCGCGCATCATGGGAGATGCCGATCGTCTGCGCCAGGTGCTCATGAATCTCGCTGGCAATGCGGTGAAATTCACGGACAAGGGCGGTGTGGGCATTCGCGCGGAGCTGTTCGGGGAGGGGCGTCTTCGCCTTAGCATTCTTGATACCGGCACTGGCATCCCGGCGTCGCGGCTTCAAGACATCTTCGGCGAATTTGAACAGGTCGACGAGCCGACAGGCCGGCGCCAGGGCGGCACAGGCTTGGGTCTCGCCATCAGCCGCCGGATCGCAGAGGGCATGGATGGCACCATTACCGTCGAAAGCGTGCTCGGCAAGGGCTCGACCTTCTCTCTCGACATCCCTCTGGAGGTGGCGCCGAACAGTGACCCCGCCGACGTGATCGAGCGGCCCGATCTGACAGGGCAACGCATCTTGATCGCGGCGGACTCCCCCTTCGAGGCCCCATTCCTTGCCACCCAACTCCGGGCCGCGGGTGGAGCACTGACGGTCGTCGCGACCGAAGAACAGGCGATAGCCGCGATGGCGCAGGGAGTCGACATCGCGATCATTGACTGCGCGCTTGGAGACGAGCGGGCTCGCCGGCTAGCTGCTGAGGCGCGCAAGGCAGGCGCGTGGCGGACCATCATTCTGCTCTCGCCCTTCGAGAGGCGTGATTTCGGGCTGCCGTCGGCGGCAGGGTTCGACGTTTTCCTGATCAAGCCCGTACGCACCCGTTCGCTCTTCCAGCAGATCGACGGATGGGTCGGGGGCGAGCTCGTTCAACACCAAAGCGCGCTGGCGGCGGAACGGATGCTGGCGGGGCTCCAGACGACAGGCCAGGCCGCGCGCGTTCTCCTTGCCGAAGACAACGAGATCAACGCGCTGCTGACCCTGAAGGCGCTGGAGCATTTTGGCGCAAAGGTAGACTGGGCGCGCGATGGTCGCCGGGCGCTCGGCTTTGCGAAGGGCATGCTGGCGGGTCGCATGCCGGCTTATGATCTCGCCCTGCTCGACGTCCGCATGCCGGAACTGGATGGACTTGAGGTGGTCAGGCAGATCCGCGCCTTGGAGGGCGAGGGACAGAAGCGCTTACCCATCGTGATGCTCACGGCGAATGCCTTTGCCGAGGACCGCCAGGCGGCGCTCAGCGCCGGCGCGGATGGCTTCCTCGCCAAACCGTTGGACCGCGCCAAGCTTAAGGCCTGGTTGCCGGTGCAGCAGCAGCGCGAAGTCATGTGAGTTAGCTGGAGTTGATGTCCGATTGGCCAGCGCTTTCCAGCCAGGCCGCATGTAGCCAGCCAAGGGAATGATGCGCCGGCTTTTCCGCCGCGTGAGTGCCATGCGGCAAGCTGCCCTCGCCATTCACATGAAAGATTCGGCAACCGGTATCGCGGCAGCCGCAAGCCAGCTGTTTAAAGGCTTTAATCCGTGCGGCCCCCGCGGCCGACACGTCATTGTCACAACACTGTAGAAAGCATAGCATGCGTCGGTTTGGTGGGACTTCAGTCGCCCGCGAATCGTCGGCGGTGTCGGATGCAACCGAGGATTATTGGATGGTCCAGGGTCCCCTTCAGTCGAAGAAGGCATGGGTGGACAAAGTGCCAGCAGGTGCTTTGGGTGCCATAGCCGGCAAATTTTTGCCGTCAACCTGGACACCGTCCAACTGGGCGCCGGGCAATTGGAGTGTAGGGCGCTTGGCATCCGCGTCACTATCTGACCACGGAGAACCCGTTCTGGGTCGCATGGGCTCACTGGAGGTGAGACTGGCGACGACCAAGAAGGAGTTGAAACAGGCACAGCGCCTGCGTTATCGCGTCTTCTATGACGAGATGTCGGCCATTCCCAATGCCGCCTCGATGATCGCCCGGCGCGACGTGGACGACTACGACGCCATCTGTGACCATCTGCTCGTGCTCGACCATGATGCGCCACGCCGGCCTTTCCGCGCGGCGACGCCCCAGGTTGTGGGAACATATCGCCTCCTGCGCCAGGAGGTCGCGGATCGCAATTTCGGTTTCTACACGTCGGGCGAATTCGAGATCACGAAGCTCACGGACAGCAACCCGCATCTGCGCTTCCTGGAACTCGGCCGGTCCTGCGTGCTGAAGCCTTACCGCAACAAGCGCACAGTCGAATTGCTGTGGTATGGGATCTGGAACTACATCCGCAATCACCGCGTCGATGTCATGTTCGGATGTGCGAGCCTTGAGGGCACGGATCCGGACCGGCTCGCGATGCCGCTGAGCTTCCTGCACCACCACGCATTGTCGCCGGAGCCTTGGCGCGTGCGTGCCCTGCCGGAGCGGTTCGTCACCATGGACAGGATGCCGGCCGCGAGCCTGGACACCAAGGCGGCGCTGCACAGTCTGCCGCCGTTGGTGAAGGGATATCTGCGGCTCGGCGCGACATTCGGCGAGGGGGCGGTCATCGACCGACAGTTCGGAACAACGGATGTCTTGGTCATGTTGCCGGTTCCGACCATCAATCCTCGCTACATCGAGCATTTCGGCGCGACGGCCAATCGGCAATCGGCCTGAGGTTGGCGTTAGCTTTTCCCTATGAAGGCGTCGCACGTCCCTCGCCGGCCGCGAGCAAGGCATCGAGACCCGTGCGATAGTCGGGGTAGGCGAGGCTAATGCCAAGCTCGGTCTTGAGCCTGGTATTGGCGATCCGCTTGTTCTCCGTCCAGAAGCTCAGGCCCATAGGTGAGAGGCCCGCCTCCTCAAGCGTTGTTTCGGGGGGCGGTGCAATCCCGAGAAGGCCCGCGGCATAGGTGATCACGTCCGCCTGAGGCGCGGGCTCGTCGTCACTGACGTTATAGATGCCGACGTGGTGCGCGGCCGTTTTTCCGGCCGCGCGGCCGGTGAGGGCCGCGAGCGTCGCGGCGATGTCATCCACATGGATACGGTTGAAGACCTGGCCTTGCCTGGCGATGCGGCGCGCGCGGCCGGCCGCCAGATCGACCAGCGCGTTGCGGCCGGGGCCATAGATGCCGGGCAGGCGCAGAATGTCGAGCGCGTGACCCGCCGACGTGGCCAAGGCCGTCCACGACTTCTCGGCCTCTATGCGCAGGAGCGAACGGGCGTTGCGGGTCGCGAGCGCTGATGTTTCATCCACCCAGGCGCCTCCGTGGTCGCCATAGACGCCGACCGTCGAGAGATAGCCGATCCAGCGGATATTGCGGGCCGCCGCGATCTGCGGCCCGAAGGCGCGCAGCGCGGGGCAACCTTCCGGCCCGGGCGGGACACTGACGAGTACGCCGTCAGCCTTGGCGAGCCAGTCGGAAATCGCCGGGTCGGCCATTTCGGTGCCCGTGAAGCTGAACATTTCGATAGAGAGCGGCTGCTCGGACCCCACAACGCCGCTCTTGCTACGGTAGGTGCCCGCGAGCGCGGCGAACTGCGAGCCATGCAGCCTGATGAAAGCCCGCGCGGAAAAACCAAGCCCAAATATGAAAAGTCTCATGGTTCTTCCCCGGACAATCCGCTGGGTTTGCTGCAGGATGCGGAACTTTCCACCGCCCGGTACGCGTCCGCGAGGCTAAGACCCGCTAGCCATTCGGCCCTGACGCTCTCGTCCGCCTCGCCAGTCGCGCAGTGGGGAACGAGCGCGGCGAAGGCCTCGGCGGACAGGAGGCGGGACAGCGCCCATACCGCGGCGCCACGCACCAGCGGATTCTCCTCCGCGAGCTTGTCCCGGGCGAGTGTCGCCATATCGGGATTGCCGGAGTTGCCTATGGCGATCAGCACGTTGCGCATGAAGCGATCACGACCCGTGCGCTTCACTGGTGATCCGGCAAAGCGCAGGCGGAAGGCGGCATCGTCCAGCGCCGCCAGATCGGCCAGGGCGGGGGCCTCGTAGTCCGCGCCGGCGACGATCTTGGCCTCGCGTCCAGCCTCCGCGAACTTGTTCCAGGGGCAGACAGCAAGACAGTCGTCGCAGCCGAAGACGCGGTTGCCCATCAGAGGGCGGAGGTCGCGGTCTATCGGTCCTTTGTGTTCGATGGTGAGATAGGAAATGCAGCGCCGCGCATCCAGCTGGTAGGGTGCCGGGAATGCTTCCGTCGGACAAATCGTGAGGCAGCGTCGGCAGCTGCCGCAAAGCGGCGAGCCGGGCTCGTCGGCAGGCAGATCGGCGGTGGTGAAGATAGCACCGAGGAAGAGCCAGCTGCCGAACGCGCGTGACACGAGCACGCTGTGTTTTCCCTGCCATCCGAGCCCGGCCGCCTCCGCGAGTGGCTTTTCCATCACCGGCGCGGTGTCGACGAAGACCTTGACATCGGCGCCGCCGGAAGACGCGAGGAAGCCCGCCACCTGCTTCAGCTTGCCCTTGATGACGTCGTGATAGTCGCGATTGCGAGCGTAGACCGAGATTGTCGCGTGGCTTTCCAAAGCCAGCGAGGCGAGCGGGTCACTCGAGGGCCCATAGTTCATGCCAAGCATGACGACCGAACGCACTTCAGACCACAGTGCGCGCGGATCCGCCCGCCGATCGGGCGTCTCACCCATCCAGGTCATGCTGCCAGCGTAGCCCGCTTCAAGCCAGGCCGCGAGGCGTTCAGGCGCGTCCGGGATGGCGTCGGGACGCGTGATGCGCACGTCGTCGAAGCCCATCTGGCGGGCGCGGTCGATCAGGGCGCGTTTCAGGCTTGCCGCCGAACGAGAGGTGGAGTTTCCCCGGCCGCCGGTGGCGACTTGAGGGGGAGCCTCTAAAAGTCGAGATCCTCGTAATGGGCCGCCGGTGCCATGCCCGGTACCCGATCCGTCAGCAGAGCGCGGAACGATGGCCTCGATTTGACGCGCGCGTACCATGCCTTGGCGGTTTCATCCTCTTCCCACGGCACATCGCCGAGATAGTCGACACAGGACAGGTGAGCTGCGGCCGCCAGATCCGCATAGGTCAGATCCGGCCCGGCAAGCCAGTTCCTTTTGCCGATCAGGAAGCCAATATATTGCAGGTGGTAGCGCACATTGCTACGGCCGGCGCGAATCGCACCCATATCGGGCGGGCCACCACCCAGTTCTGCCTTCATGAAACGCTTGTAGATCTTCTCGGTGACGAGATACGCCGAGACTTCCTCGTAGAATTTGACCAGGAACCAGTCCATCAGGCGGCGAACTTCGACGCGGTCAGCCGGATGATCCGGCAGGAGGCGCCGGCCCTCGAGCCCAAGGCCACGTGTTTCGTCGAGATATTCGGCGATCACGGCGGCGCCCGGGACCGCAAGGCCCTGTTCCTCGACAAAGATGGGCAGGTTCCCTGCTGGATTGATCATCAGCAGGCCATGGCTGTGCTCCCAGGGCTTTTCCTCAACCGTGGCAGGCGCGATGCCCATCTCGCCCAACACAAGACGGATGAAGCGCGACTGAGGGCAGAAAGGATAGTGGTGGAAGGTCGCCATGGAGTGTGTCACGCAATCAGCAGATGGGGCAGCGATAACGATGTGTGGGGTCGACAGCGTGATAGCGCATGAGGCGAGAAACCGTTGCGCAAATTGGCTTGGAGGGCATTCGCATTCACAACATGTCCCGTATAAAACCCCGAAAAATGGCAAACAACTCGTTTTGCCTGATGTACCGGGCTTTCCGGCGTTGTCATTAAGGCTTCGCTAACGACAGCAGGCCCACAACGCATGCGAGCGTGGACCAAGGTCCTGTCGTGATTCCGAACCGCTTCCGTCATTCACATGCCATGAAGCCGCCCCATGAAGCGAAATTATGGCATCAGCACGAGAGTGTTAGCCGCGACAGTGCGGTGAAATGACGTCTTGCGGGGATTCGATCGAGCAGGTCCTTGAGACTTTGGAGCGCCCGGTTCGCCTGCTTCGGGGGCGGGCGGCGCGCAGTCTCGGATCGTGGGATCAGCGATGAATACATTCGATGTCGTGTCGGCGGCCATCCTTGGCCTTGTCGAGGGTCTGACAGAATTTCTGCCCGTCTCCTCGACCGGGCATCTTCTGCTTCTCGGCCACTTTCTCGGCTTCGAATCGAAGGGGCGAACCTTCGAGGTCCTGGTCCAGCTTGGCGCCATTCTCGCGATCGTGTCCGTCTACTTCCACCGCCTCGTCACGATCGCGAAGAAACTGCCGTACGATCCCGCCGTGCAGCGTTTTGTCCTCGGCGTGCTTGTCGCCTTTCTGCCGGCGATGGTCATCGGCGCCTTCGCGCATAGTTTCATCAAGGAGGTGCTGTTCAACCCCTGGATCGTGTGCGTCAGCCTTATCGTGGGCGGTTTCATCCTGATGGTTGTGGATCAGCGGGGGCTTGGTGGCCGCTATCGCGATATCTCGGAGTTTCCGCTCAGCATGACGCTGAAGATCGGTTTCTTTCAGTGCCTCGCCATGATCCCCGGTGTCTCGCGCTCCGGCGCCACGATCGTCGGCGCGATGCTGCTGGGCTCCAACAAGCGCGCGGCCACGGAGTTCTCCTTCTTCCTGGCGATGCCGACCATGGCCGGCGCCTTCGCCTATGATCTCTACAAAAACTACAAGCTGCTCGATGCCCATGACATCGGGCTCGTCGCAATCGGCTTCGTCATGGCCTTCATCTCGGGCCTGTTCGTGGTCAGGACCTTGCTCGACTATGTCAGCCGTCACGGCTTTGCGCTGTTTGCATGGTGGCGTATCGTAGTCGGCGCGGCCGGGCTTGCCGGACTTATCGTCTTCGGCTGAAAACATAGGCTCAAGCCGAGGATTGCGCCTGGGCGCGATCCGCCCCAAAGTTGGCGCAGGACGACCGCCGTCAATCGCGTTGTCGCCATATTGAGCGTGCATCACACCATCCGCCTCGTGTGAAGACGAGGGCGGGGAAGGACGAAGAAGGGGGTACCCTGAATGATGCGACAATCGGTTGTCACCGTGCTTCTTGCCTTTGTCCTTGCGGCCTTCGCGTCGACCGTGCGCGCGGCGGATCCCGTCTTCCCAACAGGACTGAATATCGGCCTTGTTCCGCCCGGCGAAATGCGGGAGGCGAAGAATTTCCTCGGATTCGAGGATGAGGCATCAGGGTCGGCCATCCTGATGACAGAGCTTCCGACGGATGCGTATTCCCGTGTCGTCGAAGGACTGAAGGTCGGCGAAATGGAGAAGCAGGGCCTCTCCGGGATCAAGCGTGAGGATTGGACGCTCGGAGGCGCCAAGGCTGTCTTCGTCAGCGCGCGGCAGCAGGCCGGGGCCCATGTCATCAACAAATGGGTCGTGGTGGCATCGTCGCCGCTCGGCACGGCGGTGGTCACGGTTCAGGTGCCTGAGTCGACTTCCAGCACCTACAATGATGAGATCGTCCGCGCAGCGCTGAAGAGCCTCGTTTTCCGCAAGCCGCCGCCGATGGAAGAGCAAATTGCCGCGCTTCCCTTCTCGCTTGGAAAACAGGCGGGCTTCAGGGTGTCCCGCGTCCTGGCCGGTACAGGTTTGCTTATGACCGAGGGTCCCAAGGACAGCATCAAGGGCGCAGAGCAGCCTATTGTCATTGTTGCATCAGGGGATGGCGCGATTCCCGGCACGCTCGATCAGGACCGTTTCGCGCGTCAGGCCTTCGGGGGCTTGGCGAGCATTGTCGCTCCCGAGATCAAGACCGCGCGCAATCTGACGCTGCAGAATGTGCCATGGCACGAGATTACCGCGGTCGCCCAGGATTCGGAGACCAAGGACAAGGTCTTCGTCATGCAGGCGATCCGCTTCGACACGACGCGTTATATCCGGCTGATCGCCATGTCGCGCGAGCGTGACCAGAAGAAGATGCTCGCGCGCTTCGAAACGATCCGCGACAGCATCGCGCCGAAGCCCGAGAACTCCAAGGATTGATCCTCGACCGGGTTTCTGTGAACGCGGATAGCCCCATGAGAAAGGCCGTCGCGGCTTAGCCGGACGGCCCTTTTTTCTATACGACCGGTAAAGCCATCAAGGCCGTTGGTGCGATATGCGCGCCGGCCTCAGTGACTGGTCGCGGGGCCGGCATCGGTCGAATTGCCGGCTGCAAGCTTGGGGCCGCCTTTCGATACGCCGACCATGGCAGGTCGCAGCACGCGTTCACCGATCACGAAGCCCGACTGGATCACCTGCACCACCGTGCCGTGAGGCTTGCTGGCATCCTCGACCTCGAACATTGCCTGATGCATATTCGGATCGAACTTCTGGTCGACGGGATCGATCTTGCGCACGCCGTGGCGCTCAAGGGTCTTGATCAGGTCACGCTCGGTCAATTCGATGCCTTCAAGGAACGGCTTGACCGGGTTGTCCGCCTGCTCCCGAATTTCCGCGGGGATCGTCTCGATAGCGCGGCGGATGTTGTCGACTGGCGTCAGCATGTCCCGCGCGAAGCTGGTGACACCATAGGCCCTGGCATCAGCGATTTCACGTTCGGTGCGCCGCCGGAGATTTTCCATCTCGGCGAGCGTCCGCAGGAGCTTGTCCTTCAGGTCGCGCTTCTCCGCCTCGAGTTCAGCGATCGCTGCCGCTTCGGCGGTGATCTCGTCTTGGACATTGCCCGCGAGCGTCTCATCTGTCTCGATGGCGTTGTTCTCGGCGTCAGCCTGCTCGGGGCGGGGCGGCGTCTGGGTCATGGCTCTCGTAACTGTTGATTGTTTGTCATCCGTGATATCAGGTCAGACAGTCCAAAAATCAAGCATTTGTCTGGCTCGCATCGCCTTTCTGTCGGTTGTGGACCGAACGGCCGTGTCCACTAGCCGGTTTTGCTATCAGCCACATCCGCTTGCTCTTCCAGGAAGATGCGCTCGATGGCGCGCCGGATGGTTGTCTGTCGATTGGAGTTGTCGATCTTCGCGCCAGTGAGGTCGGTGACATAGAAGACGTCCACCACCTTTTCACCGTAGGTGGCGATATGGGCGGATGCGATGTTCAGATTGAGCTGGCTGAGCACCGTCGTGAGGTCATAGAGCAGCCCCGGCCGGTCCAACCCTGAGATTTCGAGCACGGTGTGCCGGTCCGACAGGCTGTTGTCGACGATGACCTCGGTCGGAACGTGGAACGTGCGGCTGCGATCCTTCTTCGGGCGGCGCGACGCGACAAGATCGGCGATGCGCACTTCGCCGGTCAGGGCTCGCTTGATGGCCTGTGCGATCCGCTCGCCACGCCGCAGTTCGTCATCGTCGCGATCGAAGGCCCGCGAGATGACCAGGGTGTCGAGGGCAAGGCCGTCCGTCGTCGTGAAGATCTGCGCATCGACGATATTGCCGCCGGCGGCGGCGCAGGCCCCGGTGAGGATGGCGAGGAGCCGGGGATGGTCGGGCGCCGCGGCGACAAGCTCGGTGACGCCACGGAACCCGTCGGTTTCCACCGCCGTCACTGTGGTCTCGCCGGTTTCCTCCGCGCGCCGGATCAGTTTGGCGTGCTGGATCTTGCGGGCAAGATCCACCTTGAGCCAATAGGGCGCATAATGTCGCGCGGCATAGGCGGCGAAGTCCGCGCCGGACCAGTCCGGCAGTGCCTCCCGCAGTTCGGCCTGCGCGGCGCTGACACGCTCGTTGCGGCTCGCCGAGACGTGACCGCCGGTCAGCGCGATCTGCGTCTCGTAGTAGAGACTTCGCAGCAGTTCGCCCTTCCATCCGTTCCAGACGCCCGGGCCAACGGCCTTGATGTCGCAGACCGTAAGGATGAGGAGCAGCTTGAGCCGCTCCATCGTCTGGACGGTGCCGGCGAAACTGCGGATCGTCGATGGATCGTTGATGTCGCGGCTCTGGGCGACCATCGACATCAGCAGATGATTGTCGACGAGCCAGGCTGCCGTCTCCGTCTCGGCCGGGGTCAAGCCGAAGCGTGGTCCAAGCTTGCGGGCGACGCGCGCGCCGCCGGCGGAGTGATCGCTCTGGCGGCCCTTGGCGACGTCGTGGAGAAAAACCGCGACGTAAAGCGCCTGCCTGTTCTGGATGGTGCCGATGACTTCACCCGACAGCGGATGCTCCGCGTCAGCGCGCCCGGCATCGATATCGGCGAGCACGCCGACGGCTCGCAGGAGATGCTCGTCCACCGTATAGTGGTGGTACATGTTGAACTGCATCAGAGCGACGATGCGTCCGAATTCCGGGATAAAGCGCCCGAGTACACCGGATTCGTTCATGCGCCGCAGGACGATTTCCGGTGTGTTGTGGGAGGTCAGGACATCCAGGAACAGCCGATTGGCTTCCGGGTCGTTGCGCACCGAACGGTCGATCAACGTCAGCGAGCGTGTCGCCAGGCGGCTTGCGTCGGGGTGAATGGCATAGCTATGGCGGTCTGCGAGCCAATAGAGCCGGATGAGGTTGATCGGATCACGTTTGAAAACCTCGTTGTCTGCAATCGTGATTCGGTTGTTGTCGAGGATGAAGTCCCGCGATTCGAGCGCGCGGTAGTTGCGGCGGCTGCGCAACCGGCTGACGAAGCGGTCGAGTACCGGGCGGGGCTTGGCGTGGCGGGCCTCGAGCGCCGCGCAGACAATCGCCGTGAGGTCGCCGACGTCCTTGGCCGTGAGGAAATAGCGCTTCATGAAGCGCTCGACGGCCGAGAGGCCGCCATGGGCGATATAACCGTTGCGGAGCGCAATAGGCGGTTGCAGGTCGAACGAAAGGCGCTCCTCGGCACGCCCCGTCACGAAATGCATGTGGCAGCGTACCCGCCAGAGAAACGACTCGCAGCGCTGGAAGAGCGCGAACTCATCCTGGGTGAACAGTCCGGCGGCGACGAGTTCCTTCGCGTCGCGCACGCGATAGGCATATTTGGCGATCCAGAACAGGGTGTTGAGATCGCGAAGGCCACCCTTGCCATCCTTGACGTTCGGCTCGACCACGTAGCGCGAGGTGCCGGCGCGGCGCAGCCGGGCGTCGCGCTCGGCGAGCTTGGCCTCGACGAAGGCGGGCGCCGTGCTGCTGACGATTTCTTTATCGAAACGGGTGACCAGCTCGTCGAACAGCGCCCTGTCTCCGACGAGATAGCGCGCTTCCAGGATCGCCGTCCGGATAGTCAGGTCGTTGGTCGCCTCCTGAATGGATTCGTCAACGGTGCGCGTGGCGTGTCCGACCTTCAGCTTGAGGTCCCACAGTACATAGAGCACGGCCTCGACGACCCGCTCGCCCCAGCCCGCCTGTGCCGCGGGGGGCGTCTGACTGGGGCGGGATCGCAGCGCGCCCTTGGGCTTGGCCGGAGCGCTCATCATGAAGAGGACGTCGACATCGGAGCCGGGGGCGAGCGTCCCGCGGCCATATCCCCCCACGGCAACAATCGCGAGGGTCGAGGCGCCAGCTCCTTCCGGCTGCGGATGCAGGAGTTGCGTCACCACCCCGAAGGCGATGGCGATGATCCTGTCCATTGTCGCTGACAGGCGGTGGGCACAAGCCAAGCCATCCCGCTCGGCGAGCAGGCGCTCTTCCGCATGGATGAGGCCGCGTTCGTGAATGTCCTTGAGATAGGTGACGAGGCCATTGCGCAGGGCGACGGCATCATTGCCGAAGCTCGATTGCAGGACAGCGATCGCGGCCTGGACGGGATCAGCCGGGGCGCGCGCCATGGCTAATTCTCCGTCGTCGCGCGGGTAACGCGACGCAGGGTGAGGTTGATCCGGCCGCCGGCCAGAGGCGGTTCATGGAGCAGTGTGGAAGACCCGGCCAGCACCCGATCGATACCGTGGAAGGCGAGCCTCGCCGGGCCGCCGAAGACCAGCGCGTCGCCTGATGCCAGCTTCAACGAGGTGGTGGGATCGCGCCGGCTGGTGCCGCCGATGCGAAAGACGGCGGTGTCCCCAAGGGACAGGGATACCACTGGCGTCACAAGATCGTCCTCATCCCGATCCTGATGCAGCCCCATGCGCGCACTCGTGTCATAGAAATTGATCAGGCAGGCTTCGGGCATCGGTGAGGCCGGGGCAAGTTCCTGCCAAGCCTGCAGGAGGCGTTTCGGCATGGCTGGCCAGGGCTGGCCGGTCTCGGGATGGGCGGGCTGATAGCGATAGCCACGTTCATCCGAGACCCAGCCAAGCTCTCCGCAGTTGCTCATACGAACGGAAAATGGCTTGCCGGTGCGCGGCATGCGCGGGGTGAAGAAAGGCGCTTCCCGCAGGACCGCGCGCAAGGCGATGACAAGATCACCCTGTTCCGGCGCGCTGAGATAGCCGGGGTGGTAGGTCACCCCGTCGCGGATGGCAAGCGCCCCTGTCATCCCCAAACCGGTCCCCACCAAGCCTGTCACCCCTCCAGTACCCTTTTGCTTTCGACCGTCGAGTCGGCCTTGAGGCGATAGACGAGGGGCACGCCCGTCGCGAGTTCCATGCTCGGGATGGTTTCGGGGGTCAGGCGATCGAGCACCATGACGAGCGCCCGCAGGCTGTTGCCGTGGGCCGCCACAAGCACACGCTCGCCGCGCAGCACACGCGGCAGGATTTCCGTGATGTAGTAGGGCAGCACGCGGGCGGCCGTGTCCTTCAGGCTCTCGCCGCCGGGCGGCGCGATATCGTAGGACCGGCGCCAGATATGGACCTGCTCCTCGCCCCAGCGGGCGCGGGCGTCATCCTTGTTGAGGCCGGAGAGGTCACCATAGTCGCGTTCATTGAGCGCCTGGTCGCGGATCGTCGGCAGATCGGGCTGGCCGATTTCCTTCAGGATCAGGCTGTTGGTGTGCTGCGCGCGTGTCAGCACGGAGGTGTAGGCGACATCAAACTTGAGGCCTAGGGCTTTCAGGCGCTGGCCGGCGCTCGTCGCCTCGTGCACCCCCTGCTCGGTGAGATCGGGGTCTTTCCAGCCGGTGAACAGGTTCTTGAGATTCCAGTCGCTCTGGCCGTGCCGAACGAGGACGAGCAGTCGCTCCATGCAATGTCTCCTTCAACTGATACGCTAAAGCAATTCCAGCGGACCTGTGCAGCGGTTCTGCGTCCGGAATTGCGTGAAAACAAGGCGCAGAGCACGTCGGGCGCGGCTGATCGCGCCGGACAAGCCCTAGATTGCGGCGATGGCGAGAACGTCTGCCATGGAATAAAGGCCTGGCTTCTTGCCATGGCCCCAGAGCGCTGCGCGAACCGCGCCATGCGCGAAGAGGCTGCGATCCTCAGCCTTGTGCGACAGCTCGATGCGTTCGCCGGCACCCGCGAAAATCACGCTGTGCTCGCCGATCACCGAACCGCCACGCAAGGAAGCGAAGCCAATGTCGCCCTCGCGCCTGGCGCCGGTGATGCCGTCGCGGCCACGGTCGGCGTGATCCTTCAGCGTGATACCGCGCCCCTTGGCGGCCGCCTCGCCCAGCATCAGCGCGGTGCCCGATGGCGCGTCGACTTTCATCCGATGGTGCATTTCCACCACCTCGACGTCGAACTCGGCGCCGAGCGTCCGGGCGACGCGCTCGACCAGGGCCGCCAGAAGGTTGACGCCGAGGCTCATATTGCCGGACCGGATGATGACCGCATGGCGGGCCGCGGCCTCGAGCTTGGCGATATCAGCCTCCTCGAGCCCCGTGGTTCCCACCACATGGACGATCCGAGCCTGTGCCGCGAGCCCGGCGAAGGCGACGGTTGCCGCCGGCGTCGTGAAATCCAGCACGCCGTCCGCCCCGGCAAAGGCCGCGAGCGCGTCATCGGTGACCGGCACGCCGAGCGTGCCGACACCGGCGAGAAGGCCGGCATCCTGCCCAAGCGCCTCGCTGCCGCTGCGCTCGATAGCTCCGGAAAGGCGCATGCCGGCGGTCTCGCTGACGGTCTTGATCAGCATCCGTCCCATACGGCCGGCTGCCCCCACGACGACGAGGCGCATTTCGCTCATCCCCGGTTCTCCTTGTGCTGATAACCTGAGCCGGCCCGCTGAAAAGATCCCGTGGGGGGTTACACGCCCTCGACAGCGATCATGTCGGCGACACCGGCGTTCTCACGGGCCGCCTTGGCCTTCGCATATTCGGGCGATTTGTAGTAGGCGACGGCCTGATCATAGGACTCGAACTCGATCACCACGTTGCGCGGCCGGCCCTCGCCCTCCAGCACCTCCGTGCGGCCGCCGCGCATCAACGGCTTGCCGCCATAGAGCTTGATGGCTTCCGACGCGAGCGCCACGTAGTTGGCGTAGGCCTCCGGATTGGTGACGGTGACGCGTGCAATCACATAACCCTTGGGCATTGTCCTGTCCTCAACTGGCAGATTGAATTTCGGCGACGATGGCGCGGGCGGCGGCGGCCGGGTCGGCTGCTGCCGTCACAGGGCGTCCGACGACGAGATAGTCGGCACCGGCGCGGATCGCATCCCCCGGCGTCATGACGCGCTTCTGGTCCTGGGAAGCTGTTCCCGCCGGGCGAATGCCGGGCGTCACAAGTTGCAGGCGCGGGCCGACAAGCCCCCGTATGCGGGCTGCCTCCTCCGCGGAAATGATCAGGCCATCGGCGCCGGCCGCTTCGGCTTGGCGTGCCCGTCGCTCCACTGTCGCCGCCACGCCGTCCGCGTAGCCGGCTTCCAGGAGGTCGGCGTCACCGTAGGAGGTCATCACCGTCACACCGAGGATCTTGAGCCCGCTGGTGCCTGCGTGTCCAGCGCGGCCGCGCACGGCCGCGGCCAGGGTCTGCGGGTAGGCGTGGACAGTCAGGAAGGTGGCGCCGAGATCGGCGACCTGGCGTGTGGCGCGTTCGACCGTGGTCGGGATGTCGTGGAGCTTGAGATCGAGGAACAGCTGCCGGCCGGAGCGGGCGAGGGCTGTCGCAAATTGAAGGCCGCCGGCAAAGGCCAGCTCGAGCCCGACCTTGTAGAAGGTAACGGCGTCACCGAGTTGATCGACCATACGCTCGGCTTCCGCGACGCTCGGCAGATCAAGGGCGACGATGAGACGATCCCTCGGAGAGGGCGATGATTGAGGCGCGATGGTCAAGGCTGGCGCTTCCCTGTTCGCGTGGATGCGCCAGCTGTTTACACGCCGGTCGTTCGTCTGTCGAAGTAAAATAAATTGACCTTGAGGTGTGTTTGGCCAGCCTCGTCAGTCAATGCTCATGCGAGGAGAGAGCCCGCACGGCGAGATCCGTCGGATCTCCGGAGGCTACCAAGGTGCTTCCCGGCGAGAGCCGTTTGTAACGCGAATCATAAGCACCGGACCATTGGAGGGGAGGGGCGATGGAATCGGGCGAGGCAGTCGGAGGCATTCTGGACAAACACCGGTCGCTTCGCCGCGCTGACGCTATTTGAACAGGCCGGCGTTCTTCCATTCCTTGTCCACGCTTGCCACCCAGGACTTGAGATCGGCGAGGCCGGCTGTTGCGCTCCAGATGTCCGTGCTGAACGTTTCCGAGATCTCGCGGTCGGACATTTCCAGCACGCGATCAATGGGCGTGTTCGTCTGTTCCAGTTGCGCCCAGAGCTCGGAGGTGCAGCGCGGCAGGGAGACGAAGCGAACAGAGGCATCCGGCGCGGCCTCCTTGATGACATTCTTGACATCGATTCGCCCGAAGGACCCGCCCACTTCGTTCAGCACGACAGTGACATGCTCGTAGGGGATGAATTTGTTATCGGCTATCGTGCCCACCAGCTCCGCCACGTCTTCGATGGCGTGTTTTTCGGCCTTGCAGACAAGAAGAATTTCGCTGGGAGGGGCGTTCGACATCTGCAGCACGCGGAACGCGCTGCGGTGATGGGCCCACTGCTTCAGAAGCGATACAACATTGGCGCCAACGTCGATAACAGCACTTCCGCGCATGAGAATGGTGCCGAACTTGTCCCAATAGCGCAACGCGGCGTTGGGATCGTTCTCCAGCTTCGCGGCTATCAGGCGCGCGCCCGTTCCCAGCTCATCGACCTGGTCGGGGTAGAACTTCCCGATTTTCGACCGCCCGGTGTCATCGACGAAATCAGCCGAGACCAGATTATACTTCGAGTTCTTACGCAGAATGTTTCGGAAGAGGAGTTGGGCAACAGTCGTCTTCCCCTGCCCACCCGCATGAGCTACACAAATATAAGTTTTCATATTTTCGCTCGGCAATAAATTGGATGAAGCAATTATTAGTTGTATGTTAACCTCTCCGTGCAGCCTGTCTAGCCTAAAATGATTCAGCAGTCGTAAAAGGTGAGGTCTTTCACAATTAACAACGGTGAAGTTTGTGTATTCTGTTCTGGAGCTGTATATTTTACAATGAAACTTATGATCCTTGAATAAGTCATTTTTTGTCGAGACTAATTTCTGAAAAGTTTTTATTATCTCTGAGCGCGCCACGGGTGCGTGACGGTCCCGGCCTCTCTCCGATGGAAGGCCCATCGACCCTCAGCAATCGGGCATGTGCCATGGGGACGACGGGGCTGGCCTCGAGCACGTGCTCTGCCGCGCTCCTGCTCACTTTAAAGCAGAGGAGCTCATTCGCCTGTGGCGGAATCACCGGATTCCATCCAGGTCGGATGGCCTCCGAGCGCGCGGGGAGGGATATTTACGGCGCGCTGGGAAGCGCGACGGCGTCGCGCGCCTTAGGGCTTTGCTTCGATGTCCCGGCGGTAGACCCATACGCGCGCTGGCGGCAGGTTCCACCAGATGCGCGCCGAGCCGCGCGCGGAGTAACCAGCACCGCGCCGGGGGATCGGAGGCACGGTCGCGTAGGTGAACTGGATGAAGGGGGCGCCGCGGTGCATCAGCGCGAAGGTCTGGTCGAGAAGAGCGCGCCGCATCGATAGCGGCTTGGTAAAGAGCGGCAAGCCGGACACGACGGCGGCCGCGGGCTCGCTCGCTACGGATTGCAGGGTCTGGCCCAGGTTGTAGGCATCGCCCTGCACAACGGTCGCCTTGGGAAAGCGCAGGCGCAGAAGTTTGCAGAAATCGGGGTTGAACTCGACCAGGACAAGGCGTTCCTCGGGAAGGCCGTGCTTCAGGATCGCCTCGGTGACCGGACCGGTCCCGGGTCCAAGCTCGATCACCGGGCCTGGCACATCGCAGTCGACATAGGAGGCCATGGTCCGCGCCAGATGGCGCCCCGAAGGGCTGACCGCGCCGGTGCGCAGAGGGTTTTCGACCCAGGATTTCAGGAAGCGTGCTTCATCTTCGATGCGGACCGGGCGACTGCCGTTGCGGAGACTGTGCTGAAACACGTGGTTACCATCCTCGCTGGCTGCGCCAATACCGTTGGAGCACTTGAACATTCTAAGAGAACCTCGTGGCGACGGTCTAGAGAATGCCTCTTCCGATCCTCACGTGGATCCGCCCAATCCCTCGAAGAAATCCTTCACGCGAGAGAAGAACCCCGCGCTTTCAGGATGGGTATCCCGTGAAGACTCCTGGTCGAACTCCGCCAGGAGCTCCCGTTGACGTTTAGTGAGCTTCTGTGGCGTTTCGACGACCACCTGAATGTAGAGATCGCCGGCGTCCCGTGAGCGCAGGATGGGCATGCCCTTGCCGCGCAGCCGGAACTGCTTGCCCGTCTGTGTGCCCTCCGGCACCTCGACCTTGTGCTGCTTGCCGTCGACGGTCGGCACCTCGAACGCGCCGCCGAGAGCGGCCGTTACCATCGAGATCGGTACCCGGCAAAAAAGGTCCGCGCCGTCGCGCTGGAACAGCGGATGCGGCTTGACGGACAGGAAGATGTAAAGATCGCCGGCGGGTCCACCCCTCAGGCCGGCCTCGCCCTCGCCGGTGAGGCGAATACGCGTGCCGTCTTCGACCCCGGCCGGAATATTGACCGACAGGCTGCGCTCCCGGGTGATACGGCCGGCGCCACTGCAATCCGGGCAGGGATCGTCGATCACCTCGCCGCGGCCCTGGCAGGCCGGGCAGGTGCGCTCGATGGAGAAGAACCCCTGAGCAGCGCGGACACGGCCGGCGCCCCCGCAGGTGGAGCACTGTCGCGGCTTGGAGCCGGGCTTGGCGCCGCTACCGCTGCAGGTGGTGCACGCGGCCGCAGTCGGTATCCGGAGTGTCTCGGTCTTGCCGGCGAAGGCATCTTCGAGCGTGATCTCGAGGTTGTAGCGCAGGTCCGCGCCGCGTTCGCGGCCACTGGCCGAGCGCGCGCCACGCGCGCCACCGCGCGCATCTCCGAAAAACGTGTCGAAGATGTCGGTCATGAAATCGGAAAAGTCGTTGCCGAAGCCCGGTCCCCCGGCACCCGCCTGCTCGAAGGCCGCATGGCCGAAGCGGTCGTAGGCGGCGCGCTTCTGCGGGTCCTTCAGGACATCGTAGGCTTCGTTGATTTCCTTGAATTTGGCCTCGGCCGTATGGTCGCCCGGGTTACGGTCCGGATGGAATTGCATGGCGAGCTTGCGAAAAGCCGCCTTGATCTGCCCATCGGAAGAGCTGCGCTCGACAGCCAGCACCTCGTAGTAGTCGAGCTTAGCCACGCCAGGCTCTCCCACTTACAGCCAACCCATTCTCACGGCCTGCCCGATACGGCTCACCCACATCAGCAGGCGTCATGGGCACGGTTGTCGTCATGTTCATATCCATCGGGGCAATTGCGCGCCCCTTATGTCCAACTCTGGAAGGGGGACATCACCACTCCAGTGCTTCTGGCCGTATTTGCGCGTTCCGGCAAGAGCTTTTCCAAGAGGTGCCGGCTGTTGCAAACTCTTGCCGAACACATGCGGGCGGATGGGTCGGAACCCACCCGCCGAATGCTCAAGCCAAAGGCCTATACGGAACAGTTGGAGCTTGCATGCTCGCCAAGCCCCGTGACTTAGGCGCGCTTCTTCTTATCGTCGTCGACTTCCTGGAAGTCGGCATCGATGACATCGTCCTTCGCCTCGGCGCCGGCGGGAGTTTCCCCGCCTTCCGCATCGCCACCCTGGGATGCCTTGTAGACGGCTTCGCCGAGCTTCATGGAAGCCTGGATCAGCTCAGCTGTCTTGGCCTTGATGGCTTCAAGGTCCTCACCGGCGATAGCCGTCTTCACCGCCTCGATGGAATCGGTGATTGCCGTCTTTTCGCCTTCGCTGACCTTGTCGCCATGCTCGGCGAGAGACTTCTCGGTGGAGTGGACAAGGGCTTCGCCCTGGTTCCTGGCTTCCACCAGCTCGCGACGCACCTTGTCCTCGGCGGCATGCGCCTCGGCGTCCTTGACCATCTTATCGATATCGGCGTCGGAGAGACCACCGGAGGCCTGGATGCGGATCTGCTGCTCCTTGCCGGTCGCCTTGTCCTTCGCGGAGACGTTGACGATGCCGTTGGCGTCGATGTCGAAGGTGACCTCGATCTGCGGCACGCCGCGCGGCGCCGGCGGCAGGCCGACGAGATCGAACTGGCCGAGGATCTTGTTGTCCGCCGCCATTTCGCGCTCACCCTGGAAGACCCGGATGGTCACAGCCGTCTGGTTGTCGTCGGCGGTGGAGAACACCTGGCTCTTCTTGGTCGGAATCGTCGTGTTGCGGTCGATCAGCCGGGTGAAGACGCCACCCAGGGTCTCGATGCCGAGCGACAACGGGGTCACGTCGAGCAGCAGAACGTCCTTCACGTCGCCCTGGAGCACACCGGCCTGGATGGCGGCGCCGATGGCGACGACCTCATCCGGATTGACGCCCTTGTGGGGCTCCTTGCCGAAGAACTGCTTGACGATTTCCTGCACCTTAGGCATGCGCGTCATGCCGCCGACGAGAACGACCTCGTCGATCTGGCCGGCCGACAGCCCGGCATCCTTCAGCGCCTTCTTGCACGGCTCGACGGTGCGCTGGATGAGATCATCCACCAGCGCCTCGAACTTGGCGCGCGTCAGCTTCAGGGCCAGATGCTTCGGGCCTGTCGCGTCGGCGGTGATGTAGGGCAGGTTGATCTCGGTCTGGCTCGCCGAAGACAGCTCGATCTTGGCCTTCTCGGCCGCCTCCTTGAGGCGCTGCAGGGCCAGCTTGTCCTTCTTCAGGTCAATGCCGTTCTCGCGCTTGAACTCGTCCGCGAGATACTCGACGAGACGCATGTCGAAGTCTTCACCGCCGAGGAACGTGTCGCCGTTGGTGGACTTCACCTCGAACACGCCATCACCGATCTCGAGGATCGACACGTCGAATGTGCCGCCGCCGAGGTCGTAGACCGCGATGGTGCCGTTGCCCTTCTTCTCAAGGCCGTAGGCAAGCGCGGCGGCGGTCGGCTCGTTGATGATACGCAGCACCTCGAGACCGGCGATCTTGCCGGCGTCTTTCGTGGCCTGACGCTGGGCATCGTTGAAATAGGCCGGGACGGTGATGACAGCCTGCTCGACCTTTTGCCCGAGATAAGCCTCAGCCGTCTCCTTCATCTTCTGAAGGGTGAAGGCGGAGATCTGCGAGGGCGAATAGGTCTTGCCGTCAGCCTCGACCCAGGCATCGCCATTCGAGCCCTTGACGATCTTGTAGGGAACGAGCCCGATGTCCTTCTTGGTCATCGGATCGTCAAAGGTGCGCCCGATCAGGCGCTTGATGGCAAAAAACGTACGTTCCGGATTGGTCACCGCCTGGCGCTTGGCCGGCTGGCCCACAAGCCGCTCGCCTTCATCGGTAAAGGCGACGATCGAAGGCGTGGTGCGCGCGCCCTCGGCATTCTCGATGACTTTTGGCGTCGAGCCTTCCATGACCGCGACGCAGGAATTGGTCGTACCAAGGTCGATACCAATGACTTTACCCATGGAGTGATCCCTCACTTTCAAGCAGACCGGCGCCAGATCCCGAAGCGACCTGGCCCATGGCTCAACACAGCTCACATTCGGCTGACAACACTCATGCGCCCTCAGCCTGGTTTTAGCTAATCGCACATCGGCCGCGTATATAAGGACACGCTCCACAGCTCGCAAGCGGGCTGGAGAGGTGGCAGGCGCCCGATATTTGAATTGATTGGAAAGTGGGCTCTCGTTGTCGTGTTCGCAAGGGCTGATTCGCGTGGTAGCTTAACAATCAGCTTGGGTTTGGGTGGTGGCCTTGTGTAGCAAGTTGGCTGATGGACAGCTTTGGCATCTGCCAGGAGTCGCGAGGCTGGCGGCATGCTCGGTGCTATGGCCGGGTATGTCTTTTTGCTTTCTGGGCGTCGCATCCACAGTTTTTCTGATCGGGATGCCCGGACTGACGACTCACGAGGCCCATGGACAGGCGCTTGTGTTGCCCGGTGCCCAGCCGCCGACACCGGCCGGCGTCAAGCAGCAGCCCCTGCGTGAGGGCCGGCCGGCCGCCACGGCGCGGCCACCGGGCACGCGGGCGGCGTCCCCATCGAGCACGCGTTCAGCGGTGGCCCGCACCGTCATCGGCGCCCCTCTCTTCCACAGCGGCCATAGCGGGCGGTTCGTGATCGAACGGGTCGATGAAACCAGCTTCGGTGGCCGCCTGCGTGTGGAGGGAACGCAGATCTCCGATCCGGGAAGCGCCTGCGCCGTGGAACTCGGGATGAGCGAGCCTGTCGCGCTCACATATCTCGGGGCGCCGCAGGGCATGCCGCGTTATCAGCTGGCCGCACCGATCTGCCCGATGGTGTTCGACGTGCTCGAGGGGGCGGTGCTGGTGGCGAACCACGAGGAGACCTGCACGTTCTCGGCGGCGGACTGCCAGGGGCGCATCGGCGGATTGTGGGGGCCGCAGGCGCAGGGGCTCATCGCGCAGGCCAAGGATATCGAGCGCCGCCGCAGCCGGGAGGAGCGCAACCTGCGCGACAAGTTCCGCAGCCTGCTCAAACGGCTTTCGGGCAACGAGCAGCGCGAGGCGGCGGCCGAGCAGGCCGGGTTTTCCTCGGAACGCGAGATGCTGTGCCGGGATTACGCGGACGAGGTGAGCCATGGCTTTTGCGCCGAGCGTGTGACGTCGGCGCGCGTCACGGCGGTGGAGGCACGGCTGGCCGTGACGCCGGAGAAGAAGACGGCGCGTCCCTGAAAAAAGTGATCAGCCGCGTTTGACCTCGGCCAGGGCCTGGCCGAGCGCGTCGCCGAATTTGGCCTTTTCCGCGGGGCCCAGTTCGTGCGCGAGGGTTATTCTTTGGCCCCGTGACACGAGGGCAAGCTGCTGTACCCCGAATTCCGCATGGATGTCGCGTTCGAGGCGGGTCCAGAGTGGATTGAAGCGCCATTCCTTGCGGTGGCCGCGGTGCGATACCTTGCGCAGCAACAGTTCGATGGGGCTGAGGATGACCTCCTCGAAGGCGGAGGCTCGGGCAAAGCTGACACGAAAGGCGATGTAAAGGGCAAGCAGGTCGAGGCCAAAGAAGCCCGCCACCGGCCATGCGCCCATGATGACGAAGGGCAGGCTGGAGACAATGCTTGCGATGCAGAGGAGGGTGATGAGCAGCCTGAAGCCGCGGCGACCCAGCGAGCGATGGGGCTTGATGACAGCCGCGAAGACCGGCCTTTCGCGGTCGATGCCTGTGTCGCCATCAAGCCCGGCGGCCGGGATGGCGGGAACGGAGGTCTGAATGGCTCCCGCGGATGCGGGTTCAACGTCATCGCTGGTCATCGAGGGATACGGGCTCCCGGTAAGTCTCGGCCCTGGGGCCCCAAGGCTGGATCCCAGGCCTGGCCATTTGCTCTGGCCATGTCCTTGCACTGGTCATGTCCGTTGTTGGGGCCTTGTCCGTTTTCACTGTGCGACAGTATAAGCGTCGGATGGCTGTGGGCGATAAACAAAAAAAGGGGATGGCGCCTTCCGGGGACGCTGGATCCGCTGTTTCAAGAGGTCGCGCGACGGCCTCGGCGTGTGATGTCACATCGCAGGGCAAGGCCCCGGCGAAGCGTCAGGCGCAGGCGAAGGCGAAAGTCGGCGCGAGATCCGCGGCGGGCACCCCACCGGTCCGCAAGGTCGTGTCCAAGGCTCCGGTTGTCGATCCGGCCATCGTCGAGGAGATTTTCAGCCGTTTTCATCGGGTTGATCCCGAGCCCAAGGGCGAGCTCGACTATGTCAACGCCTATACGCTTCTCGTCGCGGTGGTGCTGTCTGCGCAGGCGACCGACGTCGGCGTGAACAAGGCGACGCGCGCTCTGTTCGCCATCGCCGACACGCCGCAGAAGATGCTCGATCTCGGCGAGGACAAGGTGCGGGATCACATCAAGACCATCGGCCTATTTCGCGCCAAGGCGAAGAATGTGATCGGCCTGTCGCGTGATCTCATCGACACGTTTGGCGGGGAGGTGCCGATGTCGCGGGCGGCGTTGGAGACGCTGCCGGGTGTGGGGCGTAAGACCGCCAATGTGGTGATGAACATCGCTTTCGGCGAGCCCACGATCGCTGTCGACACCCATCTTTTTCGCGTCGCCAACCGCATTCCCCTGGCGCCGGGCAAGAACCCGCTGGAGGTGGAGCTTGGGCTGGAAGCGATCATCCCCGAGCGCTTCCGGCGCCATGCCCATCACTGGCTGATCCTGCACGGCCGCTATGTCTGCAAGGCGCGCAAGCCGGAGTGCTGGCGATGCCTGATCCGCGATCTCTGCCGCTTCGAGCCGAAAACGCCTGCCGTCGCCTGATCGTGGTGGCGTTTGTCGTCATACCCCCTGTCGTCATACCCCTTGCCGACCGAGCCCGCGCATATCGTCGAGCCACTTGCGCCGCGTCGCGTCGTTGACACTGCCGACCATTCCAAACAGGCTTTCGCGAACGGGGCTGATCCCGACGAACCGCAGGATGTTGTGCTGGAGGGCCTTCAACCCATGGCCGAAATACCACCAGCGATAGGCCATTACCGGCATCGACATCGTGACGACGAGGCGCGCGGAGCGGCCTGTGAGATGTGTTCGCGGAACGCCCTTGTCATAGCCGAAGGCAAAGCCCGGCCGCATTACTTGCTCCAGGAACGCCTTGACGAGGGCTGGCATGGTGCCGAGCCAGAGCGGAAAGACGATCACGATATGTTCGGCGGCCAGAATGGCCTCCTGCGCCGGTTTCAGACTAGGCGGCACGGGATCGTTCTCAAAGGACGACTGGCTGCGCAGAAAAGGGATATCGACGCTGGCGAGATCAATGGAACTGATCTCGTGGCCGGCTTCCCGCGCGCCCTCGATATAGGCGTCCGCCAGGGCACGGCACAGCCGCTGCTCGTCAGGATCGGGATGGCCCTGGATGATGACAATGCGCCGCGTCATTACGCTTCCCTTCCTTGCCGCCACTCCATTTGCGATGGAGCGGCCACAAGGCAAAGTTTGGGCTTGCCGCCGTTACAGCGCATTGATCGAGATCAGATCTCTCCTCAGCCGAGGCGCGTGGTGACGGCATCCCATACGGACACCGCGAGATCAGGTCCTCCGAGCCGTTTGATCGCGCGGATGCCGGTGGGCGAGGTCACGTTGATTTCCGTGAGATAGCCGTCGATGACATCGATGCCGACGAGGACGAGGCCACGGGCCTTGAGTGACGGTCCGATCGTCGTGCAGATCTCGCGCTCGCGCTCGGTGAGATCGGTCGCCGCCGCCGCGCCGCCGCGCACCATGTTGGAGCGAATGTCGTTGTCCGCGGGCACGCGGTTCACCGCCCCGAGGGCCTCGCCGTCGACCAGGATGATGCGCTTGTCGCCGCGCGAGACCGCCGGCAGGAATTTCTGCACGACCCATTGCTCGCGGAAGGTGGTCGAGAAGAGGTCGAACAGGGAGCCGAAATTGGCGTCCGGCTGGGCGATGCGGAAGACGGCAGCGCCACCATGGCCATGCAACGGCTTCATGACCACCTCGCCGTGCTCGGCGCGGAAAGCTTCTATCTCCGCCTTGTCCCGGGTGATCAGGGTCGGCGGCATCAGTTGCGGGAATTCGGTGACGAACAGCTTCTCCGGCGCGTTGCGCACGGAGGTGGGGTCGTTCACCACGAGCGTCTTCGGATGCACGCGCTCGAGGAGATGGGTGGAGGTTATATAGGCCATGTCGAAGGGCGGGTCCTGCCGCAGCAGCACCACGTCGACATCGGCGAGCGCCCGCCGTTCGCTGTCGCCGAGGGTGAAATGATCCCCGGCGATATCCCGCACATCGAGACTTTGCATGGCGGCTGTCACCGTGCCGCCTGTCATCGAAAGCCGCTCAGGGGTGTAGTAGAAAAGCTGGTGGCCACGTGCCTTGGCTTCGAGGAGCAGCGCGAAGGTGGTGTCACCCGCGATGTTGATGCGCTCGATGGGGTCCATCTGCACCGCGACCTTCAGTTGCGATGTCCGGCTCATGGCGAAGTTCTCATGGCGAAGTCCTCATCGTGAAGCCCTCATGGCGTTGTCCTTCACTGCAAGATCGATGCTGCCTTGATCCATGCGCGCCCTGAGCGGGCAAGGCAAGTGTGGAGAAGCACGCGCTTTTCAGCCGCTAATCCATCGCCAGGGAGGCGACGGCGACGAGATGGCGCGGCAGGCGTCGCGGCGCGACGAAAACCGCATCGAAGCGCAGCGTCATCCCGGCGGCCCAGGGATTATGCGACAACCAGTGGCGCGCCGCCCGCGCGAGCCGACGCCGCTTGTCGGGCGTGATCGCGACGCGAGCGTCGTCCAGCTCGCGACGGGCCTTCACCTCGACGAAGGCGATGGTGCTGCCGCGCTTGGCGACAAGGTCGATCTCGCCGCCGAGTGCCGCGTAACGGCGGGCGAGGATCCGGTAGCCCTTGACCATCAACAGCAGCGCCGCCAGCCGCTCGCCGCCGAGCCCGCGCCGGTGGGAGACGAGGCGCTGCCGGGGCGGTGCCGCTGTCATGCGTCGCCTGTTTCCACTTCTGTTCCGGCATTACTCTCGGGGGCGTTTTTGGCGCTCGCCGCCAGCGTGAGCGCACGGGCATAGACCTCACGCTTGGGCAGGCCCGTGTCGGCCGCGACGACGGCGGCCGCGTCTTTCAGGGAATGGATCTTGAGCGCTGCCTCGATCCGGGCGTCGAGGTCGCCGGCTGCGCCCTTTTCGCCGTCGGCATCGGGCGGGCCGATGATGACGACGATCTCGCCTTTCGGTGGGCCCTCGGCCTCGTATTCCCGAGCGAGGCTTGTCAGCGTGCCACGCCGCACCGTTTCGAACAGCTTGGTCAACTCGCGCGCGACGGCCGCTGGTCGGTCGCCCAGCACATGGGCGGCATCGGTGAGCATGGCCGCCAGGCGACGGGGTGATTCGAAAAAGACGAGGCTTCCGGGCACGGCGGCGAGGGCCGCGAAGCGGCTACGGCGCCCCGCGCTTTTCTGCGGCAGGAACCCCTCGAAAAAGAAGCGGTCGCTCGGCAGGCCGGAGACGACGAGCGCTGTCAGGACAGCCGAGGCGCCGGGCACGCTCGTCACGGCGATGCCCTCCTCGAGGACCGAGGCGACCAGCTTGAAGCCAGGGTCCGAGACGAGCGGGGTGCCCGCGTCTGAGACAAGTGCCAGCGCCTCGCCGGCTTTCAGGCGGGCGAGAATCTGGGGGCGCATCTGCGCCGCATTGTGCTCGTGGTAGGGCACAAGCGGTGTCGAAATGCCGTAGTGGGCTAGCAGCGTCTTGGTGACGCGGGTATCCTCGGCCAGGATGGCATTGGCTGCGGCAAGCGTCGCGAGGGCACGGAAGGAGATGTCCTTCAGGTTGCCGATCGGCGTCGCGACGAGATGCAGGCCCGGATTGAGCTTTTCCGCTTCGGCGGCAAGGCCGAAGGCGGTGAAGCTGGGGGCACGTTGGCGAGGGCCTTGTTGCTGCGGCACGGGTCGCTCGCCGTTCATCGTCATGTCTCCAGGTCCGATTATTCTCCGCATAGGCTTGCAAGAGGAAAGCCACGTGGGGAAAGCCACGATAGTCGATATGCGGGGTATGGGAAGAAGCTGTTTACTATCACTCTCAAAGCTTGAGTGATTCGCTCGCGGTTGCTTTTATGATTTATAGGCCCTGCAGGGTAGCTGACCATGCCCTCAACGGGCCAATGAAAGGGATGTTCAAGGATTTGCCGGTGTTGCGCAGCCTGAAAGACACTTTCGCGCCGCTTCTTATGCGGACACCATCCGTGACCCGCAGATGGGTGCCACGCCTCGGCGTGGTTGCCGTTTCCGCGATGCTCAGCGCCTGTTCGGGCGGCTTGGGCGGTCTTGTCGGCGGTGGCGAGGGCGGTCCCGCCCTTGGTTCCAGCACGGTGCCGGGCTCGGTCATCGGCCAGGGATCCGTCAAGGTGGCGCTGCTCCTGCCGCTGTCCGCATCCGGACAGGGTGGCCAGGCGGCCCAATCCCTGCGGAACGCGGCCGAGCTCGCCTATTCCGAGTTCAACAACCCCGACATGCAGATTCTGGTCAAGGACACGCGCGGCACGGCCGAGGGCGCCCGGGCGGCCGCCCAGTCCGTCATCAGCGAAGGCGCGGAGCTCATCATCGGGCCGCTTTTCGCCGCGGAAGTCCAGGCCGTCGCCCAGGTGGCGAAGCCCGCAGGCAAGCCGGTCATCGCTTTCTCCACGGATGCCAATGTCGCCTCGCGCGGCGTCTATCTCCTGTCCTTCATGCCGCAGACCGAGATCAACCGCATCGTCGCCTTCGCGGCGCAGCAGCGGCGCCGGTCCTTCGCCGCTTTCGTGCCCGACACCGCCTATGGCACTGTCGCGGAAGCCGCCTTCCGGACGGCGGCGGCTTCGGCGCGCGTCCAGGTTGGTCTCGTCGAGCGTTTCCCGACCGACAACGCGCGCATGCGCGAGGCCGCCCAGCGCGTCGCGGCCGTGGCCTCGGGCGCCAATCCCCAGGTTGACACCATTTTCCTCCCCGACGGCGGGTCAAGCTTGGCATCGGCGGCGCAGGCCCTGCAGACGGCGGGCGTGAACGGCGCGCGCGTCAAGCTCGTCGGCACGGGTATATGGAATGACCCGCAGGTGCTCGCCTTGCCCACGATGCAGGGGGGCTGGTTCGCCGCCCCGGATTCCGCGGGCTTTGCCGCTTTTGCCCGGCGCTATTCCGCGCGCTTTAGTGCCGAACCCGTCCGGATCGCGAGCCTCAGCTACGATGCGGTGTCGCTGGCGGCCGCGCTCGTGCGCACGCAAGGTTCGCAGCGCTTCAGCGAGCAGGTCCTGACCAATCCGTCGGGCTTCGCCGGCGCGGACGGCGTGTTCCGTTTCCTGCCGGATGGCACCAACCAGCGCGCGCTGGCCGTGCTTGAAATCCGCAACGGCGCGGCGGTGACGGTGAGCCCGGCGCCACGCGAGTTGAAGCCGGATAGCTGATCAGGCCGCGATATCGGCGATGACCGCGTTGAGCACGGGAAAACCGGCAGAGCTGACCGAAATGCGGCCATCCGGGTGGCGGACGATGAGCCCGTGTTCAAGGAGGCCGGCGACGCGTTCCGGATCGAGCACGCGGCCCGACAACGCGGTGTAGCGGCGGGGATCGATCCCCTCTGTCAGCCGCAAGCCCAT
Source organism: Chelatococcus sp. HY11 (assembly GCF_018398335.1). Lineage (NCBI taxonomy): Bacteria > Pseudomonadati > Pseudomonadota > Alphaproteobacteria > Hyphomicrobiales > Chelatococcaceae > Chelatococcus > Chelatococcus sp. HY11. The sequence continues at coordinate 4,155,385 of NZ_JAHBRX010000001.1, forward strand.
CAGCAGATACTCATCGCCCTGCGCCTCCGGCGTGAGAATTTCGACGTCGGCAAGGCCATGGCCCTGCTTCTCGACCTTTTCCAGCCAGGTTTCGGGGGTTAGTTCCGTTTCCATGGCGAGACGGCCCTGGCCGGTGACGAGGCGTCCGTGGGCGCCAGGGCCAACCCCCGCATATTCACCATAACGCCAGTAAACCAGATTGTGCCTGCATTGGGCGCCAACGGCGGCATGATTGGAGATCTCGTAAGCCGGTAGGCCATGCGCGGCGCAGACCTCCTGGGTCACGTCATAGAGCGCGCGGCCGACCTCATCGTCCGGCACGACAAGCTTGCCGGCCTGATGCAGCTTGTGGAACCAGGTGCCGGGCTCGATGGTGAGCTGGTAGAGCGAGAGATGCTCGGCGGCACGCGCGATGGCTTCCTTTAGCTCGGCAGCCCACGCCGCGGGCGTGTGATTGGGCCGCGCATAGATCAGATCGAATGAAAAGCGGTCGAAGATCGAGGCGGCGATGCCGACCGCGCCCATGGCCTCCTCCGCCGTATGCCGGCGGCCAAGCGCCTTGAGATCCGTGTCGTTCATGGCCTGGACGCCGAGCGAGACCCGGTTGACGCCGGCCGCCCGATAACCGCGAAAGCGCTCGGCCTCAACACTCGTCGGGTTGGCTTCGAGCGAGATCTCGACTTGTGGATCCACCGGCCAGTGCTGGCCGATCGCGTCCAGGATGGCGCCGACCGTGGCGGGCTTCATCAGCGACGGCGTGCCCCCGCCGAAGAAGATGGAGGTTACGGCGCGCTTCGGCGCGAGCTCGGCGCGATGGGCAATTTCCCGTGCGAAGGCCGCGACGAAGCGCGCTTCATCCACCGGTGCATGGCGGACGTGGCTGTTGAAGTCGCAATAGGGGCATTTCGAGGCGCAGAACGGCCAGTGCACATAGACACCAAAGCCCGCGTCCGCTGTTGGATGCATCATGGCCCCTGCTTTGCCGCGAACGCCGCCGCCGCGCAAGGGCCAACCATGCCGCGATCGAACCTGTGATCACCGGCAGCGCTAGGCATTGCACGACGCTGCTGCATGCCTCGAACGCGAGCGCCACCGCTGATCCCTCCCTGAAGGGGAGGGTGGCCTCGCGTTAGCGAGGTCGGGTGGGGTTCCCGCGCCCGCGCATCCGAAAAGGTTTCAGTCCCGAGAGATCGCGGCAAAAGCCGTATTGCCTTTCGGGAGCGCCAAGGAGGCCCCCACCCGGGGCCTGCCGCCACTCTCCCCGGGACGGGGAGGGATCAAGGCCGCGTCGTCAGCCGCGCGCCGTGGTCAGTCGATCGACGGCAGGCAGGCCTCGGCCAGCTTCACGAAAGCCCGCGCGCGGTGGGACAGCGCGCCTGTCTTGCTCCAGCCGTGCTTGTCCGCGCTCGCCATTTCCCCGAAGGTCCGATCATGGCCGTCTGGCAGGAAGATCGGATCATAGCCGAAACCGAGCGTGCCGCGTGGTGGCACGATCGTGCCGAACACACGCCCCTCGAACAGGTCCTCGTGGCCGTCCGGCCAGGCGACCACCAAAGCTGACACGAAATGGGCACGCCGGTCGGCGGGCGCCACGTCACGGATATCCAGCTCGTAGGCGATACGCGCCATCGCGGCGGCGAAATCCTTGTCCGGGCCTGCCCAGCGGGCGGAGAAGATGCCCGGGGCGCCGTCGAGCGCCGCGACGCATAGGCCCGAATCGTCGGCGAAGGATGGCAAGCCGGTTGCCTTCGCGGCCGCCCGGGCCTTCAACGCGGCGTTTTCGGCAAAGGTCGTGCCGGTCTCGTCTGGCTCCGGCAGGTTGAGCTCCCCCGCCGAGCGCGCCTCGATGCCGAAGGGCGCCAGAAGCTCACGCATTTCCCGGAGCTTGCCGGCGTTATGCGTGGCGATGACGAGCGGCGAGGTGATGGGGCGGGCGGGGGAAAGGCGCATGACTTACATCACCGCGATTTTCTGCAGATCGACGAGCTTGGTGGTGCCGAGCTTGGCGAGCTTGAGGAGTTCGAGCAGCTCTTCCTCCGAGAAAGGCGTGCCTTCCGCCGTGCCCTGGATCTCGACGATGCCGCCTGCGCCGGTGATGACGAAATTGGCGTCTGTCTCGGCGGCGGAATCCTCAGGATAATCAAGGTCGAGGACGGGCGTGCCCTTGTAGATGCCGCAGGAAACGGCCGCGACATGATCCTTCAGGGGATTGGTCGCGATGATGGAGCGTGCCCGCATCCATGCGAGGCAGTCGTGCAATGCGACCCATGCCCCGGTGATCGACGCGGTGCGCGTACCGCCATCCGCCTGCAGGACGTCGCAATCAATGGTGATCTGGCGCTCACCCAAGGCCGCGAGATCGACGACCGCCCGCAGGGAGCGACCGATCAGGCGCTGGATCTCCTGGGTGCGGCCGGACGGCTTGCCGGCCGTGACCTCCCGGCGGGTGCGCTCCAGTGTCGCGCGCGGCAGCATGGAATATTCCGCCGTGACCCAGCCCTTGCCCGAGCCGCGGACCCACATCGGGGGACGTTCCTCGAGCGAGGCCGTGCACAGCACGTGGGTATCGCCGAACTTCACCAGGCATGAGCCTTCGGCGTAGCGCGCGACCGCCCGCTCCAGGGTGACCTTGCGCAATTCATCCGGAGCGCGTTTGGAGGGCCGCATCTACAATCTCCCACTATGCAGCCTGAATGCTGCCGAAAGCAGCTTCTAGAAGCAGCGCCCGTGACACGCAAGCGTATGCCTCACGCGCGCTTATCGCAGGCGCCCGTTCTGGTGGATGACTGGGGTGCCTGGCGGGGTGCTGCTTGTGTTTGCCCCCCCACCATCCCCATAATTGGATAAAGGCGCACGGCGTGACGGTGCTCCGGATCGCCCGGTGGAATGGAAGGTTGAGATAATACATGAGTGCACCAATGAGCCCCCCTCTCTCCGAGGCTGAAGGCAAGGGCGTGCTCGTCGATATCAACGAACGCTCCCGCGAGATCTTCAAGCAGATCGTGGAGAGCTATCTCGCGACCGGTGAGCCGGTCGGTTCGCGCAACCTGTCGCGCATCATTCCCATGGCCTTGTCGCCAGCCTCCGTGCGCAACGTGATGGCCGATCTGGAGCATGCGGGTTTGCTCTACTCCCCGCATACCAGCGCGGGCCGGTTGCCAACCGAGCGCGGGCTTCGTTTCTTCGTGGACGCGCTCCTGGAGATCGGCGATCTCGGCAAGGAGGATCGGGCGCGCATCGAGGCCGAGGTGAAGGCCCATGGTGCTGAATCGTCCTTGGATGCGGCGCTGAGCCAGACCATGTCGGCGCTGTCCGGGTTGTCGCGTGGGGCGGGTGTCGTCGTCACCACCAAGCAGGATGCGCCGCTGAAGCATATCGAGTTCGTCCGCCTCGACCCCAGCAAGGCCCTGGTCGTGATGGTAGCGGAAGACGGGAAGGTGGAAAACCGCGTGCTCGACCTGCCGCCGGGACTACCCACGGCCGCGTTGATCGAGGCTGGCAATTTCCTCAATGCTCATATCCGCGGCCGGACGTTGGCCGACGCCAAGCGAGAGATCCAGCGCGCCCGAGAGGCTATGGAGCGGGAGCTCGACGCCATCACCGCGCGCCTTGTGGAGGCTGGGCTCGCGACCTCCGTCGGCCCGGCCGACAGCCGCCAGCTCATCGTGCGCGGACAGGCGAACCTGCTCGACGACCTGCGCGCCGCCGAGGACTTGGAGCGTATCCGCCTGCTGTTCGATGACCTGGAGACGCAGAAGGAGGTCATCGACCTTCTGGCGCGCGCCGAACAGGGCGAGGGCGTGCGCATCTATATCGGTTCGGAGAACAAGCTGTTCTCCATGTCTGGCTCCTCGATGATCGCCGCGCCCTTCCGCGACGGTTCGCAGCGCATCGTCGGCGTCGTCGGCGTCATCGGGCCGACGCGGCTCAACTATGCGCGGATCGTGCCGATGGTCGACTACACGGCGAAGATCGTTTCAAGCCTGCTCGACGCCCGCCGGACCTGAGGAGCTTGGCGACACAAGGCGCTTGAAGAAGAAGGTCGTCGGTGCCAGCGCGCCGGCCGGCGTATGGGAATGGTCGGGCACCACGCCATATTCCGTCCAGCCGCAGCGGCGGTAGAGCCGCTCTCCGGCGCTGCCGCTCGCGGTGTCGAGCATCAGGAGCGTGCGGCCGTTGGCGAGTGCCGCCTGTTCCGCGGCTGTGAGAAGGCGAGCGCCGAGGCCTTGGCGCCGCGCGTCCGAGTGGACGAGCATCTTGCCGATTTCGGCGCGATGTGGCGCGTTGGGCTGTGGCGCAAAGGTCAACACCACGGTGCCGAGAAGGCGCCGGCCATCGTCCGCCACGAAGAGAAGCCGCGAGCCCTCGCCGAGACCGGGAAGCTGCCCGCGCCAGAACGCGCGGGCGTCAGCATGGGCGAAGTCCGCCATGAAATTGACGGACGCGCCGCTGGCCACCGCATCGACAAGGAGGTCGGCGAGTTCACCTTCGCGTGTCTCGGCTTCACGCTGGTCGATGGTTCGTATGGCTATGTCGAATGGCTTGTGTGTCATCGCTGCCCCCGCCGCGTCCGGCCGCTGTCCGTCATAGCATGCAGGCTGGGAGGCGTCGCCGGTCGGGTGGGCCGGGAGGCCTGCGGCACAGCCGCCCAACCGCGTTCCAACCGCGTGCCTGCCGCGCTGAATCGGGTTCTCTCTTCGGGTTCCCTCTTGGCGCGGCCTGAGCGCACTGCTATGTGCCGGGCATGAGCGAGCAACCCATCGACACCATCCGCAACTTTTCCATCGTCGCGCATATCGACCATGGCAAATCGACGCTGGCCGACCGTCTGATCCAGATGACGGGCGCCCTGTCCGATCGCGAGATGTCCGAACAGGTGCTCGACTCCATGGATATCGAGCGCGAGCGCGGCATCACCATTAAGGCGCAGACCGTGCGGCTGGAATACCCGGCCAAGGATGGCAAGACCTATATCCTGAACCTGATGGATACGCCCGGCCACGTCGATTTCGCCTATGAGGTGTCGCGGTCGCTCGCCGCCTGCGAGGGCTCGCTCCTCGTGGTGGACGCCTCCCAAGGCGTCGAGGCGCAGACGCTCGCCAATGTCTACCAGGCCATCGAGGCGGGCCACGAGATCGTGCCGGTGCTCAACAAGGTTGACCTGCCTGCCGCCGAGCCGGACCGCGTCAAGGAGCAGATCGAGGAAGTGATCGGGCTCGATGCCTCCAATGCGATCCCGATCTCGGCCAAGACCGGCGTCGGCATTCCCGACGTGCTGGAAGCCATCGTCACTCGCCTGCCGCCGCCCAAGGGCGACCGCGCGGCCCCGCTCAAGGCGCTGCTCGTCGACAGCTGGTACGACGCCTATCTCGGCGTCGTCGTGCTCGTGCGCATTGTCGATGGCGTGCTCAAGAAGGGCATGAACATCAAGCTGATGGGCACCGGGGCCATTCATGGCGTCGACAAGATCGGCGTGTTCCGGCCCAAGATGGTCGATGTCGCCGAACTTGGGCCGGGCGAGGTGGGCTTCCTCACAGGCTCCATCAAGGAAGTGGCGGACACCGCCGTCGGCGACACCATCACCGATGCCAAGCGTCCCAGCTTGGAGCCGCTGCCGGGCTTCAAGCCGGTGCAGCCGGTGGTGTTCTGCGGGCTCTTCCCCGTCGATGCAGCGGACTTCGAGAACCTGCGTGCCGCCATGGGGAAGCTGCGCCTCAACGACGCGAGCTTCAGCTACGAGATGGAGACCTCGGCGGCCCTCGGTTTCGGCTTCCGTTGCGGCTTCCTCGGGCTGCTGCATCTCGAGATCATCCAGGAGCGCCTGGAGCGAGAGTTCAACCTCGACCTCATCTCCACCGCCCCGTCGGTCATCTACAAGCTCAAGATGCGGGATGGCTCCGAGATCGAGCTGCACAACCCGGCCGATATGCCGGATGTGATGAAGATCGAGGAGATCGAGGAGCCGTGGATCCGCGCCACCATCCTCACGCCGGACGACTATCTCGGCTCGGTCCTCAAGCTCTGCCAGGACCGCCGTGGCGAGCAGGTGGATCTCAACTATGTCGGCAAGCGCGCCATGGTCACCTACGACCTGCCGCTGAACGAGGTGGTGTTCGATTTCTACGATCGCCTCAAGTCGATCTCCAAGGGCTACGCCTCCTTCGACTACCAGATCACCGAATATCGCCCCGGCGACCTCGTGAAGATGTCGATCCTCGTCAATGCCGAGCCGGTCGATGCGCTCTCCATGCTCGTGCACCGCGCCCGCGCCGAGTCGCGCGGCCGCGCCATGTGCGAGAAGCTGAAGGAGCTTATCCCGCCGCATCTCTTCGTCATCCCGATTCAGGCGGCTATCGGCGGCAAGATCATCGCCCGCGAGACCGTGCGGGCGCTGCGCAAGGACGTGACGGCCAAGTGCTACGGTGGCGATGCCACCCGCAAGCGTAAGCTCCTCGACAAGCAGAAGGAGGGCAAGAAGCGCATGCGCCAGTTCGGCAAGGTCGAAATCCCGCAGGAAGCCTTCATCGCCGCGCTGAAGATGGACAGCTGAGGGAACGGAGCCTCGCCGGTCATTTCCGGGGTGGCCAGAGGTCGGGCTTGCGGATGACACCTCCGCGTCATGGCCGGGCTCGTCCCGGCCATCCCGATTGATGACGCGCTACCCTAGGTCATCGTAGAGGTCTCGCCAATCCGGGTTCATGGAAGCGATTAGCCGCGTCTTCCAAGCCCGTGACCAGTGTTTCATGTTACTTTCACGCTGGATGGCGTCGATCATCTGATCGTAGACTCGTAGTAGACGAGCCGGGTGATGCCGTAACGCTTGGTGTGGCTGTCTGCCAGCCCCTGTCTATGTTCCCAAATTCGGCGAGCAAGATGGCTTGTGACGCCGACATAGATCGCTCCCCCTGGACGACTTGCGAGAATGTAGACGCAAGGTTGTTTCATTTGGCTCCCCCAAGGCACGCCGGGTAGCCTCACCGATCGGGATGGCCGGGACAAGCCCGGCCATGACGGCGATTGTGTTGCAAAAGCCAATGGTCCACTCAGACGGGTCGCGCGGCGTTTGCAATCGCACCGCTATCGGCCGCGCTTGATCTCTGATCAAATCGGACGAGCGTCCATGCCTCCTCGCTTTGAGCGTCATGGCCGGGCTTGTCCCGGCCATCCCGATTAAGGTGCATGTATTTGCTGCTCCGGCTGCGCTGCGGGTGACAGCTGCGGGTGCAAGACGCTAGGGATAGCCGCATGGCGGCAGATCCTCTCTTCACCCCCCTCCCCATCGACGACGCGCTCCCGGCGCTGACGGGCCATCTCCGCGCTACGTCGCATGCTGTGCTCGTCGCCCCTCCCGGCGCGGGCAAGACGACGCGGGTGCCGCTTGTTCTCATCGATGAGCCGTGGGTTGCGGGCGGGCGCATCATCCTGCTTGAGCCGCGGCGGCTTGCCGCGCGGGGGGCGGCTGAGAGGATGGCGGCGACGCTCGGCGAGGCGGTGGGGGAGACGGTCGGCCTGCGCGTGCGTCTCGGCTCGAAGATCGGCCCAAAAACGCGCATCGAGGTGGTCACCGAGGGCGTCTTCACCCGGATGATCCTCGACGATCCCGAACTGACGGGCATTGCCGCCGTTCTCTTCGACGAGTTCCACGAGCGCTCGCTCGACGCCGATTTCGGCCTGGCGCTGGCTCTCGACGCGCAAGCGGGTCTGCGGCCGGATCTCCGGATTCTCGTGATGTCCGCGACGCTGGATGGTGTCCGCGTCGCGCGCCTCCTGGGCGACGCCCCGGTCGTCGAGAGCGAGGGACGGGCCTATCCCGTCGAGACGCGCTATCTCGGACGGGATCCCCATCGCCGCATCGAGGATGAGGTCACGGATGCCGTGATGCGCGCGCTCCGCGCCGAGCCGGGCTCGCTGCTCGTCTTCCTGCCGGGGCAGGGCGAGATCCGCCGGGTCGAGGAGCGGCTTGCCCAACGCATCACCGATCCCGCCGTCGATCTCGCGCCGCTCTATGGCGCCATGGACCGCGCGGCGCAGGACAAGGCGGTCGAGCCGGCCGCCGCGGGCCGCCGCAAGATCGTCCTGGCCACCTCCATCGCCGAGACGTCGTTGACCATCAACGGCGTGCGCGTGGTGATCGATTCCGGCTTTGCGCGGGTGCCGCGCTACGAGCCGGATATAGGGCTGACGCGGCTCGAGACCGTGCGCGTATCTCGCGCGGCGGCGGACCAGCGGCGGGGCCGCGCGGGCCGCACCGAGCCCGGCGTCTGCTACCGGCTGTGGGAAGAGGCCGCCACCGGCGCGCTGGAGCCCTTCGCCAAGCCGGAAATCCTGGCGGCGGATCTCGCCCCCGTCCTGATCGCCTCGGCCGCCTGGGGGATCGCTGATCCCGCAACGCTCGCCTTTCTCGACCCGCCGCCGAAGCCAGCGCTCAGCGAGGCCCGGCGCCTGCTGGTTGACCTCGATGCGCTCGATGCCGACGGGCGTCTCACCGACACGGGCAGGCGGCTGCAGGCCCTACCGCTGCCGCCCCGGCTCGCCCGCATGGTTATCGCCGCCGCGGCCGAGGGGCAGGCGGGCATGGCCGCTGACATCGCGGCTGTTCTGGTGGAGCGCGGGCTCGGTGGCACGGGGACTGATCTCATTGAGCGTCTCGGCCGCTTTCGCAGCGAGCGCGTGCCGCAAGCGCGCGACATGCGCCGTATGGCTGAAGGCTGGGCGAGGTCGGTTTCAGCTGGGCGGCCGCAGGGTGAGCTCGGCGACGCCGGCGCCCTGCTGGCGCTCGCCTTTCCCGATCGCATCGCGAAGGCGCGGGGCAAGCCGGGTGAGTTCCTGATGGCGAACGGCCGCGCGGCGGCGCTCGATGCGGCGGATGCCCTGGCGCGGTCCTCCTATCTCGCCATCGCCGAGATTGCCGGCGGCGGTGCGACCGCGCGCATCCTCCTCGCCGCGCCGCTGACAGCGGAGGCTGTCGAGCATCTGGCGGGAGACCGCATCGTCACCGCGACGGAGGTCACCTTCGACAGGCAGGCGCGGGCGCTCAGGGCGCGGGAAACGCGGCGGCTCGACGCGCTCGTGCTTAGCGAGCGGCCCTTGCCGGTGCGGGCCGGCGAGGCGACAGCCGCCATTCTCGCAAAGGGCATCGCCGGCCTTGGGCTCGACGCGCTGCCATGGACCAAGGCGATCAGCCAGTGGCGCGAGCGGGTGATGTTCCTGGCGCGCGCTGAGGGCGCGGAATGGCCCGACTTGTCCGATGCCACGCTCGCGGCCGGCATCACGGACTGGCTCGGGCCCCATCTCCTCGGCAAGACCGGCCTATCGGCGATCCAGGCGTCGGACCTGGACGGCGCGCTGAAGGCGCTCCTGCCCTGGGACCTGCAACGGCGGCTGGAGGCCGAGGCGCCGACCCATGTCACCATGCCGACCGGCTCGAACATTCCTGTCGATTACGGCGGGGAGGAGGGGCCGGGCATCGCCGTGCGCGTGCAGGAGCTGTTCGGGCTCACCCGGCATCCGGCGCTAGCCGGCGGACGGGTGCCGCTGGTGCTCAATCTCCTGTCGCCAGCCCATCGGCCGATCCAGATTACCCGTGATCTGCCGGCCTTCTGGCGCGGCTCTTGGGCGGACGTGCGCAGCGAGATGCGCGGCCGCTACCCCAAACACCCCTGGCCGGAGGATCCGGCCAACGCCGCGCCGACCACGCGTGCCAAGCCACGTGGAACTTAAGACCCCTGGAACATAGGCGCTGTGGAACATGGGAAGATCCGTGGCAAGGTTCTGGGATGAGACGGAGACGGGTGCGATGTGCGGCGTTCGCCACCCGTTACCTCTCCCCGACGGGGAGAGGTCGCGCCGCAGGCGCGGGTGAGGGGGGCGCCCGCTTGAGATGCCCCCTCACCCCAGCCCTCTCCCCGCTGGGGAGAGGGAGAAGCGCGGACAGGGCGGGCCTGCGCTAAGAGAGACGATTGGGCTTGGTCGCCGCGAGCACCATCTCGGCGGTGACGGGATTGAGCGCCATCGCGATGTCATAGACGAGGCCGAGCCGCGTCAGGGCCTTGACATCGACATCATGCGGAAGCGGCGAGAGGGGATCGACGAAGAAGATCAGCACATCGACGCGGCCTTCCGCGATGAGCGCGCCGATCTGCTGATCGCCACCGAGCGGCCCGCTCTTCAGCCGCTGTACCTTAAGCTCCGGACAGCGCTCCATGATGCGCCCGCCCGTGGTGCCCGTCGCGAAGAGGTCACAGGCGGAGAGTTTGAGCCGGTGGGCGGCCGCAAAATCCGCCATCGCGTCCTTTTTGGCATCATGGGCGACGAGGGCGATGGAGGTGCGACGCATGGGCTGTCCATTTCGGTGTGGGCGGGAATCGCGAAAAAAGATAGCCCCGCAGGTTGGCGAGGGAAACAACGATGCGCTGATACCCTTCTTCCATCGCAGCCGGGTATTGCAAAGTGACCGGAACCGGCTTCACAGGTTCGGGCTCCATGCTCTAAAAGGCCGTACAACTTTAGTTGGGTAAAAATTGAGGGAGGCGAGGGATGAGCGCGGCCAGCCGTGATCGTCGTATATCGACGAAGGACATCAGCGCGCGCAGCGCGGCCAATCCGATCGTCGCTCTGACGGCCTATACGATGCCGATGGCGAAGCTCCTCGATCCCCATTGCGACCTCATTCTGGTCGGCGATTCGCTCGGGATGGTGGTCTATGGCATGGACTCCACGCTCGGCGTCACCCTCGACATGATGATCGCCCACGGCAAGGCGGTGATGCGTGGCGCCACGCGCGCTTGCGTGGTCGTCGACATGCCCTTCGGCAGCTACCAGGAATCGCGCGAGGTCGCCTTCCGCAACGCCGCCCGCGTCATGGCCGAGACCGGCTGTTCCGCCGTCAAGCTGGAGGGCGGGATCGAGATGGCGGAGACGACCGCCTTTCTCGTCGCGCGCGGCATTCCCGTGCTCGGCCATGTCGGCCTCAAGCCGCAGTCGGTGCACAGCCATGGCGGTTTCCGGGTGCAGGGCCGCGACGAGGCGATGGCCGAGGCTATCCGCCGGGACGCCGAGGCGATCGCGGCGGCGGGGGCCTTCGCGGTGGTTCTGGAAGGCACTGTCGAGCCGCTGGCGCGCGCCATTGCCACCGATCTCGGCACGCCGGTGATCGGCATCGGCGCCTCGCCGGCTTGCCAGGGGCAGATCCTGGTGAGCGAGGATATTCTTGGCCTCTATGGCGAGTTCACGCCGAAATTCGTGAAGCGCTACGCCGAGCTGGGAACAGCCGCGGCCGAGGCCGTCGCCGCCTATGCGCGGGAGGTCCGGAGCGGCCAGTTCCCCGCGCCGGAGCATTGCTTCGGCATGGGGCCCGCGAAGTCACCCGCGTCCTCTGCCAAGTCAGCCGTCAAGTCAGCCGCCGACTCCGCGCCAAAGTCACGTGCGAAGTCCGGAGCAAAGTCTCCCGCCAAATCCAGATAATCGGATGGTCCCATCATGAGTGCTGCCCTGTCATCACAGCCCGCGATTGCCGAAACCGTCGACGCGCTGCGCGCCATCGTGCGGGGGTATCGCGCCGCGGGAGAGACGGTCGCCCTTGTCCCGACCATGGGGGCGCTGCATGAGGGCCATCTGCAACTGGTCCGCGAAGGTCGCAAATCGGCTGACCGGGTCATCGCCACGATTTTCGTCAATCCGACCCAATTCGGGCCGAATGAGGATTTCGCACGCTACCCGCGCGATCAGGAGGGCGATCTCGCAAAGCTGGCGAGCGCCGGCGCCAACGCCGTCTTCCTGCCGACCGTCGCGGTGATGTATCCGCCGGGCTTTGCCACCACGGTCACCGTCAGCGGCGTCAGCGAGGGCCTGTGCGGGGCTTTCCGCCCCGGGCATTTCGCCGGTGTCGCCACGGTGGTGACCAAGCTTCTCCTGCAGGCGCTGCCGGATGCCGCGCTGTTCGGCGAGAAGGACTACCAGCAGCTCCAGGTCATCAAGCGGTTCGCGCGGGATCTCGACATTCCGGTCTCCATTCGCGGCGTGCCCACCATCCGCGAGGCGGACGGTCTCGCCCTGTCCTCGCGCAACGCCTATCTCACCTCCGCCGAGCGCGCTGTGGCGCCGCGTCTCCATGGGCTGCTCGTCGAGATCGCGGAGAAGCTCCGGGCGGGGGAGGATGCCGCGCCCTTGCTGGCGGCCGGGATGGACCGTCTGCGTGAGGCCGGCTTCGGGCCAGTGCAGTATCTGGCCTTCGTGGATGCGGAAACGCTCGCGCCACTCGACCGGGCGGAACGTCCCGGCCGGTTGCTGGTCGCCGCCTATCTCGGCAAGACACGGCTGATCGACAACATCCCCGTGGCGCCGCAGGGCGCTTGCAGCTTTCCCGAGGCCTAATTCCAGGTCATCAAGTCAGGCGCGGCGCGCCTTGCTACGTTTTCCTCATCCGCCGCGCTGATCCCTCTCTTTCAGGGGAGGGCGGCGCCGCAGCCGCCGTGTGGGGAGACGGGGCGCTCGGTACTGGCCCGGCGGCGGACACAGTGCCTGTGTGGCCAGCGGAGCATCGTTCCCGGCCTCGCAAACCCCACCCGACCTCGCTGGTGCGAGGCCGCCCTCCCCTGGAAGGGGAGGGATCGGCGACGGTTGCCGGGCGTCCTGGAGGCTACGAAGCTGCATGTTCCGGGCTCATCGCTGCGCGATGCCTCGGTCGAGCGGGCTTCAGTTACCCATGCGCTGGTTCCACATGCGCTCGCCGACCAGGCACCCCGTGCGCCCTTGGCCGTTGGCCGGCGCGCGTTCGACGCGCGGCTGAGCCTGGGCGAACCGCGGCGTCGGCGCGACGATGCCGGCCTGCTGGATCAGCGGCGCTATCCGGCCGAATTCATTTTTCGGCGTTTCGTCGCTGTCGGCGATCTCGGTCACAAGCTTGGTGCGGATCACGTTGGCGAACTGCTGCAACTCCCGCAGCTGCACCATGAAGGCGCCCACACCGCCGATGACGCAATCGCGATAATAGCCATCCAGATCGGAGATGTCGGTATATCCGGGCCGTTTGAGCAGGATCGGCAGACCGTTGATGGTGATGCCCTGGGCGACGGCCTCGTCGCGTGCGTCGGTGACCGCGCGCCCCTCGTTGTTGGGTCCATCGCCCGACACGTCGATCACGCGCCGTATCGCCTTGATCCCGCCCGTGTTGAACAGGGCCGCCGAGAAATCGATGCCGCCCGATATTGACGTGCGGAAAGCGCGCCTTATCGGTGCGCTCGACAGGACCTCGACGAAGGAATCCGCGCTCTCCGGTCCCTCGATGATGCGCCAAGGCACTATAACATCCTGACTGCGCTGTCCGGCCCATTCCACATAGGTGACGGCGATGCGGCCCACGGCGCCCTTGCCGATGGCCTCAAGCACCTCTCGCGAGCGCAGGGCATCCATATAGCCCTGGCGCTGCAGTTTCTGCTCGTCTTCGTCCATGGAGTAGGATATGTCGACGGCCAGAACGAGCGCGAGATCGACCTCCTGCTCGGCCGCTTGTACTGGCTCGGCCCTCAGGCCGATCATCCCACAGGCAATTAGGCCACCCGTGAGGAACAAGCTGCCAAGCCGCAGCTTTTCGCATACACGTGTCAACATCGTGCCCGCCCTCAAGTCTTTGTTGAGGCGAAAGACCACAGTGTGACACCAACGGCAGACGACGCCAAGTTGCTTGATGCAGCTTGGCCTTATCGATCACGGCCTTGTGTGTGTGCAATCCTGAATTGCTATTGCGATGAGCGCCAATGCTTTGGCGAAAACTTCATCAACTGTCAGGTCCGAGGTATCCAGCACCTGCGCATCCGGTGCCGCGCGCAAGGGGGCGTCCGTGCGGCTGGCGTCGCGTGCATCGCGAATGCGAATATCCGCAAGGATTTCAGCCTCATCGGACGGCTCGCCGCGATTGCTCAGCTCAAGCGCCCGACGTCTCGCCCTGACCTCGGGCGCGGCGGTCACGAACAGTTTCACGTCGGCAGCCGGACAGATCACCGTGCCGATGTCGCGACCGTCCAAAACGGCGCCCTCGGGGGCTGCGGCAAAGGCGCGCTGGAAGGCAACCAGCGCGGCGCGCACGCGCGGCTGCGCGGCCACGACAGAGGCAGCCTCGCCCATAGCCCGATCACGCAGGCGCGAATCAGTGAGCAGCGCGGGTGACAGGGATTGCGCCGCGCGCTCGGCGGCGTCCTCGTCCGTGAGCGCTTCGCCGCGATCGAGCAGCACCATGGCCACCCCCCGGTAGAGAAGCCCGGTGTCGAGGTGCGGCAGGTTGAAATGGGCAGCAAGCCGCTTCGCGAGGGTGCCTTTGCCTGAGGCGGCCGGTCCGTCTATCGCCAGGATCATCACGGTGCGCCGAGATCGGCGCCGAGACGGCGCATCAGCGGCACGAAGCTCGGGAAGCTGGTGGCGATCATGCCCGCGTCATCGATGGCCATGCCCTCCCTGGCGCCTAGACCCAGCACAAGGAACGACATCGCGATGCGATGGTCCAGATGGGTGGCCACCATGCCGCCACCACGGACGCCGCTGGCGGTGCCGCCGGCGCCTTCGACGATCAGGTCGTCGCCCTCGATGCGAGCTGTGATGCCGGCGGCGGCGAGGCCATCGGCGACAGCCGCCAGCCGGTCTGATTCCTTCACGCGCAATTCGGACAGGCCCCGCATGCGCGTCTCGCCGCTGGCAAACGCCGCCGCGACCGCGAGGATCGGATATTCGTCGATCATCGACGGGGCGCGCGCGGCCGGAACGTCCACACCCTTGAGCGGACCGAACCGCACCAGGAGGTCCGCCACGTCCTCGCCGCCGTCCGTGCGGCCCTCGAGAAAGGTGATATCGGCGCCCATCTCGATGAGCGTGGTCACAAGGCCGGTCCGCAGGGGATTGGTCATCACGCCTTCGAGGATGACCTCGGATCCCTGCACAACGAGGGCCGCGACGAGCGGGAAAGCGGCGGAGGACGGATCTGCCGGCACGGAGACCGGGGCCGCGCGCAGCTCGGGTTGTCCCTTCAGGGTGATCCGCCGCCCGTGGGGGCCCTCGGGCTCGACATCCACCTCCGCGCCAAAATGGCGCAGCATGCGCTCGGTATGATCGCGCGAGGCCTCCTGCTCGATCACGGTCGTCGTGCCGGGGGCGTTCAGGCCCGCGAGCAGCACCGCCGACTTGATCTGCGCCGAGGGCACCGGGGTCCGGTAGGTGATCGGGATCATTTCCGCCGCGCCGCGCAGCGTGATGGGGCAGCGGCCGCCCTCATCCTCGGACACGACGGTGACGCCCATCGCCTCCAGCGGATCGAGGATGCGGCGCATCGGGCGTTTGCGTAGCGAGGCATCGCCGTCGATGGTCGTGGTGATGGGGTGAGATCCCGCGACGCCCATCATCAGGCGCGAGCCGGTGCCGGCGTTGCCGAAATCAAGGACGTTGGCCGGCTCGACAAGCCCACCGATGCCGACACCGCTCACGGTCCAGGCGCCTTCGCCGGTGTGCTCCACAGTGGCGCCCAGGGCCTTCACGGCAGCCGCAGTGCACAGTACGTCATCCCCCTCGAGCAGACGCGTGATATGCGTCTCCCCCACGCTCAGGAGCGCGAAAATCAGCGCGCGATGCGAGATGGACTTGTCGCCCGGGATGGCAACGCGACCGCGCAGGGGCGGAGAGGCGCGCGATGACAAGGGCGAGGGGCTCGAATGGGACGACACGACGACAGAGATCTCGATGAGGTGGAATCTGAGGGCGAGCCTGCGCCCGACACATCGGGCATTGCCTATCACGGGTCTGTGCAACCGTCACCCCGAAGGGGCCTCCCGAGGCTTGTTTCGCACTCTTCTGCGCTAAAATATGCGTCCGAACGCGTTTTCGATTTGACAGGGCGCGGAGCCCCGACTAACGGGATCGCTTCCTTTCCATCGGCGAGAGTGCGATACCGTGGCGAAACCGGAACTCGGCACCAAGCGCGTCTGCCCGACCACAGGCCGCAAATTCTACGATCTGAACAAGGACCCGATTGTGTCCCCCTTCACGGGCGAATCGTTTCCGCGTTCAATTTTTGAACCTCAGCCCAAGGCCCCGAGCAGGGCCGCGAGCGAGGAAGAGGACGACACGCCCGCGACCGGCGAGGCGGTCGAGCTCGTGTCTCTCGACGAGGCCGATGAGGCTGAAACCGGCAAGAATCTGCCGGCTGATGACGATATCGAAATCGATGATGACATCGAGGAAGACGAGACGTTCCTCGCTGAGGACGAAGAATCCGACGATGACGTCAGCGATCTGATCGACGGCGATATCGCCGATGATGAAGAGACTTGAGAAACGTCTCAGGACGTGATTATAGACACGGGCCGCCGATCTGGCGGCCTGAAGCAGGCGTCCCCAAACGCGCTGCTTGAGACGAGTGGGGCCATAGCTCAGTTGGGAGAGCGCTTGAATGGCATTCAAGAGGTCGGCGGTTCGATTCCGCCTGGCTCCACCATCGCCTCGTATTAGTTTTTGTTGCCCAGGGGGCAGCGCAGTTTAAGGCTCTGTGCCTTTTTTGGTTCGCCTGAGACGGGCCGACCATCGCGCGCTTCTTGAGACAGTGGGGTCATAGCTCAGTTGGGAGAGCGCTTGAATGGCATTCAAGAGGTCGGCGGTTCGATTCCGCCTGGCTCCACCACTCCTCCCACCCTTCCTCTCCATAACGCATCCCAAACTGCCGACGCCTTCACGGGAGGCGGGTCATTCGCTGCTGTCTTCGCAGGCGCGTTCTGATCTGATGGCAGCGCTCAGCCGGCCATGGGCCGGGCTATCCCCATCAGTTTAGTTCGTGCCCGGTGGGGGACGCTTGTGGGCCTTTTGAAGGCCCCTTGCAGAGCTCTGCCCGACGGCAGGTGGCAAAAAGGCATGACAGGGATAGGACAGGACGATCCCGACGCCACCGATTCTGTGGATAACTTGTTTCCAGCAGGCAGCGCCCCCCCGGATAGCGGGATGTCATTCGTCGCCGGGTGCTCGTTCGTCTCGCGGACACGGCCAGCAAAGGGGCAGCGCCGCGACGACTGACGCGCGCTGAGCCAAAGGACACCAGGCCAAAAGCTGTCCGGTAGCCTCTCGCATGACCGGGACGCCGTTGATCCGATTCGTCCAACCGCTCCATTTTGCCGTTCCCCGTATCTCTCGAAGCCTTGCTGGAGGCCAAACGCCGTGGCCTTCGGTTGAGGCGGGGGGTTATCCACAGTCGCAACGCATGTATGCGCTACAGGCATGACCCTTGACCCCCGGCGGGGGAGCCGCCATATCGCTGGGGTGACCGGGAGAGCTTTCCGGTCATGGGAGTGCCATCAGGGCTCCACCACGAAGTGCCTCGCAACAAAGGGCTTCGCTCATGTCTAGGGTACCGTCGCTGTCGTCCCCGTTTCTGCTTGGCTTTGACGAGATCGAGCGCGCATTGGACCGTGTCGCCAAAGCGGCGACGGATGGCTATCCGCCTTACAACATCGAGCGCATCCCCCGTTCCGGCAACGAGCCGGAGAAGCTCCGCATCACCTTGGCGGTGGCCGGATTCACTCAAGACCAGCTCGAGATAACGCTCGAGGAAAACCAGCTTTGTATCCGTGGCCGGCAGGTGGATGACCGCACTAGGCATTTTCTGCATCGCGGCATCGCGGCCCGGCAGTTCCAGCGCACGTTCTTTCTGGCCGACGGCATGGAGGTGATGGGCGCGGATCTGTCGAACGGTTTGTTATCGGTCGATCTCGTGCGTCCGGAAGCCGAGCGCGTGGTACGGCGCATCGACATCATCTCCCGTGATGGGGGATGAAGCCGTGAAGAAAGGTTTTGGGAAGGATTTGGGCGCAGCCTGTGAGGATGTTGGCTCGAATTATGCAAGTTTACGACCGCTTCTCTAGGGCGCTTTCCGCTCGGGCAGGTGGCACGAGCGACAAGAAGCCGCCCCGGATCAATAGCTTAGGGTATGTCCTGGCTACGACAGGAACCTGTCTCAGGATGGCCCCAGGAGGGCGCGATGACCAATAGTGATGCGTTTGAGTTTATCGGCGACGTTCTGGATAGCGATGCGCTGGCGGCGGCTGGCGAGGGCAAGGTCGCCTATGTGCGCGCCATGCGCTCCGAGGAATTCAACCGCCTGTTTCCGCAGGCACCCGAGATTCAGCCGGGCCTCGAGCTTTTCGCCCTGTTGGGGGCGGATGGCACGCCCATCCTCCTGACCGATTCCCGGGATGCGGCCATCGCCAATGCCTGGGAGCATAATCTGGAGCCCATCAGCGTCCACTGAGGGGCTTTGAAAAGCCCGCTCGCGGCGTGTTGCGTGCTAATAACGGGATTGCAAAAAAAGGCGGGCTCTCGGCCCGCCTTTCCATTTTGGGAATGTCCTTCCCGGCTTGGCTGGTTTGATCAGCCGCGCAGCGTCGCGCCCGTCTTCTTGGCAACCGCCGCGACGACCTTGGCCGAAACCGCTTCGATGTCCTGATCGGTCAGGGTTTTCTCAGTCGGCTGGAGCACGATGGCGACGGCCACCGATTTCTTGCCCTCGCCAACGCCAGCGCCCTCATAGATGTCGAAGACCGAGGTGTCGGTAATCAGGTTGCGCTCGGCACCCTGCGCCGCCCGCAGGATATCAGCCGCGGCCACGCCGGCATCCACGACGAAGGCGAAGTCGCGCGTCACCGGCTGGAAGTCTGGC
This sequence comes from Chelatococcus sp. HY11, assembly GCF_018398335.1. Taxonomy (NCBI): domain Bacteria; kingdom Pseudomonadati; phylum Pseudomonadota; class Alphaproteobacteria; order Hyphomicrobiales; family Chelatococcaceae; genus Chelatococcus; species Chelatococcus sp. HY11. The sequence goes on from NZ_JAHBRX010000001.1 coordinate 4,174,067, forward strand.
AAGGCGAGCTTCGGCTTGACCTTGGTCGGCTTCGCCTTGGGAGCGGGCAGCAGATCGAGCGTGATCTCGCAGGCGACGATCGGGCCCTTCGCGTCGAGAGCGGCGAGGATGCGGGGGTGAAGCTCGCCGAAGGCGCCGATCATGGCTTTCGGGCCGAACTGGAGCGTCGCCGAGCGGCCGGGATGGTACCAGGCAGGCCCGCCGGGGACGATCTGCACGCCTGCCGTCGCGATGCCGAGCGCCGTCAGCAGGCCGAAGGCATCGCCCTTCGCGTCGAACACGTCGACAGGCTTTGCCTCGGTGTCCCAGCGGCGGCCGACACCGGCCGCATGGGCGGTGCCACGGCGCACGGCAACGGCGGTGATGGTCTGCCCCTCAGGCTCGTCGGAAGCGAACACCTGGCCGACCTCGAACAGCGCCACGTCGGCGAAGCTGCGATCGGCGTTGCGTTGCAGCGCCTTCACGAGGCCAGGAATGAGATTGGGGCGCATGTCGGAGAGGTCGGCCGCGATCGGGTTCGCGAGCGCCAGCCGCGCGTCGCCGCCACCGAAGAGTGTCGCTTCGTCATGGCTGATGAAGGACCACGTGACCGCTTCCACGAGCCCGCGCGCGGCCAACGCGCGCTTGGCGAGGCGCGTGCGCTTCTGCAGCAGGGTCAGCACCGGCTCGGCGACGGCCGCGTGGAGGCGTGGGAAGGGTGTCGAGGCGACTCGGTCGAGCCCGGCGATGCGGATGATCTCCTCGGCGAGATCGGCCTTCCCCTCGATGTCCGGCCGCCAGGAGGGCGCATCCACCTGGGCCGTGTCGCCCTGGTTGTCGACGCTGAAGCCCAGCGCGACGAGATGCCTCTCCATCTCGCCCTGTGGAAGATCGAGCCCGCTGAGACGCTTCACCTCGCTCCAGGGGAAAGTGATGGGGGCGTGGGTGTCACGTATGGCGCCCGCCAGCGTCACCTCGGTCGGGACGCCGCCGCACAGGTCCAGCACGAGCCGCGTCGCAAGCTCTATGCCCGGCAGGGTGAAGGCGGGATCAACCCCGCGCTCGAAGCGATAGCGCGCATCGGTGATGATGCCGAGCCTGCGGCCGGTCTGCGCGATGTTCAGCGCGTCCCAGAGGGCCGATTCGATCAGCACGTCGGTTGTGCCCTCATCGCAGCCGGATGCCTCGCCGCCCATGATGCCGGCGAGCGACTCGATGCCGTTGTCGTCGGCGATGACGACCATGCCGGTGTCGAGCTTGTAGGTCTTGCCGTCGAGCGCGAGGATCTCCTCGCCCTCCTGGGCACGCCGCACGACGAGGTCGCCCTTGACCTTGGCGGCGTCGAAGACGTGCAGCGGCCGGCCACGGTCGAAGGTGACGTAGTTGGTGATATCGACGAGCGCGTTGATGGGGCGCAGGCCGATGGCCTTCAGCCGCTTCTGCAGCCAGTCCGGCGATGGGCCGTTCTTGACGCCGCGCACGAGCCGCAGGGCGAAGGCCGGGGCGAGGTGGGCATCATCCTCGGAGAACGCGAGCGACACCTCCACCGGGCAGAAGCCCTCACCGGGAATGGTGGCGACCGGCGGCGTGTTGAGACGCCCGAGCCCCGCCGCCGCGAGATCGCGCGCGATGCCGGCGATGCCGAGCGCGTCGGGACGGTTCGGCGTCACCGCGATCTCGATCACGGCGTCATCGAGCTTCGCCCAGGTGGCGTAAGCGGTGCCCACCGGTGCATCGGCGGGCAGATCGATGATGCCGTCATGATCCTCCGAGAGCTCCAGTTCGGCTTCGGAGCAGAGCATGCCGTTCGATTCGACGCCGCGGATCACGCCCTTGCCGAGCGTGATGTTCTTGCCGGGGATATAGGTGCCCGGTGGCGCGAAGACCGAGATCATGCCGCCACGGGCATTGGGGGCGCCGCAGACCACCTGGATCGGGTTGCCGTCGCCCGTGTCCACCATGCAGACCCTGAGGCGATCGGCATTGGGATGCTGGACCGCCGACAGGACCCGCGCGATCACATAGGGGGCAAGCGCCTTGGCCTTGTCGTCGATGCCTTCGACCTCGAGCCCGATGCGGTTGAGGACGGCGGCAACCGCGTCGGCATCAGCCTCGGTATCGAGATGGTCCTTCAGCCAGGAGAGCGTGAATTTCATGATCTTTCATCCTCTCACCTGTCATCCCGGCCTTGAGCCGGGGATCCCGATCGATAGGGCAGTCGCCTCGAATTCGGGTTGGCCGGGTCAAGTCCGGCCATGACGGGCTTATTTCGTTCAGCGACGGCTTAGGTCGACAGTCCGCCTGCCAATGTCGGCAGGTCGAGCGGGCGGAAGCCGTAGTGGCTCAGCCAACGCACGTCGGCCTCGAAGAAGGGGCGCAGGTCCGGCATGCCGTATTTCAGCATGGCGATGCGGTCGATGCCCATGCCCCAGGCGAAGCCCTGGTACTCGTCAGGATCGAGCCCGCAGCTGCGGATGACATTGGGGTGCACCATGCCGCAACCGAGGATCTCCAGCCAATCCTCGCCCTCGCCGAAGCGGATGTCGCCACCCTTGCGCGAGCACTGGATATCCACCTCCGCCGACGGCTCGGTGAAGGGGAAGAACGACGGGCGGAAGCGCATCTTGACGCTGTCGACCTCGAAGAAGGTCTTGCAGAACTCCTCCAGGATCCACTTGAGGTGGCCGAGATGGGAGGACTTGTCGATGACGAGCCCCTCGACCTGATGGAACATCGGCGTGTGGGTCTGGTCGCTGTCGCAGCGATAGGTGCGACCGGGGCAGATCACGCGGATCGGCGGCTTCTTCGACAGCATCGTGCGGATCTGCACAGGGCTGGTATGCGTCCGCAGGAGCTTGCGCGTGCCGGTCTCGTCAGGCGCGAAGAAGAAGGTGTCATGCATCTCCCGCGCCGGATGGCCGACGGGGAAGTTGAGCGCGGTGAAATTGTAGAAGTCGGTTTCGACGTCAGGGCCTTCGGCGATGGAGAAGCCCATGTCGGCGAAGATCGCCGTGAGTTCGTCCATGACCTGGCTGATGGGGTGGATGCGGCCACGGGTCTCCGGGCCTTCCTGCACGGGCAGCGTGACGTCGACGCGCTCGGAGGCGAGCCGCGCCTCCAGGGCCTTCTCGGCCAGCGCTGTCTTGCGCTCGGCCAGCGCGGACGACACCCGGTCGCGCAGCCCGTTGATGAGGGGGCCCTTCTCGCGCCGCTCATCCGGCGTCATGGCGCCGAGCGTCTTCAGGAGCTCGGAAACCGAGCCCTTCTTGCCAAGCGCGGCGATGCGCACGGCTTCCAGCGCAGCCTCGTCTGCTGCGGCCGCAATGGCTGATGCAATGGTGGTTTCCAGCCCGGACAGGTCGCTCATCATTTCCCTCGGCGGCGTGACGCGGTCGGCCTCACGGATACGGAAACCCGCATCGGAAGCAACTGCCGGGGGCAATTGCCGGTGGCACGATGGCACGTCGATGACAGTCAACACGGCCCGGGAACGAAAAAAGCCCGAGACGCAACAAAACGCCCGGCGGCAATGCTGCCGCCGAACGTGATAGCCTCGGTATGGCGAGAGAGGGCGGTGAGCGCCCCTCGCGATCAGGCCGCGGGAAGCGCGGCCTTCGCCTTCTCGACGATCGCCCTGAAGGCGTCCGGCTCGCGAATGGCGATATCCGACAGCACCTTGCGATCCATCTCGACCCCCGCCTTGCCGAGGCCATCGATAAATCGGCTGTAGGTCAGCCCGTGCTCGCGAACGGCCGCGTTGATGCGCTGAATCCAGAGCGCGCGGATCGTGCGCTTCTTGTTCTTGCGATCGCGGTAGGAATACTGCATCGCACGATCGACAGCCGCCTTGGCGGTGCGGATCGTATTCTTGCGGCGGCCGTAGAAACCCTTGGCTGCCTTGAAAACCTTCTTATGCTTGGCGTGGGATGTCACGCCGCGTTTGACGCGGGCCATGATCGATCTCCTGGGAAATGTTCAACGTTGCGGGAAGGCACTCAGCGGCTGTTGGGGAGGAAGAACTGCTTCACGTTCCTCGCATCACCCTCGAACAGCGTGGTTGTGCCGCGCTGATTACGGATGAACTTCTTGGTGCGCTTGATCATGCCGTGGCGCTTTCCCGCCTGCGCGGCAACGACCTTGCCCGTCCCAGTGATCTTGAAGCGCTTTTTGGCGCCCGATTTCGTCTTCAACTTGGGCATTTGGCTCTCCCGTCAGCCTTTTCGGGGCGGTTGCCCACCCGTCCGGCCGTCACATTGCATGTGAGCAAAAAGAACCGCCACGGCAGCCCTGGTGGCCGGGCGGTTCCAACGAAGGCGGGCTTATCGCAGAAACGAGCCCGCTTGGCAACTGACCCGTCAGCGCTTTCGACAAGCCTGTGACGGGCCGTTCAGCCTATGTGGCGGATATGCCGACTTTTCAAGGCCTTGTCAGCCTCGCGGAGCGAGCACCATCACCATCTGGCGGCCTTCGAGCAGCGGTTCGCTCTCGACCTTGGCGACTTCGGACATCTCGTCCTTCACCTTGACGAGCAGCTTGTAGCCGAGATCCTGGTGAGCCATCTCGCGGCCGCGGAACCTGAGCGTGATCTTGACCTTGTCGCCTTCCTCGAAGAAGCGCTTCACCGCCTTCATCTTGACCTCGTAGTCGTGGTCATCGATGCCGGGACGGAGCTTGATCTCCTTCACCTCGACGGTTTTCTGCTTCTTGCGGGCCTCGGCGGCTTTCTTCTGCTCGAGGAACTTGAAGCGGCCGTGGTCGAGGATCTTGCAGACTGGCGGAACGGAGTTCGGCGCGATCTCGACGAGATCAAGCCCCGCTTCCTCGGCGGCGCGCAGCGCGTCGAAGAGCGGCATAACTCCGCGGTTCTGACCCGTTTCGTCGATCAGCTGGACTTCGCGGACACCTCTAATGTCTCGATTGGCGCGGGGACCCTCCTTCTGTGGAGCCGCGATGGATCTCATAGGCCTACGAATGGGAGTGCTCTCCTGTTGCCCGTCTGGTTGAGCCCTTGTTTCCCGCGTGGGCGAGGCCGCCTCAAAGCGCCTGCGTCACGTGGAGTTACCAGGACGGGTGGTATGTGGTTAACAAAATACGCTGAGCTAATAACATTCACGGCAAGAGCCCTGAAAGTCAACAGATTCCGGGCCAACTCCCGCGTCTATGGGTGCTGCGGTGCAAAAGTGTCGGCCGTTTCGAGCGGTTTGCGCTCGATCAGAGCTGAATAGATGTCCAAAGTCTCGTTGACCATGCTTTCAAGCGAGAAGTTCCGCTCCACATGACGCCTGGCGCGCACGGCCATGCCTTGCAGGGCCGTCGCGCCGAGATCGAGCGCGTCCCCGATCGCTTCGGCGAGTGCATCGGCGTTGCCCGGGGGCACATGCCAGCCGGTGCGTTCCGAGCCCGGCACCTGGGGCGGGCTGAGCACGGTTTCGGGCACCGCGCCGAGATCGGAAACGACAACGCATGTGCCCATGGCTTGCGCTTCCACCGCGACCCGCCCGAATGCTTCCGGCTCCGTCGAGGGGACGGTGACCACGGAGGCAGCGAGAAAGGCCGCGGGCATGTCCACGCAATGGCCCACGCGGCGGACGACGCCCTTCAGGCCGAGCTTCTCGATCTGCTGGTCGAGCTCGCGCACGTAGCCGTCGCGGCCTTGATGGTCGCCGGCGAGCACGAAGGCGACGTCGCGCAGGCCATGGTCGAGGAGCTTGCGGGCCGCATCGATTAGGACAGTCTGCCCCTTCCACCCGGTCAGACGGCCCGCCAGCAGCACGATGCGTTCATGCGGCGGCACGCCCCAGGACTTGCGCAAGGCTTCGACCCTGTCCGGCGGCACGGCGCTGGCTGAATACTGGGCGAGATCTGTCCCGCGATAGACGACACGGATGCGGGCATTGGCGACGGGGTGGGCTGCCCGGATGAGATCGGCCGTGTAGATCGAGTTGGCGATCACCACGTCGCCACGCGCCATCACGGAATTATACATGACCTTGACCGCGGAGCGACCGGCATAGCTGCCGTGATAGGTGGTGACGAGCGGGATCTTGAGCGCGCGGGCGGCGGCGAGCGCCACCCAGGCGGGCGCGCGGGACCGGGCATGGAGGATCTCGACGCCGTCGTTGAGGCAGATGCGGATGAGCCGGCGGACATTCAGCGCCATGGCCAGCGGGTTCTTGGTGCGCGCCGGGAATGGGATCCAGACACCGCCCTTGGCCTGCAATTCACCGACCAGGCGTCCCCCCTCGGTCGCGACGAGCGCGCGAGCCCCTACGGCGGCAAGGCCGGCCGCGATATCAACGGTCGTTCGTTCCGCGCCGCCTGCCTCCAGCTCTGGCACGATCTGCAGGATTGCGCGGCCGGTGAGCGGATGATTGGTCACTGTCGGCAGGATGAGCGGCGCTCCCGCTCGTGTCGATTGGGTCACCGGTGTATGACGCCTCCTGATCGATTCGTGCATGATACTGCAGGAGAAAGTCTTATGGGCAACACGCCGGATCTGCAATTCCTTGGCGTCGGCGCGGATGATGCGCGACGCGACATCGCTGTGCTGTCCCGCTCCGGCGCAGGCCCAGCCGTCGTCTGGCTCGGCGGTTTCCGTTCCGATATGCGCGCCACCAAGGCGACGGCCCTCGATGACTGGGCAGCCGATGCCGGCAGGGCCTTCCTGCGCTTCGACTATTCAGGCCATGGCGAATCCTCTGGCCGCTTCGAGGACGGCACCATCTCGCGCTGGCTGGAGGAGAGCGTCGCCGTCATATCAGCCCAGACGACGGCGGCGCCTATTCTCGTCGGCTCGTCGATGGGGGGCTGGCTTGCGCTGCTCGCCACACTGCGTCTGCGCGCGGAAGGCTCGCCGCGTGCGCCCGCGGGCCTCGTCCTGATCGCGCCGGCCGTGGATTTTACCGAGCGGCTGATGTGGGAGGCCTTTCCCGAGGAGGCCCGGCAGGCCATTGAACGGGAGGGCGTGTTCATGCGGCCGTCGCAGTATGGCGAGCCCTATGCCATCACGCGCCGGCTGATCGAGGATGGACGTCGCCACCTCCTGCTCGATGGGGCCATCGAGCCAGGATGTCCCGTTCACATCCTTCAGGGCATGGAAGATCCCGACGTCCCGTGGCGGCATGTCCTTCGCTTCGTGGAGCATCTACCTGGCGAAGCGGTGACGCTGACGCTGATCAAGGACGGCGATCACCGCCTGTCACGCCCGGAGGATATAGAGCGTCTCGTGGCGGCGGTCGCGGCTATGGCGTAAGCGACTTCTCGCGATTGCCCGCGCCGCTCAGGACGTTGTCCGGATCCCAGCCGTAGCTCAGGGTCTCGAAGCGCATGGTCAGCGCGTCGATCAGCAGCAGGCGGCCGACGAGGCCCTCGCCGAAGCCTACGATGGCGCGGATCACCTCAAGCGCCATCAGCGATCCGACGATCCCGGGCAAAGCGCCGATGATGCCGGCTTCCTCGCATGTCGGCACCGTCCCGGGCGCGGGCGGTTCGGGAAACAGGCAACGGTAGGTCGGGTTGGGCGTTCCGTCCGGCCCGGGTTCATGGGCGCGGAGCGTGGTGAGTGACGCGTCGAATGTGCCAAGCGCGCCCAATACCAGCGGTCGTCCTACACGGAATGCCGCGTCCGAGACCCGATAGCGTGTCGCGAAATTGTCCGAGCCGTCGGCGATGACGTCGTAGTCGGCGAGGAGGGCATCGACGTTGTCGTCATCGACGCGCAGGCGATGCGGCACCACCACCACATGCGGGTTGAGGCGCGCGATCGCGTCGATCGCGCTGTCGACCTTTGACCGGTCGATGTCCGGCGTGCCATGGATGATCTGGCGCTGCAGGTTTGACAGAGAGACAACGTCATCGTCGGCGATGCCGATGGTGCCGATGCCGGCGGCCGCCAGATATTGGAGGAGGGGCGCCCCGAGCCCACCGGCGCCGATCACCAGGACACGCGCCGCCTTCAGCCTGGCCTGCCCGGGCCCACCGACATCACGCAGGATGATATGGCGCGCGTAGCGCTCAATCTCTTCGCTCGACAGACTCACAATCCACCTCGTCCCGGGCTCGGCGGCTCCTGCCCATGCCCTTTTTTATGATGCTCGCAGACCAAGCGCGGCGTTGCTGATCAGAACCGCCACTTTCGCCTATCCCTTTGTCATATAAATATATTTTTTTGAAAATCGATTGCTAGGCTTCGACCTCATGCTCTAGGATCAATAGACTTTCAGGGATGGTCAGGGCAAGCGCGGTCGTCAGGTTGCAGATGGCGGGTGTCGGCGGCAGATGCAATATGCGTCGTGGTGCATGTGACACGATGGAGTGACTGCAAGGAGGCGTCCATGGGCCGAACCGCCGGGAGTGATATGGAGGCGTTGTTCGCCACCGCGAGTGCTGCGCGCGCCCATGCCTACGCGCCTTATTCGGGGTTCCGGGTCGGCGCGGCGGTGATGTCGGCGAGCGGTCGCCTGTTTGCCGGCGCGAATGTCGAGAATGCGTCCTATCCGGCCGGGCTGTGCGCCGAGGCTGTGGCAATCGGTGCCATGGTGGCCGCTGGTGACACCCGGATTACCGCCGTTGCGGTGGTGGGCGAGGGCGAGGCGCTGACGATGCCTTGCGGCGTGTGTCGGCAGAGGCTCAGCGAATTCGCGGGGCCGGATACATCAGTCCATGTGGGTGACAGGGGTGGCGTCAGGCAGAGCTTTCGTTTCGGCGATCTTCTGCCGTTTGCGTTCGGACCTTCCAATCTCGCCCGCTAGGGGCAATCGACATTCAAGTATTGCCGAGAGATACCAACGTCATCACCGGGCTTGTCCCGATAGGAAGGGCGCCTCCATAATTCGGGCTGGCCGGGACGAGCCCGGCCATGACGGCTGAGAAAGCTGAATGTCGATTGAACCTTGAGCGCGTTGCGATCCGGTTGCGTCAGATCGGCGCTCTAACCTCTTTTATTTCAAGCGAGATCTTATCGGCCCACTCCGGTCGGATCATGCTTCAGGGGATGACATCCGTGACCGACACGTCAACGCCACTGCTGTATCAGGCCCGTGCCGCGCTTGAGGAATGGGGCGTCATGGGCCCTTTCGACCATGCGCTGGTGCTTGGCACGGGTCTTGGCAACATCATCGAGGATGTCGAGGGCGCCGTGCAGGTGCCTTATTCCGCCATTCCCGGCTTCCCCGACAATGGGCCGGCCGGGCAGCCCGGTCAGCTCGTGTCGGGCTATATGGAAGGCAAGCGCGTGCTGATCTACGCCGGCCGCGCCCACTATTATGAAACGGGCCACGCCAGGACGATGGCGCTGCCCATCGCGCTGCTCGGCATTCTTGGAAAGCCACCTGTGCTGCTGACCAACGCGGCCGGCTCGGTCAAATCGACCATTCGCGTCGGCAGTCTTTGTGTCATCACCGACCACATCAATTTCTCCGGCCTCAATCCGCTGATCGGCGACCGGGATGATGGTCGGTTCGTCGATATGGCGGATGCCTATGACAATCGTTTGCGCCGCCGGCTGAAGCTCGCGGCCATCGCGGCCGGCATCGCCCTGAACGAGGGCGTCTACATGTGGTTCTCGGGGCCGAGTTTCGAGACGCCGGCAGAGATCCGCATGGCTCGGACATTAGGGGCGGAGCTCGTCGGGATGTCGACGGTGCCGGAGGTCATCCTGGCGCGCCGCCACGGATTGCGCGTGTCGGCGATTTCCGTGGTGACGAGCTATGCCTCCGGCTTCGAGGACGCCCCCCAGCAGCATGGCCCCACGAAGGACATCACCGTCTCGGCCGCCGCCGGGATCAGGCGGATCATCCGCGGTTTCGTCTCGCGGCCCGACGAGATCTGAGCAGGAGGCAGCGCCCCTTGCTTCACGGCGAGACCTCGGGAAAGGCGAGGCGCTTGACGCTGGTGATCGGTCCGCCGCCCCTGCTCACGCTGCGCTCCACCACCTCGCTCAGGGGCTCGACGACGACCATCATGTGATGCGCGTTGGCGTGAAGAAGGCGCACGGTGTCGACCATGATGCCGACATGACCTTTCCAGTAGACGAGATCACCGCGCTCGAGACCACGTCCCTGCTCGCCGTCCTTGACCCGGCTTGCGGCTGATGACTGCTCCTGCCGGTAGGTATCGCGTGGCCAGTTGACGCCGGCGGCCCGCAGGCTGACCTGCACAAGGCCCGAACAATCGATGCCGAGCACCGTCTTGCCGCCCCACAGATAAGGCACGTCGATGAAACGTTCGGCGGTTGCCACGAAGTCGCCGTCACGCCAGGCCCGCAACTGCGCGATATGCCGCGCGATGACGAACCCGCCGTCCGCCAGACGTGCGAAGGGGGGCGGGCCTATCTCCGCCACGGCGATTTCCGCCGCATAGGGCAGCGCGTTGATTGGCGGCAGCTTGATGCTTGGGCCTGGGAAAACGAAGGTGCGGGGGACCGTGACGGCGTGGCTCGGGGGGAGGGAAGGGTACCCAAGCGCTTCCGCCGGCAGATAGCCGACATAGCCATCCCGCAGCAATTGGCCCCAGATCCAGCCCTCGCGCTCCTCGAACACGGCAACGGGTTCGCCCGCAAGGGCTTCGGTATCGAGGGGCGCATCCGGCACGGGTTCCCGCCGCAAAGGCGCCGTCGGGGCCGTGACGCGCAGGAGACGTGGCGCGACAAAGGCGTCGGCGTCGACCGTGCCGCGGAGATGGAGGGCCGCGAGATCCGGGCGGGCAGCTGTCAGACGGGGATCGAAGGCATTCATCGGCGTGTCCTGTGCGTCAGGAATCTCTGCGGCCCCATCGCGGCAATCTCATGACTTCCCATCGCATGCCTTCCCGACTCAGCCTTGCCGACTTAGCCTTGCCGCCTCATGGCCTCAACGTCCCGGCCTTGGCAATCACGATATCACCAAGCCGCTCGACGGCGAGCGCTCCCTTGACGGTGCGCTGCACGATGACGTTGCGGCGATCGTTCTCGTCGCGGCGGCGGGATACCAGGTCGAGCTTGCCCATGCTGTCGAGCGCCCGCGTCACGACGGGCTTGGTGACGCCGAGCTTGCGTGCGAGACCGCGCACCGTATGGGGCGGGGTGTCGAGATAAATCGTCAGGAGAATGGCCATCTGCCTGAGCGACAGGTCGATGTCCTCGTCACGGACGAGTTCCAGCGTGACGTCGTGCCACAATGTAAGTGCCTGCAAGGCACGGATTTCAACGGACATCGGCCGGGTCCGGCAGTCGTTACGGACCCGTATTCATATCGACTGGAATAGCCCAATCACAATCGCTTCTTCGCGGAGAGGTTAAGAGAACGTCGCCTTATGGCGCGCCGCGGCTTGTTCCGGCGCGCCAGTGGCGCTTCGAACCGTCCGGGCTTCACGCGCCGAAGCGTTCCTTGAGATAGGCATAGACGAGCCGCGCCGCCTGCACTTCGCCGCCCTCGGGCCGGCCCGGCTTGGCGGAAGGCGTCCAGCCGAAGATGTCGAAATGCACGTAAGACCCGGCCTTCTCCACGAATCGCCGCAGGAAAAGCGCTGCCGTCATCGAGCCCGCGAAGGCGCCACCAGAGATATGGTTCACGTCGGCGATCTTCGAGGACAGCATGGCGTCATAGGGCGACCAGAACGGCATGCGCCAGACCGGATCGTTGACGGTGCGGGAAAGACTGGCGAGGCGCCCGGCCAGCGCATCGTCATCGGTGTAGAAGGGCGGCAGATCCGGGCCCAGGGCGACGCGCGCGGCGCCTGTGAGGGTCGCGTAGTCCACGATGAGGTCCGGCGCTTCCTCATCGGCCAGCGCCAGCGCGTCACCGAGAATGAGCCGCCCTTCCGCGTCCGTATTGCCGATCTCCACCGTGAGGCCTTTGCGGCTCGGCAGGATGTCGCCAGGGCGGAACGCGGAGCCGGAGATGGCGTTCTCCACGGCGGGGATCAGCACACGCAGGCGCACGGGGAGCCTGGCGCCGATGACGAGTTCGGCAAGCGCCAAGACCGCCGCGGCGCCGCCCATGTCCTTCTTCATCAGGGCCATGCCGGCCGGGGGCTTGATGTCGAGACCGCCTGTATCGAAGGCGACCCCCTTGCCGACAAGCGTGACCTTCGGATGAGAGGCGTCACCCCACGTCAGATCGATGAGGCGCGGGGGGATGGCCGAGGCGCGTCCGACCGCGTGGATCATCGGGAAATTGCCTGAGAGGAGATCGTCACCGACCGTGACCGCGATGGCCGCGCCGTGGCGCTCCGCCACCCCGCGGGCCGCCGCCTCGATGCCGTCCGGTCCCAGATCGTTCGCGGGGGTATTGATGAGATCGCGCCCGAGCGCGACGGCTTCGGCAAGGCGAGTGAGCTCCGCCCCGTCGACGCCCGCCGGCAGGACGAGACGCGCCTTTGGCGGCGCCTTCTTGGCGCGATAGCGATCAAAACGGTAAGTGCCGAGCAGAAAGCCAAGCACCGCGTTGGTCTCGGCCTCGTGCGGCAGCCGTTCAAAGCGGTAGGTGCCCTGGGGCAGGAGCGGCGGCAGCTTGCCGGGAAGAAACGGGTCGGTATCCACCTTCAGCGGCGACCAGCCAAACAGCACGGTGGCTATGCCGCCATCCACATTGGGCAGAATGAGGTGGCTGCCAACGTCGGCGGCGAAGCCTTGCGCCGTCGCGAAGGCCCGCGCCGGCGCGGGCAGAGCGGCCAGCACCTCGGCAAGCGAGTCACTGGAGACGACGATCAGCGGAATCGAATCGGCGACAGAAGAAGTAACGATGGCAGGATGCACTGACGATCCTCAAATCTGATTGACGCACACACAGCAGCGGTCACGCGTGATTTTCTGCGTAGCACGAATGTAACAGGTCATCGAACATTGGTCTCCAGCCATACGCGGATGCCGCGATTGCATCGCCTTTGGCTTTTGCCTTGTGGATGTGGCTGGTAACCTGCCGTTAGGGTTAATCGAGTTTGAATGGAGTCCAAGCCGGGATAGGCCAATTCCAGGTCGACGAGAGCGCATGAAACCTTCACCATCAGCCGCGGCGCTTTTGCGATCGCCGTTGCGTCGGCGGGCCAAGGGCCGGCCGATAGCGGGCCTGGCACTCGCCTGCATGATGTCGCCGCTTCTCGGCGGGTGTATTCCGGATCTGCAAAAAGCGGATATCACCGGCTCGATCTTTCCGGTGAAACGCGCGACCAAGACCGCCGAGCCGACGGAAGCCGATTGGCGCGAGCTCGCGGAGAAGTCAGGAAAACGCTACGAAGCCAATCCCGACGACAAGGTCGCGGCACTGGCCTACGGACGTTCGCTTCGCGAAATCGGCCAGCATCAGCAGGCGGTGGCCGTGCTGCGGCAGGCCGTGCTGCGCGCGCCGCAGGACCAGGCGCTTCTGTCCGCCTATGGCCGGGCGCTGATCGACGTGGGCAATCTACGCGAGGCGGCGGATGTGCTCGCGCGGGCGCATACGCAGGACAAGCCGGACTGGCGTGTGCTCTCGGCGCAGGGGACCGTGGCGGACCAGCTCGGTGACCACCCCGGTGCCCGTCGCTATTACGAAGCCGCGTTGCGCATTGCACCGGACGAGCCTTCCGTTCTCTCCAATCTCGGCTTGTCCTATGCCTTGTCGCGCAACCTGCCCGAGGCGGAGAGGGCGCTGCGCCAAGCGGCCGCCAGTCCGAAGGCAGATAGGCGCGTGCGTCAGAATCTCGCGCTGGTGCTTGGGTTGTCGGGCCAGACGGCGGAGGCGGAAAGCCTCCTGAAGGAGGACATGACGCCTCAGTCGGCCGCGCGCGGTGCCGCCTATTTCAAGCAGTTCGCCGGCAAACCGCGATTGATCGCGCGTGCGGCGAGAGGGGCGGACACGTCTCCGCCTGCGATGGAGGCAAAGCCATCGGGCCGTGCCGCCGCAAACCAGCCGCCCGCTCGCCATGAGCGGGCGCCGGCCATCGACACCAGCAAACCGATCCGTCAAGCCGGGCCGGCTACGGCGAAGGCGAACAGGGCCGCGGGACAAGCTGCCGGGGAGACGCCTCCCGGTCTCCCGTTGCGGCCATCGGTGGAATGATGCTGTAGGTCTGATAGGGCCGTTGCCGCTTCAACGCGCTGTGAATATTGATCTCAACAGCTTTTTGGCGGGTTATATCGCGGTGATGCCGGCTATTTCCATTTGAAGACCTGGATAAGTGCTGGCGTGATGATCACCATGAACAAGACCGGCAGGAAGAAAAGAATCATCGGCACGGTGAGTTTGGGAGGAAGCGCGGCCGCTTTCTTCTCCGCTTCGTTCATGCGCGCATCGCGGCTTTCCTGCGCCAGAACGCGCAGCGCCTGGCCCACCGGCGTTCCGTAGCGCTCTGCTTGAATGAGCGCGGTCGTCACGTTCTTCACCGATTCGACGCCGGTGCGAATGCCGAGGTTTTCATAGGCCTGGCGGCGTTCGGCCAAATAGGAAAGTTCGGCCGTCGTCAACATCAGTTCCTCGGCCAGCGCTATGGACTGCGCGCCGATCTCCTGGCTGACCTTCCGGAAAGCCTGCTCGACGGACATGCTGGATTCCACGCAGATCAGCAGGAGATCAAGGGCGTCCGGCCAGGCGCGCTTGATGGATTGCTGTCGTTTCTGTGTCCGGTTGGCGAGGAAGAGTTCGGGTAGCTTGATGCCGGCGTAGGTTGCCGCGATGACGATGCCAAAGCGAACCATCCCGGGGAATTGGCCGACCTTGAGCACGAACATATAGGTAATCGCGACAATACAGAACCCGATGGGTGATATAAGCCGAAAGAAAAGGAAGTTTATTTCCGCGGAATTGCCGCGATATCCGGCCATGCTCAACTTCATTTTCGCTGTCTCGGTGCCGAGCCATTGCGAGAGATTGAGCCGGTCGACGACTTGCTTCATATAAGCCTTTGGCGCCGGACGCAGGCTCGCGCGCTGGGCTTGTGCAGCGCCAAGGCGTTCGCGCTCGCGTTGGCGAATACGCTCCCGCTCCGATGCGACCGATTTCATGCGCTTGCCCAAGGTGTCCGCGGCCATCAGGGGCATGGCAAGCGTCAGAACCGTCGCACCCACGCAAAGCGCTATCAGGATGCTGAACATGAATTGTCGGTCCGCGATCATGCTGAGGAAAGCTGACATGGCTCACTCCCGGTCCTGCAGGTATCGCGACGGCAAAAGTTCATATGTCGAAGCTGATCATTTTCTTCATGACCAGAACGCCTATAGCCATCCAAAGGCCAGATGCGGACAATGCTAGAAGTCCCGTATTCGTCGTCCAAAGGAAGGCGATGTATTTCGGGCTCGTGATATAGACAAGAGCGGTGACAATGAAGGGAAGGGCGCCGATGATGGCGGCGGATGCCTTAGCCTCCATGCTCATCGCCGTGATCTTTCCCTTCATCTTGCGGCGCTCGCGCAAGACGCGGGACAAGTTGCCGAGGGCCTCGGAAAGATTTCCGCCCGACTGCTGCTGAACGGCGATCACGATGGCGAAGAAATTCGCCTCCGCTGCTGGAATGCGCTCGGGCAAGCGGCCGACAGCGTCCGCGACAGGCATGCCGAGAACCTGGGCTTCGACGATGACGCGGAACTCGCTGCGCACGGGCTCCGCGGCTTCACTCCCGATAATCTTCAGGCAGTCGCCGACTGGCAGGCCGGCCCGGATGCCTCGCACGATGATGTCGAGCGCATTCGGTAACTCCTCGATGAACCGGTTGATGCGGCGTTTGGTGAGATAGGAGAGAATCCAGCGTGGAAGGCCGGACGCTCCGACGAAGAGGCCGCCGGCCGCAACCCACGGATTGCCGGATGACGCGCCAAGCAGGAGGCCGACGAGGAGGCCAATGATGACGCTGACGACAAAGAAGCGCTTCTTGCTCCAGGCGAGCCCGGCGCGGGCCAGCCGTGTTTCAAGCGGCACCTTGTGCTTGGCTTTTTGTCTCGCCTCGAGGTCCCGCAGGCTCTGGGCGATCTGGTCGCGTCGGTTCACGGCACCGTTCGCCCTTTCAATGGCACGCTGCGCCGGAGGCGCAACGAAAGTCTTCTGACGTTCTTCGATACGGGCGCGCGATGAAAGATACGGGAAGAATAGGACATAGGCCGTAGCGCCAGCCGCAATGGTTGACAGTATAACGATGAGAAGAGCGTCAAAATTCATGGCGTAATTTCATACATGATGTTATGGCACTGTCCCACGATGCATCTACGCGGCTCCGGCGATGCCAGCCTTCTGCTCAATGGTGTCGAGCGCCCGCGCCAATCGCTGTTCCTCGCCGAAGTAGCGCGCGCGTTCCCAGAAGCGCGGCCGGCCTATGCCGGTTGAGCGATGATGTCCGACGATGTGCCCATTCGTGTCTTCGCCCACGATCTCGAAGGTCATGAGATCCTGGGTAATGATGATGTCTCCCTCCATCCCAAGCACTTCCGTGATCTGCGTAATACGGCGCGATCCGTCACGCAGGCGCTGGGCCTGGACGACCACGTCGACAGACGCGCAGATCATCTCGCGGATGGTGCGGGAGGGCAGAGAGAATCCGCCCATGGTGATCATCGACTCAAGACGAGAGAGCCCCTCGCGGGGCGTGTTGGCGTGGAGTGTGCCCATCGAGCCGTCATGGCCCGTATTCATGGCCTGGAGCAAATCGAAGGCTTCCGGTCCACGCACCTCGCCGACGATGATGCGTTCGGGGCGCATGCGCAGGCAATTGCGCACGAGATCGCGCATCGTCACCTGTCCTTGTCCCTCCAGATTGGGAGGGCGTGTCTCCAGGCGAACGACATGAGGCTGCTGAAGTTGCAATTCGGCGGCGTCTTCACAGGTAATGATGCGCTCCTTGTCCTCAATGAAGCGCGTGAGACAATTGAGCAATGTCGTTTTGCCTGAACCCGTTCCACCGGATATGATGACATTGCATCGCACGCGGCCGATGATCTGCAAGAGTTCTGACCCCTCCGGCGAGATGGAGCCATAGCGGACGAGATCATCGAGCGTCAGCTTGTCACGGCGGAACTTGCGGATGGTCAGGGCGGGGCCGTCGATTGACAGCGGCGGACCGATGACGTTGACGCGCGACCCGTCCGGCAGGCGCGCATCGCAGATGGGAGAGGCCTCGTCAACACGTCGCCCAACCTGGCTGACGATGCGTTGACAGATGTTCATCAGCTGTTGGTTGTCGCGAAAGCGTATATTTGTCTGCTGAATGCGGCCGGATACTTCGATATAGGTGCGATCCGCGCCGTTGACCATGATATCGGCGATGTCGTCGCGCGCCAGCAGGGGCTCGAGGGGGCCATAGCCAAGGACATCGTTGCAGATGTCCTCGAGCAGCCCCTCCTGTTCGGCGATCGACATGACGAGGCTTTTCAGGCCGATGATTTCCGTGACGATATCACGGATCTCGTCACGCGCGCTCTCCGCGTCGAGCTTCACGAGCTGCGTCAAATCGATCGCCTCGATAAGCGCCGCGAAGATCATATTCTTTGTTTGATAATATCCATCGGAGTGGCGCGGCACATCTGGGGCATGTGCGGGAGGTGGCGCGGCAGCGGATGGCGCGGGACGCGCCTCTACGGCGAGTGGCGCGGGGGCAGCGGGCTCGGGCTTGCGGGCCAAGGCTTCCTGTCCCGATCTTTTGCCAAACATTGCAACAATACTCCTGTAGCGCGGTTAAGCTCTCCGGTGCGTCTTCCGCGGCCTTGCGATATCCCGGGCATGTTCCATGTAATGAAGCTGCTACGAAGTGTCGGCTGGAATCCGCCGCGACTTCAGATCAATTGCTCCAAGGCCGCGCCCTGCCTTCCGAGCCAAGTTAAGCAGCAGCGATAATCAAGCGGCCATGGCGCGGCACTTCAGTGTCCACCTCTCTTCAGGGCTGCGAGTTTAGCCAGCAGGGCCTGCAGGAATTTGGTTTCATCGGCGCTCTTCTTTGTTCGTCCCATGATCGTCGTCGCGAGTTCGTTTAATGTTTGCGCGGCCCGGCCGTTCGGCTGCACGTGGTGCAACATTTGGCCGTTGTTGGCGGCATTGCCGAAGAGCTGCGCGTCGAAAGCGATTGTCGCGGTTGGTGTGAGGCCAACGGCCTTGGCGAAGTCCTGGACGCTGATCTCAGGTCGCTTCGGCAGTCCGAGCTGGTTGAGGACCAGGTAGGGTTGCCGGTCCGAGGGCCGGGCCTGGCGCAGCATGTCGACCATGTTCTTGGTGTTGCGCAAGCTGGCGAGATCGGGAGCGGCGACGATCACGATCATGTCCGCGTCCACGAGCGCATGGCGTGCCCAGGATGTCCACAAATGCGGCAGATCGAGTACGACGACGGGATGAGCGGATCGAAGTGTGCCGAGCAACTTGTCGATGACCGCCTGGTCGAGATCCCAGGTGCGGTCGAGAACCGCCGGGGCCGCAAGCAGGTTGAGGTTGTCGGCGCATTTTACCATGAGGCGATCGATGAAATTATTGTCGAGCCGGTCCGGCGCGGCCAAAGCATCGGCGACGCCTTGTGGTGGATCCAGGTTGAGGTTGAGGCTCGCCGTGCCAAAGGCGACGTCGAGATCGGCGATGACGGCGGCGAGGCCTAGCTCGCGCGCGACGGACGCCGCGAGATTATGGGCAATGGTCGAGGCGCCCGCGCCCCCCTTTGCGCCGACCACGGCAACGATACGCCCGAAAGACTGGCTATCCGGCCGATTGTATATATCGGTGATTGTGCGGATGAGGTCGAGCGGCGCGACCGGCGTAATGAGGTATTCACTGACGCCGCGCGTTATCAGTTCGCGATAGAGCTGGATGTCGTTGACATGGCCAACGACGATAACCTTGGTTCCGGGATCGCAGACATGGGCCAGTCCGTCCAGCGCCTGAAGTGTCTCAGCTCGTCCTGCCTGCGTTTCCACAATGATTACGTTCGGGGAATGCGCACTGCCGAGCGTTGCTTCCGCCGCAGCGATGCCGCCGTGGTGAATGGCGACTTGCGCGCGCAGCATGTGCCGGTCGCGGGCCGCGGCGACGATGCTCTCCGTCGTCTCCGCGGTTTCGCAGAAAGCTGACACGGCGATGCGCGGCACGGGCGGCATGGCCGGTGGCAGCGGGTCGGCGGGTTGCGAAGGTTGGGGAATGGCGGAGCGAAGGACGGGTGTCGTCATTGGCCCAAATCCTCGACACGCTGCGTCGATCGATAAACAGTCGATGGATCCTTGCCCTGGCGCAGTTGCCCAATGCCGCGCAGGCGCTTCTGCGTGTCAAGGACACTTTCCTGACGCGGGCGGGCAAGATCAAGCGGCTCGGCTATCTGGGCGGCGAAATTGGCTTGATAGGCACAGCCAAAGTTCCAGTAGGCGGCGTTGGTCCATCCATCTGTCGAGCTGCCGCTCGCAAGATCGGACGGCCAGCGACCGCATGTGCTCGCGACCGTTACGCCGAGCTTCATGAAGCTGAGGCGCAGGGTCGGCACGGCATCCCCGTCTCCGGGGCTATAACGCGTCGTGGCGATCGCGCTCGCGGGGATACCTGCCGCGGCAAGCTCGCGCTGTGTCGCACGCAACGTGGCGTGGACGGCGGGCTCCTGCCCAGTGCCGGCGGGCACGAAGACGTGGACCTCGCTTTTGCCATGGAGCCGGTAGTTGCCGGCGAAGGCGCGGATATCGGCAGCCTGGCGGCCGTCGAGATGGCTTCGGCCGGTTACGGCTATGCTCAGCAGTTCCGCCCGGTCGGCGATGACGAGCGGGTGACGCTGTTGATAGTCATAAGGGAGGTCGACGCTCTCCACCCGCCTGTTCGCACCGCAGGCTGAGAGGGCGAGGGCCAATGCTGCGCAGGCCGCCAGATGAAGCATGCGCCTTTGCCTGAAGCGACTGCCGGGAGGGGCGGAAAAGCCGTCAGTCATTGATGAAACCGATGCGATTGGGGGCGCCGCCCTTGATGGCTTTGTCTACTTTCGGCCCATAAATGCGATTGACCCGACCGAGGAATACGCCTTGAGGATCCATGGCATCGGCGAAGCCGTCGTCCGGGCGCGTGATTTCATGAGCGCTCATGGGCTTGGCGATATAGGGGCTCACCGCGATCATGAGTTCCGTTTCCTGGCGCTGGTAGTCACGCGAGCGGAAGAGGACGCCGAGAATGGGAAGGTTGAGCAGCCCTGGCAGGCCGGTGATGGCCTGCCGCGAATTCTGTTGGATCAGGCCTGCCGTGACCATCGAGCCGCCGGACGGCAACTCCACCGTGGTTTCAGAGCGGCGGACCTTGAAGCCTGGGATGTTGAACGATGCATAGCGTGTGGAATTCTGCGCATCGATTTCCGAAACCTCGGTCGCCACACGTAGGCTCATGCGCCCTTCACTCAGGACGACGGGCGTGAATGTCAGAGCGACACCGAATTTCTTGAATTCGATCGACGGCGTGCAGGTGGAGGTTCCTGTTCCGGAGCAACTATAGCCGGACGGAATGGGCACTTCGCCACCCACGAGGAAGGCTGCTGTCTCCCCCGAGATGGCCGTCAGGGTCGGCTCCGCCAGAGTGCGGGCCACACCGGCCTGCTCGAGCGCGCGGAGCGTCACGCTGTTCTTGCTGCCAAAGTTCGAGGTAATGGAATTGCCGGGCGTGCCCTGCACGGGAAAGGCATTGGTCGTCACCGCGTCCAGGGATATACGCCCGAGGTTCCAGGTGCCGGACGAATCCACGCCCAGTTGCTTCAGGACGTTGCGTTGAACTTCAGCGATGGTCACCTTGAGCATCACCTGATCCTTGGCGCGCACGGTCAAGGCGTTGATGACGTTCCCTTTCCCGCCGCCGCTCGCGGCCGAACTCGTCGCGACGAAGGCCCCCGCGACATCGGCGATCTGCTGGGCTTCCACGGCCGAACCGACTGTGCCGGTGAGGAGGATAGACTCTCCCACCGCGCGCGCGTCCACAACGGCCTGGGGCGCGACCGCCTTGATGGTTTGCCGCAAGACGTTCAGGTCACGGCCGACGGTGATGTCGATGGAAGCAAGTTGCTGGCCAGCGTCATCCAGTGCGATGATGGATGTCGCGCCGTCACCGACACCGATGATGAAGAGCTTGCGCGTCGACCGGACGACCGCATTCGCGACTTTTGGGTCTGCGACAAAGACCTCCTTGGCGTCCCGCGAGAGATTGATGATTGTGGAACGCCCGATGGACAATTCGACCCGCCGCATTTGCGCCGGTTCGTAGGTGATACTGGGCCTCAGCCCATTGTCCGCCATTGCGGGAACGACCAGCAGCATAAGCAGGCCAACCAAAGCCAACAAGGTCGTCCGTAGCACGATGCTCGCGTCGAGGCCTCGACGTGGAGGCGGTGGGGAATAAATGGCCGTTGCAAGGCCGGGTTCGGGCGGAAAGCGCATGCCGCTCAGCGTCCTCCTGTCTGGGACGCAACTCCGAAACGCACGATCGTCATGCTGTCCTCGGGATCGATCGCGACGGCAGCGACATCGGCATCGGTGAGAGAGCGCAGCACGAGCGAGAGCTGCCCGTTCTTTTGAGCACGCGTCAGGATCTCCGCCTGGCGCGGATCAACCTCAAGCGTCGCGTTCTCGCCACTGACCACACGCTCACCGGCCTTCTCCTGCACGATCTGGCCAATGGCGAGCACGCGTATGTTCTGCAGAATAGTCTGCGCGAGGATCGTCTCGTTGCTGCCCTGCTGCTCGCTCCGATACGTGCGGATGACGTCGACGCGATCGTTGGGCAGAATGAAGCCGCCGGCGGAACTGCTGCCACGGCTATCGATGGTGATGGCCATGGCCCGCTTGCCGGATGGAAGCATGGCCGACATGAAGCCGGAGCCGTTGGCCTTGATCAGGCTTTCCCGGCGGACCAGGTCACCGCTGGCGATACTGGCGCGGGCGATCGTGCCGGTAAGTTCGGCGACAGCCTCGGCGGTGTCGCGTTTCGTGATCGCGTAGGCTGGAAGGCTATCAGCAGGCCAGGTCTGCCAGCGCAGGTTTTCCTCTTTGACCGTACTGCCCATGCCGATATCGCTCGCAGTCACCAGGACCTCAACGGTCCGCAACGTGGGCTGCGCCGGAAGCGACGGTGCTGGGGTTCTGCTCGTGCCACGTGCGAGGTAGGCCGCCGAGATGCCAGCGGCCAATGCTATGCCGAGAACGACGAAACGTGCTGATTTCATTGCAGCCGCAATCCAACGACACGCTGAAACATGATTGAGGGGCGGCTGGCCCGCGGAGACGTCCGCCACATGGGCCTGCCAGTAAGGGCTCATACCGACTGACGCGCCGGATTGGTCATGAACCGCCGGCGGGGTACATCAGAACATGGCGTGACGCAGCAATATGGCCATTTATGCGCGCCAATATGTCAACTAATGGTTAATAGGATACGACATCAAAATAGCCAGCCGTTGCAGTGTGAATAGAGGCATCGCATATCGCGCACATCAACGCAATAAGTATAGATTTACTTATATAATCCGCATCACGAGAGCATTGTTGCTTTCCATATGGCGCTATCTGGGTAGATAATCAGTCCGGCCGTTGCGAGCGCCATGCCATAAGGAACGCCAGTCCCTGCACCGTGGAGCCGGCGTGCCCATGCCCATTCTTCCGCGAAGACAGGCAGCGGCATGCGCCTGGCGACCAGCAATGCCAGCGTGAGGCCAGCGCCGATCAACGAGGTCAGAACTGCGTAATCCAGCAACGGCATCGTCGGGCCGAACCAGAGCGCGGTAGCTGCCGCCAGTTTCGCGTCTCCTCCACCGATCCAGCCGCAAGCGAAGAAACAGAACGTGACGGCAAGCATGAGAACGGCCGCCGTGGCATGGAGGCCTATCGTCGTGGCGGACAGACCTGCCACCGGCGCGAAGAGAGAAAAGCCGACAATCAGTACCAGCGGAATGAAGTTTGGGATTGTCATGGTCATGATGTCGTTGACCGCGGCCAGTATCATAAGAAAAGGAAACAGAATAAGCAGGGTCATTATCATAAAATATAATCTCTCTGCAGGATATTATCTTATATGAAGTGCAATGATCATTTTTGTTGATGTGAGTTGACGCTTGAATAAAAAAGCGGCCGCTGCGCCGAGTAGGGCACGCGACCGCTTTGTATGATTCCGGGAGCCCGCATTCCATTATGGGCCGGGCTACGCGGACTGGTATCCGTGGTGCCGCGATCAACCGCCGGCGGCGTTGCCAGCTTCTGTTGTCAGGCGTGTCCCGATGCCGTTGAACAATGCGGACAGTCCACTCTCAAGCTGCGTCAGCGCGCCAATAATAGCGACGGCGACCAGGGCGGCGATCAGGCCGTATTCAATAGCCGTTGCGCCATTTTCATCTTTCAAGAAACGCGAAAACAACATTACCATATCTACTGCTCCTTGCACCAGGTTCTCATCATCAAGCGCCTCTCTTTGTTTGGCGCTACCGGAACCATGGCTCACCGTAACACCGCAACCATTGCGCCTCAGTTAAATTCAAGGAAAAAGACATACAGAGTTTTTCTCCCTTATCTCATAGTCAATATGTCGTTTATAAGATTTTTTCGATTATAATAAGTATTATATAAAAAATACTCGTCATAATAATTGGTATTGAGAATAGGGTTTTGGTATAATAATTTCTTTATGTTTCGCGAGTGGGTGCGATATGTTGTTTTTCATTAAGTTGCACCGCGATGGTTATCCGAACGTTCATTGTCCATGGCGTAGGGTCGGTGTTATCCGTATCTGCCTGAAGATCACGAATCATGCACAAGCTTCATCGACAGTCGACATGCCGGGCGTTGCGGTTCAAACCGCTTTCCGGCCAGTTCACGAGCATTCTTTCCTGCCCGCGCATGTCGCCTGCTTTCCCGATACAGGGCGCGATGGCGGCTTGCCTCATCGCTTTGGGCATGGCGATTGTGCCGGATGGTCGCGTCCTGCACGCGGAGCCAACCGAGACAATCAGCGTCAGGACCAATCAGGCCAAGATCATTCGATTGCCGGATAGCGCACAGACCGTGATTGTCGGTAATCCATCGGTGGCCGATGTGTCTCTGCAGAAGAACAATGTTCTTGTGGTCACGGGAAAGAGTTTTGGAACAACAAACGTTATCGCTCTCGATGCGCGTGGTGCCGTTGTCGGGGAATCATTGTTGCGCGTCGAGGCGTCACGCGAGGGGGTCGTGGTTGTTCAGCATGGGCGGCAGCGACAAAGCTTTGTCTGCGCGCCGAACTGCGAGCCGACTCTGGTGATCGGTGACGACACCGATGCTTTCCGTACGTTGAAAAGCCAAATCGAGGATCGCAATGCGCTCGCGCAGGGGAAGTAGGAGGGGAGATGCCACCCGGGCCCCCTGGCCCGGTTTGCCAGCCGCCGCGCGCGCGTTCGCGCGCGCGAACGATGGCGTGACCGCGATCGAGCTTGCGATGGTCGCGCCACTTTTTCTGGCGCTCGCTTTCGCCATCATCCAGACGGCGTTGATCTTCTGGGCCCAGCAGGTGCTCGAAACCAATGTGGATGACGGCGCCCGGCTCGTGCTGACCGGCCGCTCGCAAACGGGCGGCTCAAGCGACAGCGCGCGCCTGACAAGCCTGCGCAACAGCATCTGCGATGGCTCACCGATCGTGATGGTCGGGGCGAGCGAGTGCAAAGCCAATCTACACCTTGATGTGCGGGTTCTGTCCAGCTTCAATCAGGCGGACCTGAACATGCCGATCCGCGACGGGGCTATCGATGTCTCGGGCTTCGGGTATCAAAGCAGCAGCGCCAATCAGATCGTGCTTGTCCGGGCGGTCCTGGAACTTCCGGTTTTCATCGCCTTCGGCAATCCGGCCATCGCGAATCTCGCCAATGGCAACCGACTGATCATGGCGACGGCGGCCTTCAGGACGGAGCCATTCGAATGACAGTCACCGTGAATGGCTTGCTGGCGCGCGCGATGCAAAAGCTTAGTTGTTTTGCCGGCTCACGACATGGCATTGCGGCAATAGAGTTCGCCCTGGTCATGCCTGTGATGGCCCTCATCTATGTCGGTTTCGTCGTCATCACCAATGGCGTCGCGCTCAATCGCAAGGTCTCGATCATGGCACATACGCTGGCGGATCTGACCGCGCGCGTGCAGATCGTTACCGATAGCGAGCGCGACCTGGTTTTCAGTGCCGCGCGAGCTGTTCTCTCGCCCTATGCGCCAGCCGGCGTCACCTTGGTGCTCTCCAGCGTTTATATTGACAGTAACGGCGTCGCCAAGGTGGTTTGGAGCGACGCCAACCGCAGCGGGGCAGCGCTCACCCGGGGGGGCGTCTACACCTTCCCCGCCGGCGCGGCAGGCCTGGCGATCAGGAATTCGTCACTGATCGTCGGCGATGTCACCTATCCCTATTTCGACGGCTGGGCCGAGGTCTTGAGTTCTCTTGGCTTTCCCATGTCCGCCTTTCGTGATGGTGTGCTGACGATGCGCGAGACGCGCACATTGACACCGCGGCTCGTGCCGCGCATTTCGCGCATCATGAGCAATGGCACCGTCTATCAGTAGTCCTGCTGAAATGCGTGGCAAGCCATTCCCAATTCCGGTAGAGCAGAGAGCGTGACGGAGAGTCCTTCGCCTTGTGTAGCGCGATGGCTGGAGAGTTCCCGTGTCCGGCGGTTAAGAGTTGTGGGACGGAGAGATGGTAACGACGCAGGCTCAGGCATCTTCCCCACGTGTCGTTGTCTTCGATGTCGGCGCGGTTCTTCTGGAGTGGGACCCGCGGCACCTCTACCGCAAGATCTTCGCCGGTGATGATGCACGCATGGAGCATTTCCTCGCGGAGGTCTGTACGCAGGCTTGGAATCTCGAGCAGGACCGTGGACGCTCGTGGGGCGAGGCTATCGCTGAACGCACGGCGCTTTATCCGGATTGGGAGGCCGAGATCGCGGCCTTCGACGCGCGTTGGAGCGAGATGGTGCCGCATGCGATCGAGGGCACTGTGGCC
Source organism: Chelatococcus sp. HY11 (assembly GCF_018398335.1). Classification (NCBI taxonomy): domain Bacteria; kingdom Pseudomonadati; phylum Pseudomonadota; class Alphaproteobacteria; order Hyphomicrobiales; family Chelatococcaceae; genus Chelatococcus; species Chelatococcus sp. HY11. Next base: position 4,199,914 of record NZ_JAHBRX010000001.1, read on the forward strand.
TTGCTCGCGGCTCTGCGAAGCGCCGGCGTGCCGACCTATGCGATCACCAATTTCTCGGCGGAGAAGTTCATCCTCGCGCGCGAACGCTTTCCGTTTCTCGGCGGCTTCGATGGCATCGTCGTCTCCGGGGAGGTACTTCTCGTCAAGCCGGATCCGGCGATCTTCACGCTCTTTCTGGAACAGAACGGGCTGACTGCGGCAGAGTGCCTGTTCGTCGATGACAACGAGGCCAATATCGCGACGGCGCGGCAGCTGGGCTTCACCGCCCACCAGTTCTCCGCGCCTGAACACTTCGCCGATGCGCTCAAGGCTTCGGGATTTCCCGTCTAGGTCGCCCGCGCGATCATCGCGACCGGGGCGATATGCCCCTTCTGCAAGGCGCCCAGCACATTCTCCATACACTGGCCTCCGGCCGGGCCCATCAGCAGGTGCAGGCCAAGCGGCGGGGCGCCCTCCTTTGCGACCTTCTCCCGCATGGCTTTTGCAAGGTCGAGCGCCAGCGCGGACCGATCATGCGCTGCGGCGATGATGAAGCCCGCACCCTCGAGGGCATTGCGATAGGTATCGGGGCGCTCGACATGGCTTGTGACGCTCGTTTGCGCCCAGGGCATTGGGAACGGCAGTTCCACATTGTCCAGCCGCATCACGTCATAAACGCCAAATCGACCGCCGGGCTTCAAAACCCGGCGGATCTCGGAGAACAGCGCGGTCTTGTTGGGAATGTTCATCCCGACATGGATAAGAGTCGCGGCGTCGAAGTGGCTAGAGGGGAAGGGAAGCGCGAGCGCGCTTGCCTTGGTGAACGTCACCCGGTCGTCGAGGCCGCACCGCTTCGTCAGGGCCGTTGCGACGGTGACATAGTCCTCGGTGAGATCGATGCCGGAGACGGTGCAGCCGCAGGCTTCGGCGAAATAGCGGGCCGGCCCGCCTATTCCTGAACCGACATCGAGCACATGCTCACCCTTCGTCAGTCCAAGATCGGTCGCCAGGGCGACGGTCGCCGCATGCCATCCAAGATGAAATTCATCCGCTCCACGAAGGTCGGTGGATGTCAGATGATCGATATCCGCGCCGGAAGCGTGCAACGCGTCGAGGATCGCGTTTTCAAGGCCTGCGCGGCTGTAGTGGTTTGCAACCTCTCTCTCAGTGTCCATAGGGCCTGCTCCCCTTCGTGCGGCCGGAAAGCCGCGCGGCGCGCGGCTTTCCGGTCCTGTTTTCGGGGTTGGCTGGCCATCCGTCGGCCGGGCCCTTGCGAGCCCAGTCGATCAGAATGTCTGATTGTAGGCGCCAACCTCCGGATTCTCACGCAGCACGTCGTCGATCGCCTTGAACATCTCACGCGTGCGCGCTTCCGAGACCGGGCTCTCGATGACGACGACCAGTTCCGGCTTGTTGGACGAGGCACGCACGAGGCCCCAGGTGCCGTCTTCGGAGACGACGCGCACGCCGTTGACGGTAATCAGGTCGCGAATCGATTGGCCGGCGACGGTCTCGCCGGCCGCATGCATCGCCTGGAACCGCTTCACGACGCGGTCGGCCACCTCGTATTTTACCTCGTCGGCGCAATGGGGCGCCATGGTCGGCGTACCCCAGGTCTTGGGCACCTCGCGGTAAAGATCGGCCATCGACTTGCCGGGGTTGCGGTCGAGCATGTCGCAGACGGCGAGCGCCGTGACTAGGCCGTCGTCATAGCCGCGGCCAACGGGCGCGTTGAAGAAGAAGTGGCCGGATTTCTCGAAGCCGGCGAGCGCGTTGAGATCGCGCACGCGGCGCTTGATGTAGCTGTGGCCGGTCTTCCAGTAGTCCGCCTTCACGCCGTTCTTGATGAGGACGGGATCGGTCACGAACAGTCCGGTGGACTTCACGTCGACCACGAAGGTGGAGCCGGGATGCAGCGTCGAGAGATCGCGCGCCAGCATGACGCCGATCTTGTCGGCGAAGATTTCCTCGCCCTCATTGTCGACCACGCCGCAGCGGTCGCCGTCGCCGTCGAAACCGAGGGCGACGTCGGCGCCGACCTCGCGCACCTTGTCCGCCATGGCATGAAGCATCTTCATGTCCTCGGGGTTCGGATTGTAGCGCGGGAAGGAGTGGTCGAGCTCGGTATCAAGCGGGATGACCTCGCAGCCGATCGCCTCGAGGATCTGCGGCGCGAAGGCGCCAGCGGTGCCGTTGCCGCAGGCGGCGATGACCTTGAGGCGGCGCTTCAGTTTCGGCCGGTTGGTGAGATCGGCGATGTAGCGCGCCGGGAAGTTCTCGATGAACTCGTAGCCGCCGCCGTCACGGGTCTTGACGTTGCCCGAGAGCACGATTTCCTTCAGCCGGCCCATCTCGTCGGGACCGAAGGTGACAGGGCGCTGGGCGCCCATCTTCACGCCGGTCCAGCCGTTGTCGTTGTGCGAGGCGGTGACCATGGCGACCGCCGGCACGTCGAGATCGAACTGAGCGAAATAGGCCATCGGCGACATGGCGAGGCCGATGTCCTTGACCCTGATGCCGGCCGCCATCAGGCCGGAGATCAGGGCGTATTTGATGGATGAGGAATAGCCGCGGAAATCGTGTCCGGTGACGATTTCAGGCTTTGTTCCAAGCTCGTGGAGTAGGGTGCCGAGGCCGATGCCCAGCGCCTGAACCCCCATGAGGTTGATTTCCTTCTGGAACAACCAGCGCGCGTCGTATTCGCGGAAGCCCGTGGGCTTCACCAACGGCAGCGACTCGTAATCATAGGTATTGGGCGTGAGGGACGTCTGGGGCTTTGGAAACATGGGCACCACTTGTTGTTGCGGCTAGAAACGTGAACGTTCATCGCATGATGGACCATACGCGCGGATGCGTATTTGGCAAAGTGATCATGAACGCCGCCTTTAACATCGCGATGAAAGGGGCAATTTCATGCCCGGCCTGGTCGGCAGCGTCATCGCGCTGCGAGCCAGCTACCCGGCACATCGGGATGGCGGGGACGAGGCGGTCACGACGTCGTGCAGAGAATCACAACGGTCATCCCGGAAGCCGCGGAGCGGCTGACCGGGATCCATGAACACAGTCGGCGCTCCAGGGATACTCGCTGTGTTCATGGATCCCGGGCTCGTTGCTGCGCAACGCTCCGGGATGACCGTAGGCAGCGTCTTCTGGGGCTGTGCCGGGTCGGCATCTTACTCCCGCACGGAGCCGCCTTTGGCGGTATCGAGCGAAAAGGCGGCTGCAAAGAGCGCCCTGGTATAGTCTTCACGCGGATTGGCGAAGAGGCTTCGCGCGTCACCTTGCTCGACCACCACCCCGTCGCGCATGACGATGACCGATGAGGCCAGCGCTCGCACAACCTTGAGATCGTGGCTGATGAAGAGATAGGCGAGCTTCTTGGCATCCTGCAGGTCGCGCAGGAGGTCGACGATCTGCGCCTGAACCGACATGTCGAGCGCCGAGGTTGGCTCGTCGAGGACGACGAAACGTGGTTCGAGCGCCATGGCGCGCGCGATGGCTATGCGTTGGCGCTGCCCGCCGGAGAACTCATGCGGATAGCGATCCATCGTCGCCGGATCAAGCCCGACATCGATGAGCGCGCGGGCCACGACCTCGCGGCGATCCTCATAGGTGAGACCGCGCTTCTGCACCAGAAGGCCTTCCTCGACGATCTCGGCGACGGACAGCCGCGGAGACAGTGAGCCGTAGGGGTCCTGGAACACCACCTGCATGTCGCGCCGCAGCGGCTTCACCGCGCTGGAGGACAGCCCGTCGATGCGGTTGCCGAGAAAGACGATGGGGCCCTCGGACCGGATGAGGCGCAGCAGGGCGAGGCCGAGCGTGGTCTTGCCGGAGCCGGATTCGCCGACGACGCCGACCGTTTCTCCTTCGCGCACGGTCAGCGAAATGCCGTCCACCGCCTTCACATAGCCGGTCGTGCGCCGGAGGAAGCCCTGCTTGATCGGGAACCAGACCTTTACGGGTCCAGCTTCGACGACGATCGGCGCGGCGGGATCGGCAACGTGCGGCTCCCCCTTGGGTTCCGCCGCAAGAAGCTTCTTCGTGTAGGGATGTTGCGGCCGGTTGAAAATCTCGTCGACCGGCCCCGCCTCGACGATATGGCCGCCGTTCATCACGCAGACCCGGTCGGCGATCTTGCGGACGATGCCAAGGTCGTGGGTGATGAACAGCATCGCCATCCCGAGCCGGCTTTTGAGATCGGCCAGAAGCTTGAGGATCTGCGCCTGCACCGTCACGTCGAGCGCGGTCGTCGGCTCATCCGCGATGAAGAGATCGGGCTCGTTGGCGAGCGCCATGGCGATCATGACCCGCTGGCGCTGCCCGCCCGAAAGCTGGTGGGGATAGGCGTCGAGCCGGCTTTCCGCGTCGCGGATGCCGACGAGTTCGAGCAATTCGAGGATGCGCCTGCGGGCGGCCTGGCCGGTGAGCCCCTTATGCAGCCTCAGGATCTCACCGATCTGGCGCTGGATGGGGTGGAGCGGATTGAGCGAAGTCATCGGCTCCTGGAACACCATGGTGATGTCGTTGCCGCGCACCTGCCTCAGTTCGCCCTCGTCCAGCGCCATGAGATCGCGTCCCTTGAAGAGAACGCGGCCGGACGGATGGCTGGCGGCAGGATAGGCGAGGAGCTTCAGGATCGACAGGGCGGTGACGGATTTTCCGGAGCCGGACTCGCCCACAAGCGCGACTGTCTCGCCCGGCGCGATCGAGAAGGACACGTGGTCGACGGCCAGCATCTCCTTGCCGTCCTGCCGGAAGGCCACCGATAGATCATCGACCGCAAGAAGCGGCTCCTTGGCGGATGTGGGGGGAGCTGTCATCCGGGCGGCCTCACGCATAGGTCTTGCGCGGGTCGAAGGCGTCGCGCACCGCCTCGCCGATGAAGATCAGCAGCGACAGCATGAAGGCGATGACGAAGAAGCCGGACAGGCCGAGCCAGGGGGCTTGCACATTGGCCTTGCCCTGGTTCAGGAGTTCACCCAGCGACGGCGATCCCGGCGGCAGGCCGAAACCGAGGAAGTCGAGCGACGTTAGCGTCGTGATGGAGCCGTTGAGGATGAATGGCAGGAAGGTGAGCGTCGCCACCATCGCGTTCGGCAGGAGATGCTTGAACATGATGGTGATGTTGGAGAGCCCCAGTGCGCGCGCCGCGCGCACATATTCGAAATTGCGCGCGCGCAGGAATTCCGCGCGCACGACGCCCACGAGCGCCACCCATGAGAACAGCAGCAATATGCCGAGCAATACAAAGAAGCCTGGCGTGATGACCGCCGAAATGATGATCAGGAGGTAGAGTGAGGGTATCGAGTTCCAGATCTCGATGATGCGCTGGAGGATGAGGTCGGTCCAGCCTCCGAAATAGCCCTGCACAGCTCCGGCGAGGATGCCGACGACGGATGATATGACGGCGAGAGCTAGCCCGAACAGAACAGACAGGCGGAAGCCGTAGATGACACGGGCGAGAACGTCGCGACCCTGGTCGTCCGTGCCAAGCCAGTTCCACTCGATGTCCCAGCAACTGTTGCCGCCGGTTCTCTCGGCGATGGGGCGACATTGGGCGTCGGTCAGCATCCAGGTGGGCGGGGAAGGAGCCGGCACGGGCAGGTCGAGGTTATGGGTGGAATAGGAGAAACGGATGGGCGGCCAGACCATCCAGCCATTCGCCTTGATCTCGTCCGCGATGATCGGCGCGCGGTAGTCGGTCTGGGCGAGGAAACCGCCGAACTTTTCCTCCGGATAGTCGACGAAGACAGGGAACAGAAGTTCGCCCTTGTACATGGCGATGATGGGCCGGTCGTTGGCGATGAACTCCGCGAAGAGCGTCACCACGAAGACGATGGCGAAGATCCAGAACGACCAGTAGCCGCGGCGGTTGGCCTTGAAATTGGCGAGCCGTCTCCGGTTGAGCGGCGTGAGATTGATGAGGCCGCTGCGGGGGGGCAGCGGCGGGGCGAGGCGCTGGGGCGATGCCGGCACGTCGCGGGGAAGGGCAGCCTCGGTCATTGCCCGGCTCCCGGGATTGCCCGGCGCGGCGCGGCGCGCGACGATCGCCACCGCTCATCTCTACCAGTCGGGGAGAGGTCGGACGCGCAGCGTCCGGGTGAGGGTGTGGCATCCCTCCGGAAACGTTCCCCCTCACCCCAGCCCTCTCCCCGCCGGGGAGAGGGAGAAACACGGACAGCCTTTGCGCATCCGATCGCAAGGCGCGCAACGCGGCGCATGGCAACCGGCTTGATGACCGCTTCCGGATATCGCCAGGATCTCGTCATCGATCTCGTCATCGTCACACCTCCCGCGTCTCGAAATCGATGCGCGGGTCGATCCAGGTGTAGGTGAGATCGGAGACGAGGTTCACCACCAGGCCGAGCAGGGAAAAGATGAAGAGATTGGCGAAGACGACCGGATAGTCGCGGTTGACGATGGACTCGAAGGACAGGAGCCCAAGACCGTCGAGTGAGAAGATGGTCTCGATCAGAAGTGAGCCCGCGAAGAAGGCCGAGATGAAGGCTCCGGGAAAGCCGGCGATGACGATCAGCATGGCGTTCCGGAACACGTGGCCATAGAGCACCTGCCGCTCCGTCAGGCCTTTCATGCGGGCCGTCAGAACGTACTGCTTGCGGATCTCGTCAAGGAAGGAGTTCTTCGTCAGCAGGGTTGAGGTCGCGAAGGCACCGAGCGCCATGGCCGTGATCGGCAGCGTGATATGCCAGAAGTAGTCGAGGATGCGTTCCGGCCAGCTGAGGCTCGACCAATTCTCGGAGACAAGTCCTTGCAGGGGAAAAAACTGCCAGAACGAGCCGCCGGCGAACAGCACGATGAGCAGGATGGCGAACAGAAAGCTCGGGATGGCATAGCCGATGATGACGACCACGGAGGTCCAGACATCGAAGCGTGAGCCATCCTTGACCGCCTTGGATATGCCGAGCGGGATGGAGATCGCGTAAGACAGGATCGTCATCCAGAGCCCGAGCGTGATCGAGACGGGCAATTTCTCCTTGATGAGATCGATGACGGGGACGTCGCGGAAGTAGCTCTTGCCGAAATCGAAGGTGGCATAGTCGCGCAGCATCTTCAGGAAGCGCTCGTGAGCGGGCTTGTCGAAGCCAAACTGCTTTTCGAGCTGGGCGATGAAGGCAGGGTCCAGCCCCTGGGCACCGCGATAGTTCGATGAGCCGCCGCCGCCGCCGCCACTCTGGCTGCCGAAATCGCCGCCGCCTCCGCCGATGCGGGACAGCGCACCCGCGTCCGTGCCCTGCAATTGGGCAAGGATGCGCTCCACCGGGCCGCCGGGAGCGAACTGCACGAGAATGAACGAGATCAGCATGATTCCGAGGATGGTTGGAATCATGAGAAGGATGCGGCGGGCGATATAAGCCAGCATTCAGCGCGCGACCTTTGCTACCGCGGCGGATGGCTCAAACTGCCGGCCTGTCTCTGTCATCAAGCTCATCCCTTCAATCCGATTCGCTTGGCCTTCTCCTCGTCATACCACCATGTGTCGGGCGCGCCCGTAGAATGTTTGGGCCTGGTCTCCGGCCGGGAAAAGACATCCCAATAGGCGAGCCATCGCTCGGACCGGTACCACATGGGTATCCAGTAACGGCCGGCGCGCAGCACGCGGTCGAGCGCTTTGCTGGCGACGGTCAGGTCGTCACGGTTTTCGGCATTGCCGATGATGTCGATGAGATGATCGACCGCTGGGTTCGCGATGCCGCTGAGATTGCGCGAACCCGATGTTCGCGCGGCGTCGGTGCCGTAGACGACGCGCAGCGAATCACCCGGCGTCAGGCTGCCGCCGAGAGCGCCCGAGACGATGTCGAAATCGAAGTCATTGAGACGCCGGCTGTACTGGGAGGCGTCGACAATGCGCGAGCGGGCATTGATGCCGAGCCTTTTCAGGTTGGCCTGGAAGGGCTGGGTATGGGGCTGCAGGCTGGGTGTGAAATCGAGAAACTCGATCTCGAATGGTTTGCCGTTCGGCAAGCGCAGGACATTGCCCTCGCGCTTGCAGCCGGCGTCGCGCAGCAACTGGTCGGCGCGGCGCAGGAGGTTGCGATCGGAGCCGGAGCCGTCGGATACCGGCGGCGTAAAGGGCTCACCGAAGACATCCGCCGGCAGCTTGTCGCGGAAAGGCTCGAGCAGCGCGATTTCCTCCGGTGAGGGCAGGCCCCGCGCCATGTTGTCCGAATTCTGGAAATAGGAGGTCAGTCGCTTGTAGGACGAGAACATGATGTTGGCATTCGTCCACTCAAAATCGAATGCCAGGCCAAGCGCCTCGCGGATCCGGGGATCCGCGAACGTCTCGCGGCGCAGGTTGAAGTGCCAGCCCTGCGTCGGGATGGCGGCGCCGCTTTCGACCGTCTCACGCTTGACGCGTCCCTGGCGGAAGGCGGGAAAATCATAGCCGGTGGCCCAGATACGCGCCGTGTAGTCCTCGTTGAAATTATAAGTGCCGGCCTTGAAGCCCTCGAAGGCCACTTCGCGATCGCGGAAATAGTCATAGCGGATGCGGTCAAAATTATTGTGCCCGACATTGACGGGCAAGTCCCTGCCCCAGTAGTCCGCGACCCGTTGCAGCTCGATAAAGCGTCCTGGCTCAAAGCGCCCCACTCGATACGGACCGGAGCCCAGGGGGGCTTCCAGCGTCGCCGCCTCGAAGTCACGCTTTTCCCAGTAAGTCCTGGAAAAGACGGGCAGGCCCGCGATGAGGAGATGCAGGTCGCGATTGCGCCGGACAGACAGCCGCACCACCACCATATAATCGCCTTCGGCCTTCACCTCCTCAAGCTCGGTGAGCAGAGAGCGGAACGTGGGATGCCCTTTTTCCTTGAGCACGGTCATGGAAAAGGCCACGTCATGGGCGGTGACGGGGGTGCCGTCGTGGAACCGGGCCTCGCGCCGGAGAACGAAGCTATAGGTGCGCTTGTCCGCGGAGATATGGACGGAATGGGCGAGCAAGCCGTACAGCGCGTCCGGCTCGTCCTGGCTCGATGCCATGAGGGTATCGAAGGTGTCTGGCACGCCGGCGGCGCCATCACCCTTCAGGACATAGACGTTCAACGTATTGAAGGTGTCGAAGGCCTGATTGCCGACGGCTTGCTTGATTTGCAGCGAGAGCGAGCCGCCTTTTGGCGCTTGCGGGTTCACATAGGCGAAATGCTTGAAGTCGGCGGGATAGAGCAGGTCACCGAATGACGAGAGCCCGTGGCGGGTCAACTCGCCGGCTTCCGCCATCCCACCGGCGCCGGTCTGGCCGAACACGGGACGGGCGGCAAGCACGCCGCCGGCCAAGGCCGCCCCGGCCTGAATGAGGCCGCGCCGGGTGAATGGGTGGAGGCGTCTGCTCAAGGGGTTCTCCCCGGCTTGTTGGCTTCACCGGCGGCTTTCGACCACCAGACGGTCGGGAAGGCGGCTCCGCCGAAATACGGCATGGTCTTGGGATGATCGAAGCGATCCCACCGCGCCGTCAGTTCCTTCATGAAGTAGTAGTGGGGCACGACATAGGCGCTCCACAGCAGCACGCGATCGAGCGCATGCGTGGCGGCCAGCAGTTCCTCGCGGGTCTTGGCGAAGATGATCCGCTCGATCAGCGCGTCGACGGCCGGATTCCTGATGCCCGCAAGATTGTAGGAGCCGGGCTGGTCGGCGGATCGCGAGCCCCAGAAATCCCGCTGTTCGTTGCCGGGCGAGAGCGACTGCGGGAACAGCGTGGCGGTGGCATCGAAATCGAAGCTGCGCAGGCGGTTCTGGTACTGGGCCGCGTCCACGACGCGCAGGCTCACCCCGATGCCTAGGCGTTCCAGTGCTGCCTTGTAGGGCGCTGCCCAGCGTTCCATGGTCTGGTCATAGCCGAGGATCTCAACCGTCAGTTGTGCGCCGGTCTTTGCATGGACCAGTCGTGTGCCCTTCAGCTCATAGCCCGCCTCGCGGAGCAGGCCGAGCGCCGTGCGCAGGTTGTTGCGCGTCGCCTCGGCTTTGCCGCCGACGGGATTGGCATAGGGGGTTGTGAAAACCTCCGGCGGCACCTTGTCCTTCACCTCGTTGAGGATCTCGAGCTCGCGTCCCTGCGGCAAGCCGCTTGAAGCAAGCTCGGTGCCATAGAAGAACGAATTGATGCGCTCGTAACGATCGAAGAAGATCGTGCGGTTGAGCTCCTCGAAATCGAACGCGTAGTTGAAGGCCCGCCTGACGCGGATGTCCTGGAATTTCTCCCGGCGCAGGTTGAAGACCATCCCCTGCATGACGCCGAGGTTGCGAATGGGAAATTCCTCGCGGACGATGCGCCCGTCCCGGGCGGCGGGAAAATCATAGGCCGTCATCCAGTTGCGGATGACGTTCTCGCGGCGCCAGTCGATGCGGTCGCCCTTGAAGGCCTCGAACAGCACGGTCATGTCACGGAAATAGTCGTAGCGGATCTCGCCGAAATTATTCGTGCCCTTGTTCACCGGCAGGTCTTTCGCCCAATAATCAGGCACCTGCTCGTAGATCGCGTAGCGTCCCGCCTCGAAGCTCTTCAGCCGATAGGGGCCGGAGCCAAGCGGCGGCTCAAGCGTCGTCGCGGTGACGTCACGCGCCGAGCCACTGGCGGTCTTCCCAGTCCACCAGTGCTTGGGCAGCACGGTCAACTGGCCGACGATCAGTGGCAGTTCGCGATTGCCCTTCTGGTCGAAGGTGAAGGTCACCTCGCTGGGGCCCGTGGCCTCGGCCTTCGTCACATTGCGCCAGTAGGCCATGTACATCGGGCTCGTCGCCTTCAGGGTCTCGAAGGAGAAGATGACATCGTCGGGGGTGATGGGCTTGCCGTCGTGGAAGCGGGCCTGGGGCCGCAGGCGGAATGTGACGGAGGAGAAGTCCTCAGGATAGCTCAGGCTTTCCGCCACGAGGCCGTATTCGGAGCTGATCTCGTCGAGGCTCGACGTCATCAGCGTGTCGTAGACGCGGCTGATGCCGGTCTCGAGTTCCCCTTTCATGCCGGCGATGGCGGTGTTGAAATTATCGAAGCCGCCGATCGAGCCGAGGCGGAGGGTGCCGCCCTGGGGGGCGGACGGATTGACATAGTCGAAATGCGCGAAACCCGGGGGATATTTGGGCTCGCCCACCAGCGACAGTCCGTGCCGCCAGGTCGTCTGGGCTGATGCCGCCGACAGCGGTGCGAGCAGGGCGGTGAGACAGGCGATGACGACGAGGCGAAACTGCAATCAACCACTCCGTTCCAGGTCTGTGTGCGGGTCGATGGACATTATGCACCGAAGCAGGCTGGTGGCGCACTATGGCGCTTCCCAGGCTTGCCGCCAACCTTCATGAGGTCGCTTTGGGACGCCGTCTTGCTCTCACGCGTCGAAGGTCGCGCGTATTGCGCCCGTGACACTTGATGTTGCATGGATCATGCGGCTCGACGAGGTGATTGATCAAAAATGGCAGTCAATTGATCGCGAGATTTGATGGCTCCTCGCCATCGATCCGCGCTAAGAGCTGGGCATGGATTGCGCTTCCGTCGGCGGGGGTGGCGCAGGGATCATTCGAGGCGATTGATTGCAGCCATGACCGAAACTGACAGCCTTGGTTCTTCTCTTCGACGCGAGGCCGTGGAGGCCCCGATCAGCGGCATTGTTGACGTTTTCAACTACGGTCGCCATCGCGAGGGATTGATCCCGCTCTGGGTCGGTGAGGGGGACCTGCCGACGCCATCCTTCATATCCGATGCGGCCGTTGCCTCGCTCGCCGCCGGCGAGACCTTCTACACTTATCAGCGCGGATTGCCGGAGCTGCGTGAAGCGATCGCACGCTACATCGGTCGCCTCTACGGCCGCCCGGTTTCACCGGAGCGCTTCTTCGTGACCAGCGGCGGCATGCACGCATTGCAAGTCGCTTTCCGCATGGTATCGGGCGCAGGCGACGAGGTAATCGTGCCGACGCCCGCATGGCCGAATTTCGTCGCCGGGGTGGGCATCTCCGGCGCACGGCCGGTGGAGGTGCCGATGACCTTCACGGACAACGGCTGGCTTCTCGACGTCGATCGTATCGCCGCCGCCATCACGCCGGCGACGAAGGCCATCGTCATCAACTCGCCTTCCAATCCGACGAGCTGGATGGCCACGGCCGAGGATATAGCGGCGGTTCTGGCGCTGGCGCGTCGCCATGGTCTGTGGATCATCGCCGATGAGATTTATGGGCGCTTCGTCTACGACGGGCCGGCGCCGGCGCCGTCTTTCCGCGACGTGATCGATGACGAAGACCGCGTCATCTTTGTGCAGACCATGTCGAAGAACTGGGCGATGACGGGCTGGCGCGTCGGCTGGCTTGAGACGAACCCGCGGCTGGGTCAGATCATCGAAAACCTGATCCAGTACTCCTCGTCTGGGACCGCCGCCTTCATGCAGCGCGCAGCGATCGCTGCGCTGGACCAGGGCGAGGCTTTCGTCGCCGAGCAGTTTGAAGGCGCCAGAAGGGGCCGGACGATCGTCTCGCAGGGGCTGGCGGCGACCAACCGCGTCCGTTTTGCTCCGGCGCAAGGCGCATTCTATCTGTTCTTCTCGGTTCACGGCGTCGCCGACAGCGCACGCTTCGCCAGGGTCATCGTCGATGAGGCGGCGGTGGGACTGGCGCCGGGAACGACCTTCGGGGCCGGGGGGGAAGCGTTCTTCCGGCTTTGCTTCGCGCGCAATGTGGCCGATCTCGAGGAGGCGACCCGCAGGCTTGCTTCTGCCCTGATGCGTCTCGCGCCTTGAGCTTGCTCCGGTTCGGGGAGTGATTGCGGCCCATGCATGGCCAACGCCCGTGGGTTGCGCCATGAGCGTTTGACGGGCGATACGAGAACGCGCGATAGGTCTTCATTCCCTCCGCGCGATCCCAGCGCCTGCGTCATCGAGGTGGTATGACCCGCACCGGCTCCGTTCTCCTGGCATCCGCGCGTCAAGTTGCGCAGATCGCCGTTGCGGGAGCCGGGGGGGTGCTGTTCCTCTTTCTGGGGGTTCCGGCTGCCTGGGTGGCGGGCCCGGTCACCGCTGTCGCGGTCCTCTGCTTTATGCGCCGCTCTGTGCCCATGGCACGGCCTCTGGTTGAGATCGGCTTCCTGCTGGCCGGTTTCACCATGGGAGCGACGGCGACGCCTGAGGCGCTGAGCGCACTGACACGCTATCCGGTCAGTCTTCTGCTGCTTGCTTTGTCGGTTCTCGGCGTTCTGCTGCTGACGTCGTTGTGGCTCAAGCGCACCTCGGGCTGGACGCTGGCGGACGCGGTGCTCGGCTCAGCGCCGGGCGCGTTGTCGACCGTGATGGCGGTGGCGGCGGATCGCGGCGGAAACGTCGGATTGATCGCGGTCGTGCAATCCTTTCGCCTGTTCGTGCTCGTGCTGATCCTGCCGATGATCATCGTGCTGTCGGGTGGTGCGACAGAGGTGCCCCAGACCGGTGAGGTGCTGGCGCCCTTGCCTTTCGCTGTGATCATGGCGCTGTCGTTCGTGCTTTCACTGGTGTTGCAGCGCCTCAGGATCGCCGCGCCGATGCTGCTTGCCGCGCTCGTCGTCAGTCTTCTCGCCCATGGTCTCGGTCTCGTGCAGGGCCGGCTGCCGGTGTCGCTCTATACTGTGTCGCTGGTGCTGGTGGGCGCCTTCGTCGGGTCGCGCTTCGCCACGGTCAATCGGCAGGCCCTTATAGCGGCTTTCCCGGCCGCCGTTGGATCCTTCGCCGTCTCGTTCGCCATCGCGCTGGGCTTTGCGCTCGTATCCTGGCAACTGGCCGACGTCACCTTCGCCGCGGCCATCATCGCCTTCGCCCCCGGTGGCCTTGAGGTCATGACGGTGCTGGCGCTTCTTCTCGGGCTCGACCCGATCTTCGTCGGGGCCCATCACTTGGCGCGTTTTATCCTGGTCGCGCTTCTCTTGCCGATCATCATCGCCGCCATCCATCGCGTGGAAAGCCGCCGGCTGAAAAATGCCTATGCGGCCGGCGACGAACCCCAGTAGAGGCCAGTCGCCGGCGGATATCGCCTATCAGACCTTCACGAGTTTTGCCGCCAGAGGCCCGATGACCGTTATGGCCGCGATGCTGCTTGGCACTGGCACGGCCGGGGCGCCGTTCAATGTACCGGTGGTGATGAACTGGCCCTTGCGGAGCCCTCCGCAATGGCTCGGAGGGGCCGCAAGCAGCGCGCGTAGCGGTGCGGCCGGATCCACTTGTGGATGGGCGATTGTCTTGTCCCAGATGGTTTCACTGTCCCGCATGATGGTGAGATGCATCGTCTCGAGGTCAGGCGCATCGGCGCGGGGGCTGGACGCCGCCAGATAGTAGCCGCCGTTGGCGAGGCCGTCCGCCAGCATCGACAGGAAAGGCTGCGCCGCACGGTCCTGGTAGCGGGACTGGATGAGCTCCATCCCAAGCGCGATCTGCGAGACTATGCTGTCGGAATCGGCAACCGGCGCAGCCGCCGGGACATCCGCATCGAGAATATAGGCAATCTCCACCTCGATGGCGCACGGCGTGTTGCCTGCGACGGGCAGTTCCGGACCTCCTTGGCGGCTGACACGCGCCATGATCGGGGCGCATATGGATTGGCCGCTGGCATCGAAGCCGGCCTTCCAGCCGACAATGGCCGAATCCAGCAAATGCACCACACGCTCCTGCACCGCATAGGCCTCCGCGGGCGAAGTGACGAGGCCTGCCGGCAGGCTCTCGATGGCGGTGCCAGTGCGATGCGCCTCGACGAGGATGGCCGCAGCCTTCTCAATGCGATCCAATGAGCTCATTCTGTCGTTGCCTTGATAATTGTGGTCGGATGGGCGCCGAAGCCATGGTGCGCCCTCGATCCGTGGGCGCACACGGGCTTCAATCACGCGATAACTGAAATCAAGTGGAGAGCACGGGTCAAGCGATGGAGGGTGTGTCACTGCCCGGGAAAGTCTCTTGCAGAGCTTCATCCAGCAGGGCCTCGCGATGACGCAAGGCCTCGCGCAAGGGACCGCTGGGCGCGCCGGCGCTTGCCATGAAATCCATCATGACGTCGCGCATCGTCGGAAAGCGCCGGCTCAGGTCCTCGAAATCACCGAGTTCAACGTCTGGCGGCTCAACGCCGATCCATTCAGAAGAACCCAGAAGCGCGAAACCCTTTGCATGTTCGAGGCGCGACATATGAAAGGTGCCGCCGGGAATGAAGAGCTGTGGCCGCATGCCGGCCTCAAGGTCTGGTCCGACGACGCGAACCTCGCCCGTGCCATCGGGATAAAGCAGGAGGACTTGCAGGGAATCGCCGAGATAATGATGATAGATCTGATCGCCCCGGATACGGTGCATCACGATATGCGCCTCGGTGGTCACCATGAAATAGAGCGCCGACCCTACTGGCCGCGGACCTTCGTAGCCTTCAGGCAGGGATGGCGCTGGCAGTCTGTGCCGACTGCGATAGGTTTCCTGGACATAGCCGCAGGTCGGATGTCGTTTCAAGCCCAGGGTGGCCATGATTGCACTGGCTGTCGTCATGATTGCCGCTTTGCGCCCTTGCCGCTTCTTTGTCTTGCGTATCGATTTGGCATCGCGGATCCTGACATCGCGAACTTGGCATCGCAAACGCCGCTACCCATCTCGCCAAACGCTCAACGCTTGTCTATCATCGACCCGTGTCGGCAACAGGTCAACGCATCCGCAGCCTTATACGAAGGGAGATCGAAGGCTGAGACGCGTTGTTAGGGTCATGTGGAACAGAAGCGCTGCCTTGGCGTTTTTATAACGGTGGGGCAAGGGATCGAGCTATGAATACCATCATCTATCTGGTTAGCGCGGCCGTGATCAATCTCGCTGCAATCGCGCTCTTCGCCTTCGCAATGCAACGTCCGGCACCCAAGCCGGTTCTGGCGCGTGTACGCCGAAACTCAAGGCGTCTTTAGGCTCCCGCCATCTCTCCCGGATCGCGCGCACGCGGCGCGTCAGGACCCTCTGTCCAACAGCGTGCTGCTGGCTTGGCTTCCAGGCGGAAGCTTTGCGGCCACCTACCGGGCGTTTAGCCATGATCTGCGGCGGCTAGCCGTCGGCTTTTTGGTCGTCGTGCAGGATCGTCGACCGGGCGTTCCAGGAAGGCCAGATTTGCGTCCCCGGCGGCAGGTACGGGGAGGCCAAGAGATAGATGTATCCCTGCGCAGATATATCCCTGCCCCGACTCTGACCGGAAGCGCTTAGTTGCGAGGGAACTCCATGATCATCACGGTTCTGACACACGCGATCGTAACGATCCTGATCTGTGGCCTCGTCATCTGGCTGATCCAGTTCCTCCCGTTCGATGGCCGGGTGAAGATGATCGTCCGGGTGGTCGTCATCGTGCTTGGGCTCGTCTCCATCGTTCGCTCGCTCGATCTGCTCGCGATTTCCACGCCCCCGTCGACAAAGATCACCGAATAGCGAGGCGCAAGCGCCCTTTCCGTCCGCGAGCCTTCCACCTAGTGTAACGGCCATCGAACCTTGTTGGGGGAAGGGTTCCATGGCGACCGTTTCTGTGACCGAACTCGCGCAACTCACGGGCTGCGGCGTCGGTGATATCGCCGGCCTTGTCGAGCTGGGCATCATCAGTCCATCGAATGGATCTTTCGCGAAGGCTGACATCAGCCGCGTGCGACTTTCGCTCGCCCTCCGCGACGCGGGCCTGGACGCCAATGTGCTGGCTACGGCGATCGCGGACGACCTGTTGTCGCTGGATTTCGCCGGCCAGCTGATGTTCGATCCGGTCTCCCTGTCAGTGAGAGGAAGCGAAGAGCTGTTGGCCTCGCTGGATCTCGATGTGGCCAGCGCCACGCGTCTGCGCAGCGCGGTCGGCCTGCCCGCGCTTCAGCCAGATCAGGCTCTGCGTGAGGATGATATCGAATTGATGTCACTCATTGCGGCGGCGCGGGGCTTTGGCCTTAACGATGATGCCCTTGCGCGCGTCCTGCGGATATTCGGCCAGTCGGTGCGGCGCAGTGTCGAGACGATGCGCGATCTGTTTCGTGGCGAGGTCGAGGACCGCATGCTGGCTTCGGGCGTCTCCCGCCGCGACATGTTGGAGCGTGGCGCGGACATGCGGCTGCAGTTGCAGCGGCTCGGTTTCCGCGCGCTCTTCCTGCTGCAGCGGCGCATGCTGGAGGAAGCCGTCTTCGACAATGTCGTCATGCGTGTGCAGGAGATTCTCCGGGAGGCGCGACTGGGCGAGGCCCTCGACCGCAAGCCGCCGACCGTCGCCTTCATCGACCTCGTGGGTTTCACGGCGCTGACGCAGGCCATGGGTGACGAACGCGCGGCGGACTATGCGTCGCGCCTGGAGGCTCTCGCCCAGGACACGGTCTCCAAACATGGCGGACGGCTAGTGAAGGCGCTTGGCGACGGGGTGATGTTGCTCTTTCCAGACGCCATGCCGGCGCTGGAAGCTAGCTTCGCCATCTCAAGCCGCTGTGCCGACGAAGGGTTGCCCGGGGTGCGCGCGGGCCTGGCCACAGGCTCGGTGGTTCCGCGTGACGGAGATATCTTCGGCGCCACAGTCAACCTGGCTGCGCGTATCGTGGCGCAGGTCGATCCTACGCAGATTGATATTGCGCATCGCGATGTGGCGCAGGCCGATCACGCCACGCCTGGTCAGGTGCTGGTTTGCGCGGATACCAGAGAGGCGATCATGGCGGCCTGGCCGGAGGCCTTCGTTTTCCAACCGTGTCCGCCGGTGGCGTTGAAGGGGGTCGAGAAGCCTGTGGTTCTCCACGCGGCCTGGCCGCGAGTTTTGCCGGCAACTCTCGCGGCTTCTTAGCGCAGGTCGGTTCCTCGCGAGATCGCGCTAGAGGGAAATAGATTTATAATGCAATTGTTAGATGGATTTAGATATTTCCGTCCGAGCGGGGATGGCCCTAAGGTACCAGCACCGCCGCCCCCTCGAACCGGCCCTCTCGCAGATCGTCGAGAGCCTCATTGGCCGCGGTGAGCGGATAGGGATTGGTTGTCGTCGCAATTCCGACCTGCGGCGTGATCTTCAGAAAATCGATGCCGTCCTGACGCGTCAGGTTGGCTACCGAGACGACCTGGCGCTCCTCCCACAGCAGCCTGTAGGGAAAGCTGGGGATGTCGCTCATGTGGATGCCCGCGCAGACGACACGCCCACCCTTGCGGACGGCCTTGAGCGCGGCCGGGACGAGAGACCCGATCGGCGCGAAGATAAGGGCGGCGTCGAGCGGGGAGGGCGGTGGCTCGTCGGATCCCCCTGCCCAGATCGCGCCGATGCTTCTGGCGAAGGATTGGGTCGAGATGTCTCCGGGCCGGGTGAAGGCATAAACGGCGCGGCCCTGCCAGGCCGCCACCTGCGCGATGATATGCGCGGCGGCGCCGAAGCCGTAGAGCCCGAGCCTTTTGCCTCCGCCGGCCATGACGAGCGCCCGCCAGCCGATAAGACCCGCGCAGAGAAGGGGTGCGAGTGCGACATCATCGCCATTTTCGCCGAGAGGGAAGGCATAGCTGCTGTCGGCGATGGTGGTGGTCGCGAAGCCGCCATCGCGCGTGTAGCCCGTGAAAAGAGGTGCGTCGCACAAGTTTTCGTGGCCGCCCGCGCAATAGGGGCATGTGCCGCATGTATGCCCGAGCCATGGAATGCCGACGCGTTCACCCAGACGCAGATGCGTGACGCTGGTACCGAGTGCCTCCACACGACCCACGATCTCGTGGCCGGGTATGATGGGCAGTCTTGGCGAGGGCAGGTCGCCATCGACAACGTGAAGATCTGTCCGGCATACCCCGCAGGCGGCAACTTTCAGGCGGATTTCCCCCGGGCCGGGCTCCCGGTCCGGCAGTTCGATCCCCACGAGTGGTGTCCCGCACGCCCTGAGTTGCATCGCGTACATCGCCGTTCCCCTCTCGCGCCGACCTTACGTCAAGCCTTGCGGTCCTCGTCCATCCGCGCCTTGTATTCCGCGCTGTAGCCGGCGGCGATCGCGGCATCGACCAGAGGACGCACGGCGTCCTCTGCAAGGCCTCGCGGCGTTCCGACGAAGGCGTCGGCCAGCGACATCACCGCCGACGTGGCGGCGAGGAGCCCGTCCGTTTCCTCGAAGGGTTCGATGAAGGCCTCGATCTCGGCGCGGTGATCAATAGCGGGCGAGCGCAGGGCCTCTGCCAAGGCTCGTCCACGCACGAATGTCTCGGGTTGGATCGACATGGCGGCATGACCTGATGGTGGCGGGCTTATCCCGCACAGGTGGACCTGCCCGATTTGTCGGCCAAACGTCCACCCTTCGCAATGGAAATAAGGGACGCGAATGCTCGCGCCATGCCTTCACGCCATCCGAATCACCACGCCTGCGCGTGTCTGGCTTACGCACCGAACATCTGGAGAAAGGGGGGGAATGGTGCTGCCAGAGAGGATTGAACTCTCGACCTCTCCCTTACCAAGGGAGTGCTCTACCACTGAGCTACGGCAGCCAATTGTCATCCGGCGGCGCGTGCCTGCCTGGAAGCGGGCGGACACTGCCACAAGGTATTCGCCCGCGCAAGCGCGCAAATGCCATTAAATGCGTTCTTCCACGCTTGTTCGTGGAGTTACGCTGCCGCGGCCTGGGGCTGCAGGGGAAGTCCGAGTTTCCGCCACACCGCGACGAGCCCGTCGGCGAGGCCGGCAATGAGGTCGTCGTTGTGGAACGGTGTCGGGGTGATGCGCAGCCGCTCGGTGCCCCGGGGCACTGTCGGATAGTTGATCGGCTGCACATAGATGCCGTGGTCCATGAGAAGCATGTCGCTGGCGCGCTTCGTCAGTTCAGGATCGCCGACGATGACGGGCACGATATGCGTCGGGTTCGCCTTCACCGGCAGCCCGGCGGCGTTGAGGACGGCCTTGGTGCGGGCCACCTGCGCGCGATGCCGCCGGCGCTCCTCGCCGCTGGTCGCCAGATGTTCCACAGCCGCGTGGGCGGCGGCGGCAATGGCTGGGGGAAGGGCGGTGGTGAAGATGAAGCCGTGCGCGTTCGAGCGGATCGCATCGATGATCAGGTCGCTCGCCGCGAGATAGCCGCCGATGCAGCCAAAGCCCTTTGCCAACGTGGCCTCGATCACGTCCAGGCGTTCGAGCGCGCCGACTTCCTCGGCATAGCCGCCGCCGGACGCACCATAGAGGCCGACCGCATGGACCTCATCGATATAGGTCATCGCGCCATAGCGCTCGGCGAGATCGCAGATGGCATGGATCGGCGCGACGTCGCCGTCCATCGAATAGACACTTTCGAACACGATAAGCTTGGGCCGGGCCGGATCGGCGGCAGCCAGGAGCGCTTCGAGATGGGTAAGGTCGTTATGACGGAAGATGACCTTCTCGGCACCGGAGCGGCGCACGCCCTCGATCATCGAGTTGTGGTTCTGCTCGTCAGAGAGAATGAGGCAGCCCGGCAGGAGGCGCGCGATCGTGGCGATGCCCGTCTCGTTGGAGACGTAGCCGGAGGTGAAGACAAGGGCCTTCTCCTTGCCGTGGATACGCGCCAGCGATTTCTCGAGCTCGACGATCGGCAGGCTGGTTCCGGCGATATTGCGGGTGCCGCCCG
Organism: Chelatococcus sp. HY11; assembly: GCF_018398335.1. NCBI lineage: Bacteria > Pseudomonadati > Pseudomonadota > Alphaproteobacteria > Hyphomicrobiales > Chelatococcaceae > Chelatococcus > Chelatococcus sp. HY11. The sequence goes on from NZ_JAHBRX010000001.1 coordinate 4,220,417, forward strand.
CGCCGACGCCCATCCGCTGGGCTGTCCGTGTGGCCGCTTCGATCGTGACGGCGTGCCGGCTCATGCCGAGATAATCGTTGGTGCACCACACGACCACGTCGCGCGGCCCATCCGACGAATGCCAGGTGGCGCGCGGAAAGCGTTCGACGTCACGCTCCAGCGTCGCGAAAACACGGTAGCGCCGCTCGTCGTGCAGCGTGTCGAGGGCGGAACGGAAGAAATGGTCGTATATCATGCGGCGTCCCATTCAGCGGGCCTGATCGCCTGCAACCGCGGTCCTGCCCTGCATCAAGGCGACATCACTGGTTATGCTTCGAGGCAAGCCATGCGTGTCACATTTTGAGCAATTCCATATTGGCGCGAATGACACAAGACGTCGAGACGACGCAGGTTACGAATCTGCGAGGACAAAATGCCCACCCCCCGCCAGGAATCGCGATCCCGGGCGCGGCCGTCCCCGGTTTTGTGGATCCGAGAATCCCGTCCCTTTTGGCCAATCGCGTCAAGGATTTGCTGACTGTTGCGCGAGCCCGGCGTCCCTTGGCACTTGTGACACAGCCCCGAGATGTCTATCGCTTTTCCCTAGGAGCCTTGCGTGCCGCATCGGGCGCGCGGCTCGTGGGCGAGGCAACGATGACGAGGCTGATGGCGGACTGCCATGGCGAAAGGTGAGACCGGCACGAGCCGGCAGTCACGGCTGGCGGCGGCCTTGCGTGACAACCTGAAACGCCGCAAGGAGCAGGGCAGGGCGCGTAAGGCGGTCGCGTCAGGGCAGCCGGCGGGCATCGCCCCGGCTGCAGCGGGGCATGATCGCGCGGCCGATGGTCATAGAGCAGACACTCCTGTTCTTGGAGCAGACACTCTTGGTCATAGAGAAGACATTCCTGGGGCGGGCGGGCAGCGTCCATTGAAAGAGGACTGATTGTCGATGGATCGAATTCGCATCGTGGGGGGCGAGCCGCTTGTTGGTACGCTGCCCATCTCCGGGGCCAAGAACGCGGCCCTGCCCCTCATGATTGCCTCCCTCCTCACGGAGGAGACGCTGGAATTGCACAATGTTCCCCGGCTCGCCGACGTCGGCCTGCTGCTGCGGATCCTCGGCAATCATGGCGTTGACCACAGCATCGCGGGCAAGCGCCCGGGCCAGACGGCGGAAACGGGACAGACCATCCGACTGAAGGCCGGCAACATCATCGATACGGTCGCTCCCTATGAGCTCGTGTCGCGCATGCGGGCGAGCTTCTGGGTGCTCGGCCCGCTTCTCGCGCGGATGGGCGAGGCGAAGGTTTCCTTGCCGGGCGGTTGCGCGATCGGCACGCGGCCTGTCGATCTCCTGCTGATGGCTCTGGAGCGGCTTGGCGCCGAGATCGAGATCGACGCGGGCTACGTGCTCGCTCGCGCCCCGAAGGGCCTGCGCGGCGCAGAAATCGCCTTCCCGAAAGTGACCGTCGGCGGCACCCATACCGCGCTGATGGCGGCGGTCCTGGCCGATGGCACCACAGTCATCGAGAACGCGGCCTGCGAGCCGGAAGTGACCGATCTCGCCCTCTGCCTTGCGAAGATGGGCGCCCGTATCACCGGTGCCGGCACCACGCGCATCGTCGTGGAGGGCGTGACCAGCCTTGGCGGAGCCGAACATTCCGTGCTGCCTGACCGCATCGAGACCGGCACCTATGCCATGGCGGTTGCCATGACGGGGGGCGATGTTCTCCTTGAAGGGGCCGAACCCGACCTTCTGCAGTCGGCGCTCGATGTGCTGGTCGAGGCCGGGGCGGAGATCAGCGCCAGCAACGAGGGCATCCGCGTGCGCCGCAACGGCGCCGGCCTTGCCAGCGTCGATGTGACGACACAGCCTTTCCCCGGCTTCCCGACCGATTTGCAGGCGCAGCTCATGGCGCTGATGACCCGGGCCAAGGGTACGACCCGCATCCGCGAGACCATCTTCGAGAACCGCTTCATGCATGTGCAGGAGCTGGCTCGCCTTGGTGCCCGCATTCGTCTCGATGGCGATGTCGCCTATGTCGATGGCGTGGCGCGGCTGAAGGGCGCGCCCGTCATGGCGACCGATCTGCGCGCCTCTGTTTCCCTGGTTATCGCGGCTCTCGCGGCCGAGGGCGAGACCATGGTAAACCGCGTCTATCACCTCGATCGCGGCTTTGAGGCGCTCGAGGCGAAACTTGGACGCTGCGGCGCCCGGATCGAGCGCATATCCGGCTGAGCCGGGAGGCCTTTCCCGGGAAACCGCGCGGTGGCTTCGCGAGCGGGTTCTTCCTTGTTTCACGCTTCCGGGGGAAAAGCTTCAAAGCTTGTCGTCAGCCCGGAGCACCAAAAAAACCGCCGCTGGAGACAGCGGCGGTTTGACTTTCAGGATGTCCCGTCTTCGCGGCTACTGGATGATGCCGCGTTTGCGGCCAAACCCGGGGATATCGCAGCGGCACGCACCGCCTGAAGGGCCAATGGCAGGGCAGCTTCCACGGGAGGTTACACAATAACCGCCGCGCCTCGGGCCGCGACGATCGTCCCAGCCGCCGCGACGGTCATCCCAGCCACCGCGGCGGTCGTTGCGACGCTCCCATTCCTGCTGGCGGCGCCATTCTTCGCGACGCCTTTCCTCGCGGGGATCATAGCGAGGCGGCCCACGATCATCGTAATAGTCGCGTCCGTAGCCCGGAGGCGCATACTGGGCTAGCGCTGTCTGGGGCACGGCCATCCAGCCGGCTAAAAGGAGTGCGAACAGCGACGCAAAAAGGCGAAGAGACATTGTTTCCTCCGAGCCCCACACGATCTTGTATGGGCGCAGGCTCCAAGGGAGCTAAAGTCATTGTAGCGGAACCGATGGCACGACCCGCGCAGTTTGAGTCTTGTGTCTGTCAACGCTCGATGCCGGGGAATGTTTCATCGACGCCGGAGCCGCCGCATCTGTTGCGTCGGCACCGACCGGCAGATAACAAACCATCAGTGCGTCAATTTTTGGTGTTTTCATAGGCGCATGGGGACCGAAATGGACGAGATCAAGCTTATTGCCCTCGACCGCGAAGACTTGTCCGTCATCTCGGCCCATCTCCAGGATGCGCTGCTGCGAGTCGAGGATCTGACCTATCTTCCGCACAGGCGCTGTTTCGCGATGGCCGTACATCGTTTCGATTGGGAGGCCCCTGCCGAGGGCAAGCCGCAGCGGCGGCTCGCCGCCTTGCACTTCAACCAGGTCGAGCGGGTTCGCCGCAACAAGATCGATCCGACCAGCAACGGGGAGGTGCTCAACCTGCTCGCCATTGATTTTATCGAGACGGAGGCGCCATCCGGTCTTGTGCTGCTATTATTCTCGGGTGGAGCAGCCATCGAGCTGCGCGTCGAGTGCATCGAGGCCCAGTTGCGTGACCTCGGACCGGCTTGGGATGCACCCGCCCGTCCCAACCATGAACCTTCCTGATCATGGTACTCATCCGCCCGTTCCCAGACGATTGATGTAGCCAGAGACGAATGATCAAAGCGCCAGACACGTCACCCGGTGGCCCGCACGAACTCGACAGCCAGGCTGCCGATTTTTCCGCCCGCTTTGCGGAGCTCCTCGCCATGAAGCGCGAGGTCTCGGAGGAGGTCGATCAGGCCGTTGCCCGCATCGTGCAAGCCGTGATCGAGGGCGGCGACCAGGCGGTGATCGATTTCTCGCGGCAGTTCGACCGGCTTGACCTGACGCCGGAGACCCTGCGGGTCAGCGATGCCGAGCTCGACGCGGCGACAGGCGCCTGCGACAGCGACACGCTCGCCGCGCTCCAGACGGCCCGCGACCGGATAGAGGCCTATCACAGCCGCCAGTTGCCCAGGGACGAGCGTTTTACCGATGCTCTCGGCGTGACCCTAGGCTGGCGCTGGACGGCCGTCGGCGCTGTCGGGATCTATGTGCCGGGCGGCACGGCGAGCTATCCCTCGTCCGTGCTGATGAATGCCGTCCCCGCAAAAGTTGCCGGGGTCGAGCGCGTCGTGATGGTCGTTCCGACACCCGGTGGCGCGGTCAATCCGCTGGTCTTCGCGGCCGCGCGGCTCGCCGGTGTCGACGAGGTCTATCGCATCGGCGGCGCGCAGGCCGTCGCCGCGCTCGCTTACGGCACCGGTACTATCCGGCCCGTCGACAAGATCGTCGGCCCGGGCAACGCCTATGTGGCGGCCGCCAAGCGGCGCGTCTTCGGGCGGGTGGGCATCGACATGATCGCCGGTCCGTCCGAAGTCCTGGTGCTGGCGGATGCCTCGGCCAATCCGGAATGGATCGCCGCGGATCTCCTCGCCCAGGCCGAGCACGACACGGCAGCCCAATCGATCCTCATCACCGACGATCGCGCGTTGGCCACGGCTGTGAGAGAGGCTGTCGACGGGCAGCTCAAAAGCTTGCCACGCCGCGACATCGCCGAAGCAAGCTGGCGGGATTTCGGCGCCATCATCCACGTGCCTTCCTTGGCCGCGGCTGTCCCATTGGTCGATCGTCTGGCGCCGGAGCATCTCGAGATTATCGCCAATGACGCCGACGAGCTCGCGGGACGCATCCGCAATGCTGGTGCGATTTTTCTCGGCGGTCACACGCCCGAAGCGATCGGCGACTATGTCGGGGGATCCAACCACGTGCTGCCGACGGCACGTTCGGCGCGCTTTTCTTCCGGGCTCGGGGTACTCGACTTCATGAAGCGGACGTCTATCCTGCGATGCACGCCCGATAGCCTCGCGGCTCTCGGTCCGGCCGCGATCGCTCTTGGCCGGGCGGAGGGGCTTGATGCCCATGCGCGTTCGGTCAGCATCCGCCTTAATCGATGAGCGAGACAGGAGACAGGGTTGGGAGACGCAAAGCTTCGCCGCCGCCTCGTTTCCGTCACGCTTGATGAAGTGTCCATCGGTCGGGGCAATCCGGATCAGGAACACGAGCGGGCTGTCGCCATCTGGGATATTGTCGAGGCGAATTCCTTCGCCATACCGGGTGATGAAGGCGGCCCCTACTGCCTCGGCATCTCGCTTGTGGAGAAGAAGCTCGCGCTGGACATTCGCCGCGAGAATGGCGAGGCGGTGATCGCCCACGTGCTCTCCCTCACGCCGTTTCGGCGGGTGATCAAGGACTACAAGCTCATCTGCGACAGCTACTACGCGGCGATCCGCAGCGCGACCCCGTCGCAGATCGAGGCGATCGATATGGGACGCCGGGGCCTGCACAACGAAGCCTCCGAACTTCTGCGCGACCGCCTCAACGGCAAGGTAGAGGTTGATTTCGACACGGCCAGGCGTCTGTTCACCCTGATCTTCGCACTGCACTGGAAGGGGTGAGCCCATGGCAGAGCTGTCGCCTGCCGGGGATCGCGCGGTACGGGCGGTTCTGTTCATGTGCGCCCACAACGCCGTGCGCTCGCCGATGGCGGCGGGCATTGCCCGTCATTTTTTTGGCCGCACGATCTATGTCACCTCGTGTGGCGTCAGGCCCGACGAGCTCGATCCCTTTGCCGTGGCGGTCATGGACGAGATCGGCGTCGCAATCGGAGATCACAGCCCGCAGTCGCTGGATGATCTGGCTGATTTGAGCTTCGACCTGATCGTGACGCTCTCCCCGGAGGCGCATCACCAGTCGCTCGAACTGACGCGAACGCATGCTTTCAACGTGGAATACTGGCCGACCCATGACCCCACGGCCACGGAGGGAACGCGCGACCAGAGGCTCGATGCCTATCGCAGTGTCCGCGACCAGCTGACCCAGCGCATTCTCCAACGCCTCTCGAAGCTGCCCTGAGGGCGGCCCCGCCAGAGCGAAATCCGCTTGTCGCGGACGCTTTCTAGATTTCCTCTTCCCGGCGGCGTGACCATTTCAGCGCGCCGGCAGTCGCCAGGACGATCAGCGCTCCGATGACTGCGGCTGTATACAGCACCCGCGAGACCGGCATGAGCGCGCCGTCATGGGCTGCATCGGGAAAGGCGAGACCGGTACCGAGGGAACTGAGCTGCGCCACCACCAGCGGATCCGAGACAAGCATTTCTCCCGCGATCCAGCCAAGAAGCAGAGCGCCGGCCCAGACGAAGACGGGATAGCGTTCGAGCAAGGCCATGATCAGCGTGGACCCCACCATGATAAGCGGGATCGACAGCACGAGACCAAAGATGAAAAGCCATGGGTTGCCGTGAGCGGCGGCCGATATGGCGACGACATTGTCCAGGCTCATGACGGCATCGGCGATGGCGATGGTGCGTACGGCCTGCCACAAGCTGGTGCTCTCACGGATGTGGTGCTCGCTGTCTTCTTCCCCGAGCGCAAGTTTCACCGCGATCCAGAGAAGAAGGAGGCTGCCGGCGATTCGCAGGAAAGGCAGTTCAAGCAGATAGCTGATGATCAGCGCGAAAATGATCCTGAGGCAGACGGCTGTGCTCGCCCCCAGAAAGATGCCGACGCGCTTCTGGCGCGCGGGCAGAGAGCGACAGGCTAATGCGATGACAACGGCATTGTCGCCTGACAGAAGCAGGTCGATCCAGGCAATTTGCAGGATCTGCAGCAGGATTTGCGGGTCGAAGAGCATAGGGGTAACTCGATCGGTGGACCGACACGCCGAGAGGTGGAGCATGAGGCATGGACCCTGCCTCCGGCGCGGCTGGCTCCATCCTATACACGACCAATATCTTCCGCGGGGGGATGTGAGGACAAGTCAGCCATGCGCCAGATCGTCATGCTCAATCCCAGCACAAGGATGCTCTGACCTCCGCCCGCAAGGCCCTATCCAATCGGCTTGCCGGTGGATAAGTGTCGCGCCTGGTGCATGGCGCCGCTTTTTTGATGGTGACGCCATGTGTTTTCGGAATATCAGATGTGCTTAGTGAACGATTTTTAAAGATTCGCCGTTATTGTTGATGCAAATAAGCTGAGTCGGGGCTTACGTCGCCCCTGGAGTTGCAGTAGGCCTTTGGACAACGTTCAAACGGAAGTACGCGCCTCGACATATTTGATGATGGCGAGGGAGATCCCAGCAGGTCCGACCCTGACACGCCCCCATTTTGGCCTTCTCCGGGACTGGCCAACCTGGCTTCGGCGGCCATGGCCGGCCACTAAGTGGATCGTTTCACTAGCAGATCATGAAGGTTGAATCATGTGGCAAGCGTGGATGCGGCTGTCGCGTGACGTGACACTTCTGGGTTTCGAGGCTCAGGAAGTCATTGCATTGCGCATGCTGCGGCTGGCCAGCGGCGGTCCCGTCGCAGAGGCGGAAATGAACCGTATGGTTGATGAGAAGGTCACGGCCTTTGTCGAAGCCGCGGCCACCCTCGCGACGGGCGGTGCGGCGGAACATGTCGTGAGCCGACTTCGGCGCAAGGTTCGCGCCAACGGCCGCCGGTTGCGGCGCTGACATCCACGCAAGGCTCCCGCAGAATCCGGGAAACTTGATTCATCCGAAGCATACCCGCGGAATGGCGTGGCGATCAGAGCACGCTCGCGCGGGTTGTGGACGTGGTTCGACAGGTTCAGCTTCAAACTTCCAATCACCGGCTGATGCGGTGGCCGCGACGAAAGCGCGGACTGGCTCACGTCCCGGATTGACCTAAGGACGGCCGCAGGTAAGGCGCTTTTCCAGCGAACTGACTGACGATGTCGCCGTTCGCTCTCGGCCGGTGACGGGATCGCGATAGGTGCTCACCGTACAATCATTGGCCTGAACAGCGACGCGCCCGTCGCGCTCTCCAAACAGGACAGCCAGGCAGATCCACAGTGCCAAACAGGCCGCCGCCGCTGTGACCCAGCCTACCATCGTCGCGTATCTCCGCGACATGACTGACGCGGAACGCCTGGGCCCGGATGAGACGGCGGATTTCGTGTAAAGGCTGAAAACAAAAGACATTTGATCAACACGCCTTGCGCCCTGCAATGGGCTGGAAAACCAGTGCTCGGTCTCGGGAAATGCGGACAAGTTCTTCCGAGCGCCCTGTCCCGGAAACGTTGCGCGGCTGGGGGAGTTCCCGCGATGCTTCCGGGACAGGACCCGAGCAAGCCTTGTTTAGCGGGTGTTGCGCCACGGGCGATGACAACGCGGTTTCCGTTTGTAACGAAGCGTTACAGAAATCCGCTTGCTGCCGCGTTTGCGGATCTCATAAGAAGCGCGCATACCGTCTTGATCGACAAAACGAAGGAGCATGGCGCATGTCGGCGACCACTGCTCAGCCCCATGTGCTGATCGTTGATGACGACCCCCAGATACGCGGAATGCTGGTGCGCTTCCTGAGCGATCATGGCATGCGCACCACCGAGGCCGCGAATGGCGAGCGTATGTTCGCGGCGCTTTCAGCCGGACGCTTCGACATTATCGTCCTCGACATCATGATGCCTGGGGAGGATGGTCTCTCCCTGTGCCGGCGGCTGCGCGCGGAGAACCCTGTGCCCATCGTTCTGCTGACGGCAATGAATCATGACGCCGACCGCATCGTTGGACTTGAACTGGGCGCCGACGACTATGTGACAAAACCTTTTAATCCGCGCGAACTTCTGGCTCGTATTCGTGCCATTCTTCGTCGCATGCAGAGCGCTGGCCAAGCGGCCGAGGCGCAGGGTAACGGTCGCGGCAACTTCAATTTTTCCGGTTGGCGGCTTGATGCCTCTCACCGCACGCTCCATTCGCCTGACGGGGTGCTGACGGATCTCACATCCGGCGAGTTCGATCTGCTTCTGGCTTTTGTCGAGCATCCTGAACGGGTTTTGAGCCGTGATCAGTTGCTCGATCTCGCCCATGGGCGGGTCGGGCAGCTCTTCGATCGCAGCATCGATGTCCAGGTCAGCCGCCTGCGCCGCAAGATCGAGATTGATCCGCAGGATCCACAACTCATCAAGACTGTCCGCAGTGGAGGCTATATTTTCACGAGCGCCGTTGCGCGGGGCGATGGCCCGTGAGCCTGTGGCGTCGATTATCCGCGACCAGTCTGGCCACGCGTATCGGCTTCGCGGTCACGCTGACGCTCGCTGCCGTCCAGATCGTCAATATCATCGCGTTCCTACTCGTTCCCCGACCCCATTTCACCGTTTTTCAAGCCGGTTGGATTGCGGATGCCACGATCGAGGCCTACCAACTGGCCAGGAACACGCCATCTGACGCTCGCGGTGCGGCGCTCGAGGCATTGCCAGCGGCACAATGGCTTAGGTTCTCCATTGCAGATCGTCGCCCGGTGCCGCCGCCGCCGCCATCCTCGCTATGGGATCTATGGGGAGCATTGGGCCCCAGGCCGCCGCTCGAGGGTCGCCCCGCTCGTGAGGAGGTGAAATGGCCTTATGATCGGCTGGTCCTCTTGCTGAGGGCCGGGCTTGGCGCCAATGGAGCGCCGGCGGTCGTGACGCAGGAACCGCCTGACCGTGAAGGAGGACGCTTCGGACCGCCCGTGGTCAGTGTGGTGCCTCCAGGTGCCGAGGCTCTCCCGGAGCCCCATAACATGGCCATCGCGCGGGAGACGGTGCTTCCGCCAGGCTTCGCGATCGGGTTGCCTCTGGATGGCGCGGCTGATGCGAACTGGCTCGTGGTCGAGCCGAAAGATACCCCTTTCCGGGCGCGCCTTTTCGAGTGGGACCGAATTCGCAGTCTGACGCTCTTTGTCTTGAGCCTCACTCTTATCGCAGTGCTATCAGTTTGGATGGCGCGCAGCATGCTGAAGCCTCTTCAACGTCTCGTCATGGCCGCGGAAAGGCTTGGTCGTGAGCGCGAAATGACACCGATCGAGCCTCCGCCGATCCGCGAATTCGCGGCCATCGCCCGCGCGTTCAACGACATGCAGGTGCGCCTCAAGCGTTTTGTCGACGAGAGAACGATGGTTCTGGCCGCGATCTCCCACGATCTGCGGACACCGCTGACGCGACTGAGGCTCGTTGCGGAATATCTCGATGATCCGGCGCAGCGCCGGCAGGTGATGTCAGACATCGCTGAGATGGAAACGATGGTCGAGGCAACGCTTACCTTCGCCAGCGAGGAGGCCAAACGTGAGCAGCATCGTCCCGTCGATATCGCGTCGCTGCTGATCAGCCTCTGCGATGACGTGACCGACGAAGGAGGGGAGGCGCGCTACTTTGGGCCGGATCACGCGACGGGCCGTTGTCAGCCCGTCGCCGTGCGGCGTGCCCTCGCCAACATTATCCACAACGGCGCCAAATATGGAGGCGCTGTAGCGGTCAGCCTCGTGGTGGCGCCGAAAACCATGAAGGTGATTGTCGAGGACAACGGCCCGGGAATTCGGCCCGAGGACGTGGAGCGGGCATTCGCGCCGTTTCAGCGTCTTGAAACCTCCAGGAGCCGGGAGACGGGCGGTACGGGATTAGGCCTGACAATCGCCCGTGACATCATCAGCGGTCACGGGGGGAGTATTGTGATGGAGCCGCGCAATCCCGCACAAACTCCAGCTGGCCTAAAAGTTACCGTGAACTTACCGCGTTGATCCCCTTTTATACTGTCCCGAATAATACTAAAGGAAATTGAAAAGGTATAAGAGGATAATCACGGACACGGGGACACCGAGAATCCAGAGAATGATACCGCGCATGTCTGTCTCCTTCCGTTATTTCTCACCCACAACAACCGGTTATCCCGTATTTTTGTTCCGATCAGCTTTGTGAGACGGTAGGCCGCCATGATGGCGCCGTTAACGCCCGAGCTGAACAGGGTCGTCCGCTCCGAGCGTAGGCTTGGCCTTGGAGGTCACAAGCGGTCGGGCAATCGAATGCGAGGTGGGCGGCGCGACGGGAGCGCGAGCGCCCGATTTCCTGGCGCAATCCGACGTTTAACGCATCGTTAAGAGACTCTGCCGTCACCCAGCGCTTACTTTTGCGGTTCTTCCTTCTGTCGCCGGAAGTCCTTGCGCGAAGCCATGACATGTGGGGATTGGGGATAACCTCCCCGCGGGGAGCGGATGTCAGCCCGGAGTCTGCCCATTGTCTCGCCAAAGGCGCTTACACTTTTGGCCATGATGCTCTAAGGACAAGATATGCGAACCATTCAGGCGAGCGATCGTTCTGATGGTCGATGACATGTTATGGCCATGCGGTTATCTCAGTTTTGTCTCGATTCGCTGTCAGCGGACTTCCATCGCCTTGGTGCCGGCGTCCTGCCGTCACTGAACTCCTTCCAGTAGATCGTACCCTCGTGGGAGCGTAACCATGACCAATGTTCCGCCAAATTCCGAGGACCAATCGAGCAGTGTTGCGGCTCTCGGCCTGCGTTGGGCTGCATTGCGCGGCATGCTTGCGTCCCCGCTGATCAACGCCGACGATCAGAAGTCGCTGCGTGACGACCTCCTGCGTGAATTGCGCACGGTTGAGCGTTCCATCGGCAGCATCGAGGCCCGCAACACCTTCGAAGTGTCGGCCAAGATCGATGTGATCAAGGAAGCGTTGAAGCATATCGGCTTTGGCGACACAGGCTGGGGGCAGGATCTGCTCGAGAGCATCCGCCGCGACGTCATGAACATGGCGCAGTCCGTTGCCAAGAACGATCCGCGCCAGCCCGGCCATCCCATGCGCCCTGTCGGCCGCAGCATGGAAACGCCGACGCCCGCGCCGGCCCCGCAGCAGCCCCCCCGCTCGGAGAGCTGAGCGACTTCCGGCTCACCGGCTTGCGTTTTGAATGATACGGCCGCCTCCACGAGGCGGCCGTTGTCGTTCCGGGATATGTCGGCCAGTCTCAGTGCCCCGGCGCGGGAGCCCAGCCCGGGCGGCGCGCGGGCCTTCAGGCCTCCGTGCCTGCGCCGACGGCGGGAAGCGAGAGGCCGCCCGGTTTCACGTCCAGCCCGAACAGGCTGTTGTGAAGGTCGGTCAAGGCGGTGCCGATGGCACCGATCAAGGCGGCGCGATTGCCGAGCCGGCTGATGGCGAGCCGTGGCGGCACATGCCCGCAGCGCGCAAGGTGATGCCGGACGCGCTCGAACAGCTCGGTCCTGACACCGATGCTGCCGCCGAACACGATGACCTCCGGGTCGATCAGCGCCTGTACCGCGACCAGGGCCGGTGCGATGAGCCGGGCTGTCTCGTCGATGGTCACAGCGGCGATGTCGTCCCCGGCTTCGAGAGCCGTGAAAATTTCGCGCACGGTTGTGCCCGCCGTGCCGCCGTAGTCGCGATAGCGATCGGCGATGGCCTTGCTGCCGACCGCGGTCTCCAGGGTCCCGAGCATGAAGCCCATGGGATCATAGGGGTCGCCGCCGATGGGCAGATAGGCGATCTCGCCGGCTGCCCCGCGAGCACCACGGAGAAGCTTGCCATCCGCCACGATGCCCATGCCGATACCGGTGCCGAGGGCGATGAAGGCGAAGGTGCCGGCGCCCGCGCCATGTCCCTGCCATTGCTCGCCTTTCACGGCGAGATTGACATCGTTTTCGATGGCGATGGTGATGCCGAGACGCTCACGCAAGGCTCCCGCCACATCGATTCGGTCGACGCCGGGAATATTGGGCGCGACCGTGATGGCGCCGCTCGCGGCATCGACCACGCCGGGCGTGCCCATGACGCCGAAGCGCAGGCCCGTGGCGGGGACATCAGCCGCGGCCGCGAGGCGGCGGGCGAGAGCGGCGATCTGCTCCACGACATGAAGGCCGCCCCGCAGGTCGGTCGGCACTTCCTCTTCCGCCAGCACGGCGCCGGCGAGATCCGCGACGGCGATCCGGAGCTTGGTGCCGCCGAGATCGAGGCCAAGCACGAACGCGGCCCTGTTGTTGATTTCGTAGGTCACCGCGCTGCGCCCGAGGACGCCTTGCGTGCGTCCGCGCTCCCGCAGCCAGCCGCCATCCTCCAGCTCGCGCACGACCTCGGAGGTGGTCTGCTTGGACAGTCCGGTAACCTTGGCGATCTGCGCGCGAGAGATCGCCCCTTCATTGAGCACGGCCTGAATGACGGTGCGCAGCGAGATCTGCCGGGCGACGGGCGTGGAGGGCGCATCGGTTGCCATGACGACCTCGCAAGGCGTGAACCGGATCGATAATGTCCGGGAGATTGACTAAATCACCGGTGGCGGGGCGTCAACTCATCGAGCATGTCTTTCGGGGATGCCCGTCCTGCGGTTGAAACACGCAGTTTTTGGTTGCTTTCGTCAGGGAGCTTTACAAAAATGGCATGAAAGCTTGGCTCGGGTTCTGCGCCAACAAGGCTGCCTCGTGCAGGTACGGGGGCTTGGTCGCCGAGTCGGGCCTTTAAAACAGCGCCGCCGATGCGCATTGCCGAGGAAGCCACCATGACCGCTGATTCCCCATCGCTCGCCGTGCTGCCCACGCTGCGCATCGGTTTCATCGGCTCAGGCTTCATCGCGCGTTTTCATCTGCAGGCGCTGACCGGCGTGCGCAACGTGGTCGTCGCTGGCGTCTACAGCCCGCGCGCCGAGCGGCGCGAGAGTTTCGCCGCGCTGGCCGAAAGCCTGGATCTCGGCCCTTGTCGCCGCTTCGACAGCCTTGAGGCGATGCTCGTCTCCGGCGAGATCGATGCCCTGTGGATCACCACGCCGAATCACACCCGGCTTGCCACCATGCGCGCCATCCATGCGGCCGTGAAGCAGGGGCGGGCGCCCCTCCGGGCAGTGGCTTGCGAAAAACCTCTGGCCCGTACGCTTCGGGAGGCGCGCGAGATGCTGGCGCTCGCCGAGGACGCGGGACTCCTTCACGGCTATCTCGAGAACCAGCTGTTCTCCACCGCCGTCCAGCGCGGCCGCGACATCATCTGGCGCCGCGCCGCGCCGGCGACCGGGCGTCCTTATCTCGCCCGCGCTGCGGAGGAGCACGCCGGCCCCCACGAGCCCTGGTTCTGGCAGGGCGACAAGCAGGGTGGCGGTGTGCTCTCGGACATGATGTGCCACAGCGTCGAGGTGGGGCGCTTTCTGCTCACGGCTCCCGATGAGCCGCGCGATGCGCTGAAGCTCGTCTCGGTCAATGCCACCGTCGCCAATCTCAAATGGACGCGGCCCGCCTATGCGGCGAAGCTCGCCGCCGCCATGCCGGGGGTGGACTACATCAACCGCCCGGCGGAGGATTTCGCGCGCGGCATCCTGACCTTCGCAGGCCCGGACGGCGAAACCGCGATCGTCGAGGCAACCACCTCATGGGCCTATGTGGGGCCGGGGCTGCGCATCACGCTCGAACTGCTCGGCCCGGAATATGCCATGGAGTTCTCGTCGCTGAACACCGGGCTCAAGGTGTTCCTGTCGCGCGCCGTGGAGGGCGATGCCGGCGAGGACCTCGTGGAGAAGCAGAATGCCGAGCAGGGACTGATGCCCGTGCTCGATGACGAAGCGGGCATCTATGGCTATACGCTAGAAAACCGCTATTTCGTCGACTGCTTCCGCCGTGGTGCCATGCCCTTCGAGACCTTCCACGACGGCGTCGCCGTGGTCGAGATGCTGATGGCCCTCTACCGCTCCTCCGAACTCAACCGCACCGTCGAGCTGCCGGACCCCGCGCTGGAAGACTATGTGCCGGTGGTGGCGCGGGGTGAGGGATGAATACAGTCTATAACTTGTGGTACACGCGCGAATACGAGGATCGCAAAGATACCTTATTACATATCGGCATCTATGCGACTGCCAAGGATTGCGAGGAGGTTATCGAAAAGCTAAGCGACAAGCCGGGTTTTCGTGACTATCCGGAAGGGTTCTCATTTGAAGCCGTGACTTTGGGATCAACTGGCTGGCAGGAAGGTTTTGTCACTGTATATTATCCCGCCAAGGAGCGTGAGGCCGAGGATTTTCCAGCTGTTCCAGAGGGGGATAAATAGTAAAATCCTTTTGCGTCGTAAGGAGCGATTATACTTTTTATTTCTTTGGATGACTGGCTGTTTCGTTGCCGGGAGAAGGTTTTTCACGGGTGAACTCTTGAGTTGGGCGGAGGCGTTCGGCCCTTTTTATCAGGGGCATTTCAAATGCAGCCCACCCTCGTCGATCCCCGCAATCCGTGCCACACTCCCGGCGAATCGCGATAAGCGGCGTGGCGGATGTCCGTTCGTCCGCGTGCAGAGGACCCGGGAGGCTCCATGATCGTCGTCTTTGGCTCGGTGAACATCGATCTCATCAGCAAGGTCGAGCGCTTTCCCCATCCGGGGGAGACCATCACGGGCGCGGACCATGTGGTGGCGGCGGGCGGCAAGGGGGCCAATCAGGCGCTTGCGGCCCGGCGCATGGGGGCCGAGGTTGCATTTGTCGGCGCGGCCGGGACTGACAATTTCGCGGATCTCGCCCTCGCGCATCTTCACGCGGATGGGGTCCATCTCGACCATGTCGCGACGGCGGACGGCGTTACCGGCACGGCCTTCATCACCGTGGACGCGAACGGCGAGAACCAGATCGTGCTGTCACCGGGCGCCAATGCGCAGGTGAAGGCGGCGGCGCTGGATGAGATTGTCACGGCTGCGGGCGACAGCCTGCTGGTGCAGGGCGAGGTCTCCATGGGCGAGACCGAGAAGGCGCTGGCCTGGGCGAAGGGGCGCGGGATGACCCGCATCTTCAATCTCGCGCCCGCGCGGCCCGTGTCCACGAAGCTTCTGTCCCTGGTCGATATCCTCATCGTCAACGAGGAGGAGCTGCGGCAGGTCGCCGAGCGCTCCGGCCTGCATGGCGGGGCGAGTGATGTCGTCGAGAAGCTCGCCTCTGATCTGGGCCTCGGCGTCGTGGTGACCCTCGGTGCCCAGGGGGCTCTGGCCCATGTGGATGGGCAGACGGCGCGCTGTCCCGGTTTTCCCGTCGATCCCGTCGATACGACGGGGGCGGGCGATGCCTTCGTCGGCGCTTTCGCGGCCGCGCTCGACGCGGGGCTGCGGCTGGAAATCGCTATCCGACAGGGCTGCGCGGCCGGGGCGCTCGCTTGCCTGAAGCAGGGCGCGCAACCGAGCCTGCCCCGCCGCGACGATGTCGAGGCGCTGCTTGGGAACGCAGGCAGGTTTGAGGACAAGCGATCGTGAAAGATTGGCACCGATCCCTCCCTGAAGGGGAGGGGACCTTGCGTCAGCAAGGGCGGGTGGGCCGCGCGGCCGGGAGTCATGCTCTGCTGACCAGATGGTCGTGTTGTTCGCTTTTACCGGGTCGGCGTCAGGTCGGACCCCACCCGGCGCCTGCGGCGCCACCCTCCCTGAAGGGGAGGGATCGGTGCGGGGGATGAGAGAAACCTGGCCTGGAGACCACAACTGATGTGGTGATCCTGGAGGTCCTGTGACCTCGGACGTCATTGTCGGACGACGTCATGCGCGATTTTTGGGCCGGACTTTGGTCCGGCCCATTCGTCGTAACGATTCAGCGCCCGACCTGGCTCACGAATTTCGTGTTGAGATAGGCCTCGACCGCCTCGATGCCGCCTTCCGAGCCATAGCCGGAATCCTTGACGCCGCCGAAGGGCACTTCCGGCAGGGCAAGGCCCAGATGGTTGATGGTGATCATGCCGGTTTCCATGACGTCCGACACCGCCGCCATGCGCTCACTGGAGCGCGTGAAGGCATAGCCGGCGAGACCGAAGGGCAGGCGGTTCACTTCCGGCACGAGCGCGTCGAACTCCGCGAAGCGCGAGAACAGCGCCACCGGGCCGAAGGGCTCTTCATTCATGATGCGCATGGAGGGCGTGACGTCCGTGAGCACGGTCGGCTCGAGGAAGTTGCCGGTATTGCCGACGCGCTTTCCGCCGGTGACGAGCGTCGCGCCGTTCTGCACGGCGTCGTTGATGAGCTCTTCCACCGCAAGGCGGCGGCGTTCGCTGACGAGCGGCCCCATGGTCGTCGACGGGTCCATGCCGTCGCCTACCTTCACGGCCTTGGCTCCGGCGACGAAGGTCTCCAGGAACTCGTCATAGGCGCCGTCCTGTACATAGAAGCGCGTGGGGGAGATGCAGACCTGGCCGGCATTGCGGAACTTGGAGCCGACCATGATCTTGCCCGCCTCGGCGACATTGGCGTCGTCGAAGACCACGACCGGCGCGTGGCCGCCGAGCTCCATGGTCGCCCGCTTCATATGCGTTCCGGCGAGAGCCGCGAGATGCTTGCCGACCGGAACAGAGCCGGTGAAGGACACCTTGCGGATGGTGGGATGGGCGATGAGATAGGACGAAATCTCCGCCGGATCACCATAGACGAGGTTGATGACGCCCGCCGGCAGTCCGGCATCGGCGAAGGCGCGGATGAGTTCGGCCGGTGAGGCGGGGGTGTCTTCCGGAGCCTTGACGATGAAGGAGCAACCGGCGGCGAGGCCGGCGGCGATTTTGCGGGCCACCTGGCTCACCGGGAAGTTCCAGGGCGTGAAGGCCGCCACCGGGCCGATCGGCTCCTTGATGGCAAGCTGCTGAACGCCCGGGGCTCGCGCGGGAATGATACGGCCATAGGTGCGGCGGCCTTCCTCGGCGGCCCAGTCGATGACGTCGGCGGATGACATCAGCTCGCCCTTGGCCTCAGGAAGCGGCTTGCCCTGCTCCAGCGTCAGCAAGGGCGCTATCGCGTCAGCGCGTTCGCGAAGGATGTCTGCGGCGCGGCGCAGAAGCTTCGAGCGGTCGAAGGCCGAGACCTTGCGCCAAGTGTCGAAGCCCTTCTGGGCGGCTTTCAGTGCACGGTCAAGGTCAACCTTGTCAGCCTTGGCGAAGCTCCCAATGGCCTCACCGGTGGCGGGGTTGAGCACCTTCAGGCTTTGCCCTTCCGTTCCCCGTGTCCAGGAGCCGTCAATGAAGAGCTGAACCTCGGGATAAGCGGGTGTGGTCATCGTCAGATACTCCAGGGATCAAATCCGTGTCGTGAGCCGCCAACAAGCAAGCCGTGCGAAATTTACCGTCCGGCGTTGTGATAAACCCTTCACGAGCAGCGAGCCATGGCTTTTCGTGCAATGCACATCAGATGGATCGACGCAGGGCGAAGATCAATGGCGCAAACGGATGTCATGGCTCAATATGCCGGACCTTGAGCGCGAGAAGGACGGCGGAGAGGTGCTTTTTCGGTTTAACCCGTGGTGCTGCGTGAGGCCTGTGGCGGTAGCGGCCGCCGTGTTGCTTCAACCGTCGACGGATGCGTTGGCCAACTTGAGAAAAACAGCTTGTGAAAGGAAGCTTGCAATGACGAGCCAGCGTACGGAGGCATTGGCGGGGGACGATGCCGCCCATGTGGAGCGGCAGCGCGAATGGGTGCGCGGGCATTTCAAGCCTGAATTCCAGCATCGCTACGAGACCGTCGATGGCAAGCTGAGGATCATCCAGGCCCTGTTGACGCCGGGCATGATCGAACGTGATGAGACCTGGAAACTCCAAAGCCTCGGCATCACTTTCGGCGATGCCCTGGCTCAGGAACTCGGCCTTGCCTGGATCGTCGTGGACGATGCAGTTGGCCGCGACCCCGCGCTTCAGGATGCCGAAAGCGGGCTGATCCTCTTTGTTCTGACGACGATATCAAAGCGAGTGGAGGACGGCGAGGAGATCGACGTTCTCGGTCTTTTCAATGGCGGCGTGAAAATGGTTGAAGAGCAGCGGCAACGACACAGGGATGCCAAGAGCTGCGATGGGTGAAGGGAACCCGCTTCCCTTCAAACCGTTGTCTTTATGGCGTGATTGCGTATGAGACCCGCGCGTTACGCTGCGCTCGCTCCCTTAACTGGTAAGGGGCGGGCGCTCTGCCGTCACGGCTTGGCATGGCTAGAGGGGCGGTTCCGGATCCGCGGTAGCGGACATATCAATAGGCCTCGGCGCACGCCAGCGTGGCGACACGTCTTGGGGCTGCGCGGCGACGAGATAGCGGAGAACGCCGTCGAGCATTTCGCTTGAATGCCCCTTCGCACGGAGATCGGCAATGGCGGCGCGGTGACTGCGGATCCTTGCCTGAGCGGCACGGACAGCCTCCGGGTGGGTCTCTATCTCGACGAGGTGACTATCGGGAACCATACGCGCCTCCCACTGAACTACGCATAGAATGCCTAAAAGTTCCCCATGACAATCACAAAAAAACCACGAATCATTTTTTGCAGGGTTTCGAGGATGTCTCGGCGCGCCGACGGGAAGTCGGCCTTTTCCCGATGGCCTTCGACATGACCTGCCGCCGTAGCAAGTCAGCCCAACCGAAGGCGGCGGGAACCGTAGCTTTGTGCCAAAACGGCGCATCGCGGACGGTCGCCTCCACGTTTTGATCGCGCATAGGAAGGTGCTTGCCGTGCCCCATCAGAGGGACGGCAAAGATCCCGCAGGCTTGGATGCGGCCGTACGCCTCAGCTCTTGAGGCAAGTGCTGAGGAATGCTTTCCGTTTGTCACCGGTGAGCGCTTGTTTGGTCGCGTCAGCGTTGCAATCCTTCATGCGCTGTTGCGGAGCGCTGAGGGCCTTTTGCTCCGTGGCGCTCGTCTTGCCCGCGAGGCAATCCGACATGAAGGTCTTTCGCTGATCTCCCGCGAGCGATTTCGCCTTGGCATCATTGTTACACGTCGTCATGCGCTCGCGCTGGGCGTTCTGTGCCGCGGACTGGGCAGCAGCCGGTGTGGAGACGCTGAGAGACAAGACGGTGAGGGCTACGAAAGCGGCAAGGAGAGTACGCGTGATCATGGCATCCTCCTGTGGGGAGCGCAGGCTGTCGCGCAGTTCGCGCTTACTGGTAATCAATCGCAAGAACATTCTTACATCTTTTTATGGCAGATTGATGCGGCCGTCGGGGGGCGATCGGGTCAGTCCGTTCAACCGGCCCTGGGCTGGAAGGGGGCTCGTCTAAAACTTCGCACTCGCAGAGCAAACCGCTCGATTACGGCAGTCTTCCATCGCCAGCGTGGAGCCGGCCCGGCTCCGCTGCTTGCATAAGATATTCCACGCATTAATGTTAATCGTTCTGAAAGGTGGGGGCCTTCATGACGAAATATCCTGACATACGCGCTGCGGGGGCGAGTATCGAGGTCGAGCTTGAGCAGGGGGTAACGATCGCCGCCTATGTCGGCGACGTGGATGTTGCCTTTCAGTTGCAAGAACTCTGGAGCATGAGACATAGCCTCGCGGCGAGTGCCGCCCATGTGTCGCGGCAACTGTCTGTCGTCGGTCGGCAGCCGCGGCCTGATGAGGAATTGCGCGCGCTGCTCGCCGATCTCAGGCGCCAGATCGACGAATTCGAAGCGTCGTACGAGGTCCATTGAGGGAGATCCACGGCGCGCTGCGCGCTTCCGATTGCCGCGATGCTAGCACGAATGTCCACCTCATGGCCCATAGTTCATCGTTGGCCGTGGTCCATGAGGTGGCAGCTTCGCGGTATCCGTCGCTCGCTCTCCGGGCGACGGCTCAACGCGCCGGCGTCAGGCGTTCAATGTCTTTGAGGCGCTTGAGCGCCGCCTGCTGGCGTAGCAGACCGTAATTGATCCCGCCTGCATTGAGGGAGCTACCCTCCTGGTATGGGAACTCGTCGAAATCGGCGAAGAAGTCCTTGATCTTTGCCTGGACCGGCACCAGCAGCCACATGTTGCGCGCCAGGAACTCGATAGCGCCGCCGCCCTCCTTCATTCCACGCTCGTAGGGGTCCATCCGCAGATTGGCGATGAGCGCCCAGCTTGGCGATTCACGACGCGCGGTCGCAATATTGCCCTCGCTGGCAACCGAAAAACTCAATTTCCAGTCGTTCCAGCGGATAGCGTTCAAATTGCCGCCCTGGTCGAAATAATACATCGCGTCACGCGGTGGTGTCTTGGCGTCACCCTTCAATAATTCCGTCAGGTCATAGCCATCGAGATGGACTTTGAAGGTCTTTGACCCCGCCGAAAACCCGTTTTCATGCTTTCCTTAACGTCCGGAATACCAGCAGCCTTGGCGAAGGTGGGCATCCAATCCATGAGCGTGACGATTTCGTTGATCTGCGAGCCGGGCTTCACCACGCCTGGCCAGCGAACCATCATCGGGATGCGCATGCCGCCTTCCCAGGTCGTGCCTTTTTCGCCATGGAACGGGGTCATGCCGCCATCCGGCCAGAGAGCGAGCTCGGCTCCATTGTCGGTTGTATAGAGAACGATCGTATTGTCGGTAATTCCGAGATCGTCGAGCTGTTTCAGAAGCTCGCCGACATGCCCGTCATGCTCGGCCATGCCGTCCGCCTCGATACCCTTTCCCGTCTTGCCGTTGCTTTCGGGCTTGAGGTGGGTGAACACATGCATGCGTGTCGCATTGAACCAGACGAAAAACGGTTTGTCCGCCTTGTGCTGCCGGTCGATGAAATCCTTCGCGGCGGTGAGAAATTCCTCGTCGATCGTCTCCATGCGCTTCTTGTTCAAGGGGCCGGTATCCTCGATGCGGCCGTCGGCGTGTGTGTGAAGCACGCCACGAGGGCCATATTGCTTTCGGAAGTCGGGGTCCTTCGGATAGAAATAGCCCTCGGGCTCTTCCTCGGCGTTGAGGTGATAGAGATTGCCGAAAAACTCGTCGAAGCCGTGGTTTGTCGGCAAATGGTGGTCCTGGTCGCCGAGGTGGTTCTTGCCAAACTGCCCTGTCGCGTAGCCCCTCGTTTTCAGCACATCCGCGATGGTCGGCATCCAATCGGTGATGCCATGGGGGTCCCCGGGCATGCCAATGGTCAACAGGCCGGTGCGGAATGGCTCCTGTCCGAGAATGAACGAGGCGCGTCCGGCGGTGCAGCTCTGCTGCCCGTATGAATCCGTGAAGATCGCGCCCTCTGTGGCGATCCGATCGATATTCGGGGTCCGATAGCCCATCAATCCCATGGTATAGGCGCTGATTTGCGAAACGCCGATATCATCGCCGAAAATGACGAGAATGTTCGGCGCCTTGGTGCCGCTGGCGCCGCCGGTGGCGGGAGGTGCTGCAGTCTGAGCGACGCTTCGTGTAGCTGCTCCGATCGTGGCCGCCGCGGCAGCGAGCGCTGTCGATCCCATAAGGAGCGAGCGACGGTTCACATGATTGCCGGGCGACTGGGATGACTGATCCGATGACATACGCCATTCCTCCACTGTAGATGTCTCTGCCCCATCAATTTGAGCTCTATTCCGGCTCTGGTGCAGCGAACGAGCGCCTCGTGCCCCAATCCTGGTTCCTTGCCTTATGGGGGAGACGTCGTGGGCGAGGATAAGCTTGCCTTACGTAAAATGGAGAGTCGAGTAGAGTTTCTGCTGGCAGAATGTGATCCCGCGGGGGGCTCGCCATACGTGACGGATGTACTGAAATCAGCTCGGCTGAATAGGAAAATACCGCAGGATGCGATGATCGCATTGTAAAACCATCTGTTTCTCGGATAATTGGTGATCCCGCCGCGGCGATTTCTTCGCGCCAGCACATCCGCCCAAATGGACTAGACATATACGGAGGTGGCTACTTGAAGCTCCTTCGCGCCTCAGGGGAGGGGACATTGAACGAGCAGATCAAAGCGCTTGAGGAGATCTTTCGGTCGAAGCCACGTCCGACCACATGGACGGAGCGGCGCGAGCGCATGGATGAGGTCTGCGCCATTGATCCCGTGAGCACTAGCATCGCCTTGGAGCCTATCTCCATCGGCGCGATACCCGCAGAGTGGTCACTGGCTCCGGGAAGCGACGCCGGTCGGGTGCTGATGTTCCTCCATGGCGGAGGCTATTGTTCGGGGTCGATCAAAAGCCACCGCACCATGGCGACGGGTGTCGGCCGGGCGGCGGGTGTCCGCACGCTGGCGGTGGGATACAGGCTGGCACCGGAGCATCCCTTCCCGGCTGGCCTCGACGATGCGCTCTCGGCTTATCGCTTTCTGCGGGCTGAGGGCTATGCCGCGGAGAATATCGCGATCGGTGGAGACAGCGCGGGTGGCGGCATGACGCTTGCCTGTCTTCTCAGCCTGCGAGCTGCCGGCGAGGCGTTGCCCGCCTGCGCGTGGCTGGCGTCCCCCTGGGTCGATCTCGATATGACGGGTGAAAGCCTCACGACAAAGGCTGCGGTCGATCCGCTCATCCAGCGGGATTATCTCCAGGGGCTTGCAGCAGCCTATCTTGGCGGGAATGATCCGCGTAACCCACTGATTTCGCCGCTTCACGCGGACCTGAAAGGCCTGCCGCCGATCCTCGTGCAGGTGGGTTCCAGTGAAACGCTACTCGATGACGCGGTGCGTATAAGCCGTGCGCTGGGTGTGGCGGATGTACCGGTGACATTGGAGATTTGGCCGGAGATGATCCACGCTTGGCCGCTCTGGTCCGCCCGCCTCGACGACGGTGCCCGCGCCACCGAGCATGTCGGCGCGTTCCTGCGTCATCATTTCAGTAAAAATTGAAGCGAATCAGATCTCGAAAGTTTTAGTAAAAAAGAAACGCGCCCAGAGGGCGCGTTTCAATGTGTTCAGTGCAGAGTATCGTCAGCTTATAGCGCGATATTCCGGGATCAGGCGAAGCTCACGTAATCGGCAAGATTGGTGCCGGCGAGGTTGACGCCCGCGAGGTGGACGATGTTGTTGATGATCAGGCCGTCGCCGAATTCGGCGACATACCACTCGCCCTTGTGCTGGAAGCCGACGATCCTATCGTCGGCGGCATAGCCAGCGACGAATTCGGTGGCGGCGAAGAGAGACAGATTGTTGAAGGTGGCCTTGGCCGCGTTGCCCGCGGCGTTGGTCCCGAATTTCACGATGCCGTCGTCGAAGTTGGCGACCGTGATGCCGAGAACCTTGATCGCGCCATCGGCCTGAACGGCATTGTCATCGTTGAACACGAGTTCGTCGGCCGTCGTGTCGAAGCCGGTGACATCGTCCATGGCGAGGAAGATCGACTGGAAGATGTCTCCCGTATAATAGACTTTATCAACGCCGGCGCCCAGGTGGATACTGTCACCGCCGAAGCCGCCTGTGACCGCGCTGCCGCCGCTGCCGGCCTTCAACGTGTCACTGCCCCATTCGCCATTGAGCTCGGTAAAGCCCGTGAAGTTGGAGGCGTCGGCGGTGTCATCACCCAGCTTGCCGTCGAAGACGAAGCGCT